>CAZCQN010000114.1:0-10219 GCA_964500825.1 uncultured Verrucomicrobiota bacterium | reverse complement strand
CTGCGTGGCAAGCTCACCAAGATGAAAGAGCTGCTCAAGGGCTTCTCTGTTTTCGCCTCCGAGGTGTCAAAGGCAATGATCTCGATCGCCAACGACGTCAAGCGCGTCATGATGATCAACAACGACATCTCCCGTCACAAGGAGGGCAAGTAACCAAACGACTGCTTCGCCTAGGCGGTATCATTTCGTAGGATCTGGCAGGTGGAAGCCACCCACCTGCCTTTTCCATGCCTGCCGCCAGACCGCTGCTCACCACACCCCCGCAGCACGCACGCCCGACGCCCCACTGGCCTGCCAGAAACCGTGAGAGGCAACCGCGCACCCACAGGCTATCCACACGGGTCCGATCTCACATGCAGGTTGAACCTCATAGCGTAATCACTGGTCGATAAGCTACTTACAACTTCACGTCCGCTTTATCCACCAGGCCACGCTGTTTGCTAACGACTTATCCACAGGCCATTTTCGTCCGCCCTCCATTCCAAAGTGAGAGGTCCTCGCACATACACGTACGGCAAGGAAAACCCAGAAAAGGCGGCCAGTCACCCGTCAGGGTGATTCGGTGGGCCCGGCTCCAGTGCCGTCGGCTGGCCCATCGGCAGGGTGGTCGGCGGGCTCGGTGGTGGGTTCTTCGGTCGGCTCATCGGGCGGGGGCTCGCGTTTGAGCTTCCTCAGCTCGTTCAGGTCCTTCCTGGCCAGGTACCGGTAGTAGCTCGAAACAAGGAAAATGCGCGCGCCTTCCTCGTCCCTGACCACGTAGTAGCGCTTCCCTTTCGGCCCTTTTGTGCCGAACAGGATCGTCACCGGCTCGGTGCCGGACTCCTCGCTGAACTCGATCGTCACGCGTGCCTGCGGCGGGGCGAGGCCGCACTCGGCGACGGTCCTGGCGCCGCCGATGTCCGTAGCCACCATGCTGGAGAAGCCACTAACGATCTCCTCGCACACGTCCAAGTCGGCCTCGGCGACGTCCCCGTCGGCCTCTTCTTGCGGCTCGCGGATGACCCATTTCGCCGCCGTGATCGTCGCGTCCTCGCCGGTGCCGGGATCAACGCCCGGCTCCTCGGCCTTGGCGAGCACAACCTCCTCGGCCTTGGCAAGGACGACGGTCTCGCCGTCGCGCTCGAGCGTGACCGTGCGCACATCAGCCGGGTTGAAGCGCACCACGTTCTTATCGACAAAGGACACCGGGTTCGGCACGCGGTCGGGTCCGGTGGAGCCGAGCACGTAAAGCAGATTGACCGTCGCTTCGAGCACGGCATCCGAGTCGGCCCGGCGCACGAAGCAGCGGTCGTACGAGATCGCCTTGCCCACGCAGAACACGGCGATCTCGATGTCGTCGCGATCGTAGACGCGGACCCAGATCCCGCCGGCGTCATCGAGCCGGAAATCGGGGTGGCTGGCTGCGCGGGTCGAGCGAACGTCGCGGACGCGCATCGCTTCGATCGCGCTGAGCAACCCGGCCAGGCGCGTCGCGTCGGCCTCGTAGTCCCAGGCGCTCTCGACCGTCCAGCCCTCGCCCGTCTTGCGGAGCCGGACAGTGTCGCTCCCGGCCTTGCTCACCTCGATGAGCCGTGCATCCTCCGGGACGAATCCGGGGACGACGAGCTGGTCGACAAGCTCGCCCACGCCGCGGGAACTGCCCCGTCGTTTGCCGAACACAAAGAGCAGCACGACGACGACGGCGAGCGCGGCGGCAGCGATCAAGATCTGCCTCGGCTTCATGACAGCCCTCGCTCGCGGTAGACGCGCCTCGAACGCCGCCGCATCGTGTAGTGCCCGACACCGGCGGCAATGACGATGATCGGCACGCTCAGCAAGTTGATCAGCGTGTAGGCCGTCATCTTCGCCCGTGAGCTCTTCTCGAACGGCCGCGCCGTGAGCGTCTTGGCCCGGATCGACGCCAACCCCTCGCCACGTGCGAGGATCTCGACCGCGTTCACGAAGAAGCGCAGCCGCTCGTTGGTCCACTGCGGCGCGCCGCGCAGGTCGATCTCCGTGACCTTGATCAGCTCGGCCGTGCTGACCACGAGGACCGTAGCCGGCCGCTCCTCCACGGGCGGCGCGAGCTCCGGCGTCCGCTCGGCCGGCGCCTCCCCGGCCAGCGCTTCGTCGGCCCCGCCGGCCTCGCTTGTGTCCTGGCTCGAGCCCACGTCGTCAGCGGCAAGATCATCGGGCCCCGCAACGTCCTCGTCCGCCGCAGCCTCGTTGTTTTCCCCGGCCGCAGGCCACTCGGGCACCGGCTGGCCCTCATACTTGAATGGGAACGTGCCGTGCAGCAGCACGGCGAGCTTCTGCGGCCCCTCCATCTCGTCTTTCGGCGGCGCTCGGAACAGAAACGGCGACAGGTACGGCAACGCGGCCGCGGGCAGGTACCACGAGTCCGGCGACGTCTTGGCCAGAACCTGGGCCTCGATGCCGTCGTTGCGCAGCGTCTCGTCGTCGAGCACGATCGGGGTCGCGTTCCGGAAGTAGAGCCCAGCCAGGCGCGTCGTAAACGGCGAGCGCTGGTCGAGCTGCTCGCCCCCGAGGTAGAGGAACATCGGCATCCACTGCGGCTCCATGCGCACGCCGACGCCGACCGACACCGCCTTCGTGATCTCGACGCTCGTCCGGGCGTCGGCCACGAGCCCCGGCCCGATCGTGAAGCCCCACGTCTCGAACACGTCGTTGAGGTTCGGCGCGTTCGGCTCGATCGGGAACGGCAGGCGCCCGGTCTCGGTATCGACCGCGTACTCGGACACGAAGAGGATCGCGTCGCCGCCGCCGCTGACGTAGCGGTTGATCTCGTACTTCTGCCGCTCGGTCAGATGGCTCGGCTGCACGACGACCAGGCAGTCGGTCTCATCGGGGATCGGGCTTCCCTCGTCGAGCGCGATCTCGCGCACGTCGAACGTTTGGCTCAGGAACCGCAGGAGGATCGAGAACTCGTGCACGCGCCGCGGGAGCGTGCCGGGCCCCCGCGCGGGCTGCTGGGTGTAGGTCGGCTTGCCGTCGAAGAACGCCACGACCGGCGGCGACTCCTCGATCAGACGCACGAGGAGCATCGCCAGCTCGTATTCGAGGCGCGTCGCATCGCCGTAGGCGCGGATATACTCCGTCGGCTTCTCGAGGTAGGCCACCGTGATCGTCGAGAAGATGAGCGACTCCTCCTGGCTCCCTTGGCGCCCGACGGATGCGTGCAGCGGCTCGACGCGCTCGGTGCCGAGCTCCTGGAAGAGCCGCCGCAAGCTCGGGTCGGCCTCACGCTTCTTCTCGTCGAAGATCTCGCGCGGCACGTCGACGATCCGGTACTTGAACTTCTCGCCCAGCACGCGCTCGAAATCCTGGAAGCGGTCGAGCGTGTCGCGCCGGATGCCGCGCAGCTCCTCGGGCAGCTCCTTGCTGACGTAGTAGGTGACCTTCACCTGGTCGCGCAGCCTGCCCAGGATGCGGCGCATGGCCGGCGAGATGGTGAACGTCCCGCTCCCGGTCAGGTCGAACCGCTTGAAGCGCACCTGCCCGAGCACGTTCACCCCGATGAGCGCCGCGATCACGATCGCGATGCCCGCCAGGTACGAGACCCGGAACTGTGCCTTACGACTCGTCATGAACGTCCTCGCGCGGCTCCCCTACCCTGCATACCGACGGCTCTGGATCGCGTACACGTTGAGCATCAAGAACAGGAAGATGAGCGACACGTAGTAGATCACGTCGCTCGTATCGACAACGCCCCTGGCGATGGTGTCCGAGTGCGTCTTCACGCTCAGGTACGCCAGCACGTCGGCCAGGAAGGTCCAGAGCCGGCCCGCCGCCGCCCGAACGAAGTGGTACCCAATGAGCACCAAGAGGAAACTCAACGAGACCGAGATGATGAACGCGACGATCTGGTTCGTGCTCAGGCTCGAGATGTACGCGCCGAGCGCGAGAAACACGCCCCCCATGAGGATCGCGCCGAGGTAGGCACCGACGATGGGCCCCCAGTCGGGCGAGCCGAACATCGTCATCGAGATCGGGATCGTCAGCGTCGCGGCCAGCGCCACCACGAGAAACGCGTAAGCGGCCAGGAACTTGCCCAGTACCGCCTCGCCCGCGCGCACGGGCAAGGTCAACAAGATCTCGATCGAGCCGGCGCGGCGCTCCTCGGACCACAGCCGCATCGTGATCGCCGGCACGAAGAACAGGAACACGAACGGCAGCAGACTGAAGTACTCGCGCATGCTGAGCTGGCGCTGCGCCCCATAGACGAACAGGAACAGCCCGTTCGGAATGACGACGAACGCCACGAGGAAGACGTAGGCAATGGGCGAGTCGAAGTACGCGCCGAACTCGCGCCTCAACACTGTGCCGATCGCGCGCAGTCTCATGCCTCGTCGCCCGCCTCCGAATCGTCGCTCTCTGTTGTGGCTTCGCCCCTCGTCAGGGCCAGGAACACGTCCTCGAGCGAGGCCCGCTCGGTCCTGAGCTCGTTCAGCGTCCAGCCTTGGCTGCGCACGAGCTCGAACAGCCGCTCGCCGATCGCCACGCCCTGGTCCGACTCGACGCGGTACTCATGGTATCCGCCCTGCTTCGCGCCGACGAGCGTACAGGCCCGGACACCGGGCGCAGCGCCGAGCGCGCGCTCGACCTCGCTCGCCGGGCCGTTGATCTGCACGATGCTGGTCTGCTCGCGGCCCGCACGGTCGCGGAGCCCGTCGGGCGTGTCGTCGGCGACGAGCCGTCCCTCGTTGATGATGAGCACGCGGCTGCACACGGCGGAGACTTCCTGGAGAATGTGCGTGCTGAAGATGACCGTCTTCTCGCGGCCGAGCTCCCGGATCAAGGCGCGGATCTCGACGATCTGGCTCGGGTCGAGCCCACTCGTCGCCTCGTCGAGAATCAGGATATCGGGGTCGTGGATCATCGCCTGCGCCAGGCCGAGCCGCTGGCGGTACCCCTTCGAGAGCTCGCCGACGCCGGCCCCCAGCATCGGCCCAAGCCCGCACTCGCCGACCACCCGCGAGATCGCGCCCGTGCGTTCCTTCGCCGGGATCTCTCTCGCGCGCGCAATAAACCGCAGGTAGTCGATCACGCGCATGTCGGTGTAGAGCGGCACGCTCTCGGGCAGGTAGCCGACCCGCCGCCGGACCTCGAGTGAGTGCTCGATCACATCGTAGTCGGCCACCGTCACCGTGCCGGCGTTCGCCACGATGAAACAGGTGAGGATCTTCATCGTGGTCGTCTTGCCCGCGCCGTTCGGGCCCAGGAAGCCCAGGACCTCGCCGGAGCTCACATCGAAGCTCACGTCGTCAACGGCGACGACCGAGCCGTAGCGCTTCGTGACGTTCTGAACGCTGATCATCGTAGCGCGCTATGTACGTGACTTGCTTGCGTTTGTCAAGACTCCGGGTGCTCACCGGATCGTGAACTCGTCGATCATAATGGTTCCGACGTCAGGACCCGGCTCGCGGTTCGCCCAATCGCGGCGATCGCCGATCCAGATCTCCTGCACCGCGTGAACACCCTCGCCGGCGACCGCATCGAGCGCCTCGTCGAGGTTGAAGCGGACAGTGTGCACCGTGCCGTCGGTCGAGAGGTCGAGGTCGCCGAGCACCGCATCGACCCCCTTCCCATCGAGGAACTCGCCCGTGAGCACCAGCACGTACCGCTTGCCGTCGGCGCGGACAATGACGCCGACGTTGCCCGTGTCCTTGAGCGCGACCGAGAACTCGATCATCGGGTACTCGTCGCTGCTGTAGGCGGTACGCCACGCCCTTTCGGCCCCGTGCTCCGGGCCAAACACCATGACGCGGCCGTACTTGCCGCCGCCACCGTCCGTAATGCGCGCGTACCCTTGGCCGCCCATCTCGCGGCCCGGCACGTGCTCGATCAAGTACGTGCCGGTGCCGACGCGCCAGCCTTCGAGGTCGCGCTCGAAGTCGTAGCGGAACAAGGCCTTGCTCGCGCCGACCTGTACCGGCAGCACGTGGCGCGAGTCCGGCACGGTGTCGTCGGCCACGTCAACGGTCGTGACAACGGCCGTCAGGCCCGTCCGCCTCGCCCTGCCGAACCTGATCGTGAGCGTCTCCTCGGTCACCGGCGGCAGCGGCCGAATGACGAACCGCGCGGAGCCTGGCTTGGCCCGGACTCCTTTCCCGCCGACACGCCACGTCACCTTCCCAAGGTGGGCGGCGTTGTTGGCCAGCACAAGGTGCGCGCTGCGCGTCGCGCCGTCCTTGACGATGCTCGGCCCGTCCACGACGAGCTCGATGCCGACCGGCTGCTTCACCTCGATGGCGACCCACTTCTCCAGCCTCGTCGGGCCGCTCGGCGTCTCGACGTCGAGCCACACGCGCGCGAGCTTGACGCCCGGCTCGGCATCGGCGGCGACGCGCAGCAGCGGGACGCGTCTCGACAGCTCACCGCCCGGCTCGACGCGCTCGTTTTCGATCGGCGATCGGGCGATCGTCTTGACGCCCGCGTGCTCGCACGCGGCGGCGATCCGCTTGACCGTCACCGCCTCGGCCCTCGTATTCGTTACGCGCAGACGGGCATCGACGATCTTGGCCGTGAGCGACTCGGCCCGGTCAAGGCCGATCGAGGCGCGCACGCCGTCGTCCTCGACAGTGACCAGGTCGAGCTCCCGGCCCGGCTCGCGCTCGCCGAGGTCGGTGTAGAGCACGTACGCAAGCTGCCGCTCCAACAGGACGTATCCGGCAATCGAGCGATCGGCCGGCACCGCCGAGCAGCTCTCGAGCCACTCGAGCCACGGGTCGATCAGGTCCCACCGGACCAGCAGCAGGTCGCGGCGAGTGCTCTCAAAGCGCTCATCGCGAGCCCTCGTGCGATAGCGGATCCAGGCAAGCGACTCGTTCTTGTACGTCAACTGGTTATTGAGGCCGTCATCGGCCCGCTCGATCCGGCTCAGCACGGGACTCACGACGGGCGACGACGTGCCGAGGCCCACGCGCAGCACGCCGGTCCGCGCCTCGAGCGTGAGCGCCTCGATCCCCGTCATGGCACGCAGCATCTCGTCGCTGAGCCGCGGGAGCTTCGCCCACGGGTCGTCCTTCACCTCGTCCCACGCGTAGAGCCTGCCGTCCCAGGCGACGGGCACGGCCCTGCCGGGCTCCGACGTGGCGCCCTCGGGCAGCTCGACGGCCGTCGTCAGCCCGGGCACCGGCGCGCCATCGGCCGTCGACAGCCGCGCGCAGAAGCCCCAGGCGTCGACGCCCTGGTCCACCTTGACGAGCACCCGGTTCCACCCCTTCACCAGCATCACCGGCACTCGGTCCTCGTCCCTGGCCAGGCCGCGGTCGACGCGGTTGCGATGCACCATGAGCCCGTTGAAGAAGACCTTGACGCCGCTGTCGCTGCCGATCCACAGCAGCGCTTCCTCGGTGCGCGGCGCGTTGATGTAGACGTGCGCGTACGCCACCGTGTCCGTGTTCGGCTTGAACGCCGCCGCGAAGTTGACGATCTGCTCGAGGTCGGCGCGCTCCTGGCGCTGCGTGTCAGTGGCATCAACCGGCAGCGGTTCGTACAGGGCTGCTGTTTCAACGGCGTGCCAGGCGGCGTTGTCCTCGATGGGGAACGCGGTCTGCTCGCCCGCGACCGGGACGACGTCCGCCTCGCCGTCAAGGAAATCGACGTCGAGCCCGCGCTTCTTCTCGTTCGGGAACGGCCCACGCACCAGCCACTGTGCGATGGTGTCGCTTCGCGGCGCCGGCCGCCACCACGTCTTGCGGTTCATGTCGACCTGCCGCCACATCGCCGGGCGGAACAGCCGGAACATGAAGTCGCGGTACCAGCACGTCTCGCTCGGGAGCCCGATGTCGGTCCCGCCGTAGCCGTTCTCGGCGAGGTCGTGCAGGCCGGGCAGGCCGAAGTGGCCGAGGTTGTGCATCATGGCCGCCTCGGCCTGGTGCAGCCACTCGTGCAGCATCACGTAGACCATGCCGGCGTCCGGCCCGATCTGGCCCGCGAAGAAGGCGATGTTGGCGTTGCCCGCCTTCAGTGGGCCGTGCCACTGGCCCCATGAGCGGCCGAACGCGTTCAGGTGCATGTTGCCGGGCGGGAAAACGCAGATCACGCTATCGACGTGTGCCGGCTTCCAGTCGGGGAACGCGGCGAGCATCTCGTCCTTGAGCGGCGCCGGGAAGAAGGCGCCTTCTTGCTCGGGGCCCATCGTGAGCACAACGGGCTCGTCGAAGACCAGCTCCGAGACGTCCCAGCACAAATTGCCGCCGCTCAGCACATAGACCCAGTCGGCCGTCTTCTCGAAGCTTGCTCGCGCGTTGGCCATCTGCTCGGGCTCGAGCGTGGCGACCGTGTGCTGCGTCCGGCCCATGTTGTCCGTCCACGTCACGTCGATGGTCGGCACAAGCACCAGGACGGCCTGCCACACGTTCGGCTCGACGCCGCTCGAGCGCACGCGTTCGCGCATCGCCTCGATCTCGTCGAAGCCGCGCGCGATGAAGATGCGCCCCAGGTTGCCGCGCTCGTTGACCTCAACCGAGTAGTCACCCCACGTCACCGTCGGCTCGCCTGCGCAGCATGCGCACGACACGAGGACGAGGAAGATCGCGAGGCCGCACCGGGCCGTCATGTTCCACATGGCAACACCTGCCAAGCTGGTCCGAATCCTGTTTCTGCGTGCACGAGGGGAGAAACGCGCCGAGATGCGCCCCCGAATCCGCCGCTGATCTTACGCATGACCGCGCGCCGGGTCAACCCGGCCTGGCCGCTTGACACGGTGCCGACGGGCCGACCATAGTATTGACGCCGGCGGCAGCGTCCGCCATCCGAGCGCGATGGCGTCGCCGCCTTTTTCGTGCAAGTGAGAGGACACCGCGGATGCGTTTCGAGCTGTCCGTTTGCCTCCGATACCTCGCGCCGAAGCGCGGCCGCCTCTTTGTGTCGGTCAGCACCCTGTTCTCGATCCTGGGGCTGGCCGTCGGTGTCGGCACCTATATCACCGTGCTCGCGGTGATGACCGGCTTCCGCAACCAGATCACAACCGCCTACACCGGCTACTACTCCGACCTGGTCGCCTACAAGGAGAAGGTCGAACGCGAGCGCCGCGTCTTCGACGTGGTGCGCGAGCGCGATCTCGCTGTGATCGAGCGCGCAGCCCGCGAGGTCGACGGGATCAAGGCAACCAGCCCGTTCATCTACGGCAAGGTGAACGTCCACGTCGACAATCTGGTCTACGCGTTCGACCTGCGCGGCGTCGACCCCGAGCGCGAGCCGCAGGTCTCGACGATCCTCTCGGAGAACAAGCTGCTCGAGGGTGACTTCGAGTTCACGCGGCGGGGCGACCGCGTGCCGATCGTGATCGGCAAGCAGATCGCCGACAAGGGCAACCTCCGCCTCGACGACAACCTGATGATCAGCTCAACGACCGCCGGCACGCTCGGCGAGCAGAAGACGAGCTTCCTCGCCTACGTCGCCGGCATCTTCGCCTACGGCAACATCGAGCAGGACCTCAGCGTCTACACCTCGCTCGAGACGGCCCAGATCCTTCTCGGCCTCGGTGGCAGCGTGCACCGCGTCAGCATCAAACTCGACGATCCCGATCGCGCCGACGAGATCAAGCCCCGGCTGGCCGCCACAATCGAGGAGCTGCACCAGCGCGACCTCCTGGACGACTACCGGATAACGCTCGAGACCGCCGTCGAGAAGCTGGACACCTCGCTCGAGGCGCTCGGCGGCAAGCCGGCCGTCCTCCGCGAGCTGGCGGGGAATGCGAACCTCGACGAGGAGCAAGCGAAGTGGGCCGAAACGCTCGCGACGCTTCTCGACGAGCTTCCCGACGAGCTCGCGGAGACGAAACGCCCGCTGGAGAGAGCGCTCGGGCTCGACCGCGACTTCACCCTCGACGAGACAGCCCCCGTGACGGCTGCCGCAGACGCCGCAGACGCGGCCCAAGAACGGCTCGCGCAAGGCGAGTCGCTCGTCGTGGTGCTCTCGGCAACGCTCGACGAGGCGGAGCCGCTCCGCACCGAGCTCGACGCGCTTGACGAGCTCCTGGCCGGGACCGACCACGCGCTCGGCCGGGCCCGCGTGTACTGCCGGCACATGGTGTTCGAGCCGTTCGTAGTCGTCACGTGGGGCGAGCTCAACCCCGAGTTCTTCAGCATGGTCAACCAGGAGCGGGTGATCACAGCCCTCTTCGTCGCCCTGATCGTCGTGGTCGCCGGCTTTATTATCATCAGCGGCCTGAGCATGACCGTCGTGCAGAAGAAGCGTGAGATCGGCATCC
>CAZCQN010000113.1:0-10256 GCA_964500825.1 uncultured Verrucomicrobiota bacterium | reverse complement strand
ACGCAGGGCATCGAGCGCTACCTGAGCTCCGGCCTCATCCCCGGCATCGGCCCCGTCTTCGCCGCGCGCATCGTCGAGCGCTTCGGCCCAGAAACCCTCGACGTGATCGGCCGCACGCCCGACCGTCTGCTCGAGATTGAAGGTTTCGGCCGCAAGAAACTCGCGTCGGTCAAGGAAGGATGGCAGAAGCACCGCGACATCCGCGACCTGATCGTCTTCCTCCAAAGCTACGGCGTCACCACCACGTACGCCGTCCGCATCGCCAAGCACTACGGCGCCGACTCGCTCGCCCAGGTCAAGCGCAACCCGTACCAGCTCGCGCTCGACATCACCGGCATCGGTTTCCACACCGCCGACAAGATCGCGCGCCACATCGGCTTCGCCGAGGACTCGATCGAGCGCGCCGAGGCCGGCGTCGTCTACGCGCTCGAGCAGGCCGCCGGCGCCGAAGGCCACTGCTACCTGCCCCCGTACGCGCTCGTCGAGAAAGCGAAGGAGCTGCTCGGAATAGGGGAGGGCCGCATCCTCGAAGCCCTCCGCCGCCTCGTCGAGACGCGCCTCGTCGTCTACGCCCGCTTCGACGACGAAGCGCCCGACCTCGCCGACGCAACCGACGACGACCTCCAGCGCCTCCTCAAGAAAACCAGTCGCCGCGAGATCCCGCCGGCCGGCGTGTACCTCAAGGCGCTGTACCGCGCCGAGGACAACATCGCCACGAAGCTCGCGACCATTTCAGCGGCGAAAGGCCTCCTTCCGCCGATCAAGCTGCCGCAAGCCGTCAAATGGGTTCAGAAACACGCCGGCATCGAGCTCAGCCCCGAACAGCAGAACGCCCTCCGCGCCGCCCTGCACGAAAAAGTCCTCGTCATCACCGGCGGCCCCGGCACCGGCAAGACCACCCTCGTCGACTGCCTCGTCCGCATCCTGCAGGCCAAGAAGGTGAACATCGCGTTGTGCGCGCCGACCGGACGCGCCGCCAAGCGCCTCGCGGAAATCACCGGCTTCGGCGCCTCGACCATCCACCGCCTGCTCGAGTTCAGCCCGAAAACCGGCACCTTCATGCGCCGCGAAGGCACCGAAATCGAGGCCGACGCCGTCATCGTCGACGAGGTCTCCATGATCGACGCCTCGCTCATGGACAACCTGCTGCGCGCCATCGGCCCGCAGACGCACCTCGTCCTCATCGGTGACGCCGACCAGCTCCCGTCCGTCGGCCCCGGCAGCGTTCTGCGCGACCTGCTCGCGTCGAACGTCGTCCCCGCCGCGCGCCTCACCCACATCTTCCGCCAGGCCGAGCGCAGCCTCATCGTCACCAACGCCCACCGCATCAACCGCGGCGAGTTCCCGCGCGCCGAGCAGATGGCCGACGGCAAGCTGGCCGACTTCTACTTCGTGGAAAAACACACGCAGCAGGCCATCCTCGACGTGATCAAGGAGCTCGTTGCCGTCCGTATCCCGAAACGCTTCAAGCTCGACCCGATGAACGACGTCCAGGTCCTCGCGCCCATCCACCGCGGCCTCGTCGGCGTCGAGAACCTCAACATCGAGCTCCAGCAACTGCTCAATCCGCGCGGGGAAAAACTCGTCTTCGGCGGCCGCAACCTGCGCATCGGCGACCGCGTCATGCAGATCCGCAACAATTACACAAAGGACGTCTACAACGGCGACCTCGGCCGCATCACCGGCTTCGACGACGAGAACCGCCGCCTCCTCGTCGACATTGACGGTCGCACCATCGCCTACGAGCGCGGCGAAGTCGACGAGATCATGCTGGCCTACGCCGCCTCAATCCACAAAGCGCAGGGGTGCGAGTATCCCGCCGTCGTCGTCCCGATGGTCACCCAGCACTACATGCTCTTGCAGCGCAACCTCCTCTACACCGCCGTGACCCGCGGCCAGAAGCTCGTCGTCCTCGTCGGCCAACCCAAAGCCATCAACATCGCCGTCCACAACGATAAGACCGACCTCCGCCACACCCACCTTGCGGTCCGCCTGCGCACGACAATGAGCGGACCAGCGAAGTAGCCCCGACAAGCCGTGTTGCTCATCCACGACGCAGGCAACTGCTCAGGCACAAGTAGGTATCGCCACCGGCTTCAGCCGGTGGTGTGGGTTTGGAGGGACAGTTTCCCCAGCCTGCTTTAGCAGGCTTCTCGACAAGGGGCTTCAGCCGATTCCTTGCACTGCCTGAAGGCCTTTGTCGAGAAGCACGCTGAAGCGCGCTCCGGACATGGACTCTGGTGTCACGCGAACCACCGGCTGAAGCCGGTGGCAATACCTATTGCCGGTATGGTGATGCTGCGGAGACAGGGCGAAGGCTACTCCTCCGTGCCCTCTGCTTGCTTGTCGTCCTCAAACCCCTCGGGCATGTGGAAGGCGGGGTGGCTGTCGTAGAACGCGCGCATGTCGGCCCAGCGGGTGTTGACCTCGACGGTGAGCTGCGCCGCTTGCTCGATGAGGGCCATGTCCTCGGGCGACATTTCATCCTCGGTTTTTCTGGCGAACGGCGGCACGTCCCAGGGCAGCAGCTCCACCTTGTTCAGCGCCAGCATGTCGCAGGTGACGTTCTCCATCGCCATGCGCCAGCCCAAGGCGTGCCAGACGTCGCCGCCGCCGACGCCGAAGTTCTCGGGCGGGACGTCGCCGTCGCGGAACAGCCGCCAGCCCTCGCCGGCGACGACGAACCGGCCCGGCGGCATGTCGAGCGTGTCGAAGTCGATCTTCATGATCTCGCGCTGCTTGGCGTCGATCTGCGCGTCGACCTGGATCCAGCGCTTCTCGTCCTCGTTCCAGTACTCGCAGATCCAGTGGTTCTCGTACTTGCCGTGCCGCCAGGTGTAGAGCGCGTAGCCGGCGCGGGCCCGTGCGGGGATGCCCTTGTGACGCAAGATCGAGCACGTCAGCACGGCGAACTGTCGGCAGCAAACCTCGAGGAGCTTCTCGGGCGGGCGCTTCACGTCGAGACCCGCGCTATCGAGCGCCTTGATCCGCGCGAGCAGCTCGTCGGTTCTGCGGATGATGGACCCCTCCTGCTGCGCCTCCGACGGCTCCAGATCGTACAGCCACACCAACGAGGGCACCACGACGCCCTGCACGGCCTCCACGATCGCGCCGACGTCGTCGGGAATCCCTGCGTACATCGCCTCATACTCGCCCGGATCCGTCCACACGCTCTGCGTCCGGTAGAACTCCAGCATCGCCTCGTCCTTCGTCTGTTCCTGCTCCTCGTCGCCATCGGAGCTGCCGCCGAGGTCGAGGTCCCATGGGAGCTTGACCCACGGGCTATCGGGCTCGGTGCAGAGCTTCTCGATGATGTACCAGGTGGGATCGGTGCTCTTGTCTAGCTGCTCCGCTATGAAGAACTGGTTCCCGATGAGGTAATTGTCGCCGAGGTCGCGCCACGAATCGAGCGTCTTCTGCAGAAAGCGTGCTGCGGGCAGCATGTGCTCCCAGGCCTCCTCCTCGGTCAGGTAACCGGCGACGTAGGCCCAACCGCACATGGCCACGCAACGCGCGGCATCCCAGCCTTTGAGGCTCTTCTCGCCCAGCGCCTCGTAGTGTGCTTCCAGAACCTCGACCTTGTTCTTCAGTCCCGGATGGCCCTCCATCTGTTCTCTCAGCGATTCCATCTGTTCGGGAGTCAGCGAGCTGATCTGGGCGCCCAAGTCCTCGAACTCCTTCCGACTTCCTTTGTGTCGGAACCACTCCAGCCACGCGAGAACGTCTTCACTGGAATCGGCGCCCCACGATTCCTTGAGGTAGCTCCTCTCTCTCTCGATGTTCTCCTCGGTCCTCTCACCACCACCAAGTATGTCGTGCCGTCCGTGGTTGATCTCGGTAATCACAGCACAGGTAGCGAGTACCCACAACTTCTGCTTCTCGGTGAGCGAGTCAACCACGCTTTCCCTTTCGGGCCCTCGCTCTTCGAGGCTCCACGCTTCACCGACTGGTTCCTGCTCGGCCGACACTTCGTCAACCGACACTTCGTCGGCTGGCGGCCCAGCGGCGAAGCCGACTGAACAAACCCCAACCGCGACCAGCACAAACAGAATGCTCCTCATCATGATCTCCTCTCGTTCACGCCCAGGCGCAGTACACCACGGTCCCCTCGTGCGTGTTGATGATCGTCTCGCGCTGTTGCTCGATCCGCGAGAAGCCGGCTTCACGCAGCAGGTCGGCGAGCTGGTCACCCTCGTACCAGCGCAGCTTCATCACGTCCTCTTCCGTCTTGGCCAGCTTGCCGTCGACGTACACCTCGTACTTCGAGGTCAGCGTCCGCACCTGGTTCTTCGTGTCCAGCCGGTTCAAGTGACGGCACCGGAACTCCTCACGCCCGTCTGTCGCCGTTCGGCCGTCCTGCCACACGCCGTCCGACTCGTCGTCGAACCGGCACACGTCGAGAAGGAACACGCCGCCGGGGTTGAGATGCGACCGAACGCGCGCCAGGCAGGATCGGACCCGCTCCAGCTCGGCGATCAGATGGAACGAGCCGCCGGCGACGAAGATCATGTCGTACCGGCGGCCCGTGCTGAACTCGGCGCAGTCCTGCTCGTAGAGCATAGCCGAGAGCCCTTCTCGCGCCAGCTTCTCCCGGCAGATCGCGAGCATTTCCCCGGAAACATCGAGGCCCTCAATATCTTTCCCCATGCGGCGAATCGCCAAGAGAATCCGCCCCGTCCCGCAGCCCAGCTCCAGCATCGGCCCCTCGACCTGGCCTGCCCGCTCGCTGTAGAACTCGATATCCTTCCCCTCCGTCGTCAGCAGCCGGTCGTACCACTCCGCCACCAAGCCTTTGTAGACGGGGTCAGCTTCCTGCACTACACGGGCCTCCGTGAAACAAACGGTGATCGCTATTGCTTGCGCGCATATTCCTCGATCAGGCGCCGCATCCGGCGCGCGTAGATCATCTCAAAAAGATCCAGCCGGTCGGGGCAGAGCTTCTTGGCCCACTCGCGCGCGGCCTCGATGAACTCCTCGCACTCGGCACGCGTGTAGGTGCCGCTGCGGATCGCCGCGCACGCCAGATCGACGGCCACCTGCAGCCGCCGCATCTCGCCCCGCGCCTTCGCCATCTCTTTTTCAAGCCCGTCAGGCATCGTTTCTCGAACCTGCTTCAGGCTCCGTGCTCTCCGTGCCCTCCGTGGTTAGACTTCGGATCATTAACCACGGAGGGCACGGAGAGCACGGAGAGAGTGCTCATGGCCGGAACCGCTTCAGCTTCTCCAGGATCCGGTCTGTGTGTGTGCCCCGCCAAAAGACCTTGTTGCAGGTGCGGCAGCGGACGTACGTGTCCTGGACCGAGTACGTGAACTCCGGCACCTCGCCCGCGACCTCCTCCTTCGACGCCGGCTCGAGAGGCGAGTTGCACACAAGGCACCGCGTGAAGAGTTTCTCGTCATCTACCTCCGCCCCAGTCTCTTGCAGAACCTGCTCGATCTGCTCAAGGTACTGCGGGCTCTTCAGCACGATCCACCTGAGCTCGCCACGCCGGGGCTTGAGATCCTTCGCCGTGATCTGGTCCAGCAGCCGGCCATGGCGCGTGAGCAGGATGCGGCCCTCCTCTAACGCCCTGCGCATCAGGTCGTTATCGTCAACCCGCCCCGCCGGCGCCACGTCCAGCCCGATGATGCGCAGCCACCGGGCCAGCTTACCCACCATATCGTCCGCAAGGAATCTCGGCTCCTCATCCATGGCCTTTGGCACACCTGAAGCCCTCATCATCCGCCCACACATATTCTACCAGGCGGGTGGGAGCCGGTCAATCTCTGCACGGAAGCACCGAAGGGAACTGCTGCGACAACCGATGAGTTGTATGGGCGATCGGCCTCGCCGGAAGCCCGTTGCTGAGGAGGTCGCGCTCCTGAGAAGCGGGAATAGCGTTCGCCGGCGCCGAAAGCTGGCCGGAAACATGCTGCCGATTCGTCCGAAGTATCGGCAGATCGGCGAAAAAACGAGTTGACTTTTCCGGTTCGTCATGGTACATTTCTTACGCGAAAAGAGGATGACGGTTAGGGGCTTGTCCTGAGGAGCAACCTTCAGGAAGGGTAGGCTGCTCCCCTTATTTCAGGACGCTTCTCTTCTCTACCACGCGTCGTTCAGCTTGTCTGGCGCGCGGTTCCCTTAACCGATTCCCCTCATCGCTCTCACCGCAGGGGTGCGGTGTATCGTGTGAGTGCGGACTGATACCTTCTGCCAGCTTCGTGGCGTGGGTATGACGAAAAGGATGAGGTAAGGGAATGAATCACAAGCTCAGAGTCGTCCTGACGGCCCTGGTTCTTGTCGGGCTCGCCGCGGCGGCATCGGCGCGCGACATCCCAAAGGGTGTACTCCAGCTCCCAGACATGACCAGCGGCTGGAACCTCCAGTCGCAGTGGGACCTGATCGATGGCGAGCCGAACATCATCCGTGCCGACAATTGGCGCTGTCCTGATGGGCGCCCGGTCACGGACGTCCACTGGTGGGGTTCCTACTACTTCAACACCGATGGCGGCAACCCCATCGACGCCTTCGAGATCACCATTTACGCCAACGACGCGAGCAATCTGCCCGGCCCGCTCCTCTACAGGCAGCAGTTGAGTCTTGCCGCCGTTGCCGAAACGGCCTGCGGCCTCGACGGCAACGGGGAAGAGGTCTTCCAGTACACCGCGTACTTGGACGACCCGTTCCAGCAGACTGAGGGCGACGTCTACTGGCTCGCCATCGTGGCGCTGACCGAAGGGACGAAGCGTTGGCCCATGTGGGGTTGGCACACGGCCGTCAACACCGACATCGACGAACTGCTCCGCGGATCGGCCCAGTCGACCAAGGATCCGGGTTCGGTCAATCCGACCTTTGGCGGCCAAGAAGCCAATCCGTGGCAGGACGCTCAGTATGACATGGCGTTCGAGCTCACGACCATTCCTGAGCCGTCGCTCGTCGCCCTGTTCGGACTGGGCATGTTTGCTATTTGGACGCGCTTCCGTCGCCGCTAAGGCGCCGGGCGCGTGGGACGGCCGCACATCAGCGGCCGCCCGGTTATGGACAATCGCTCGTTCCGCGCTGGGGTTGGCGCGGACGGCTTCAAGAGAAGCGAAGACGGCTTCAAGAGAAGCATAGACGGCTCCAAGAGAAGCATAGACGGCTCCAAGACAAGGTTGAGGGGGTTACTGATGACACGGCTAGCAATACTGAGCATCGCGGCAATTATTCTCGTTGGGTTCTCGTTCCAGGCCTCGGCCGGGGTCGACGACGGAGGCGACATCTTCAAGTGGGTCCAGCCGCCGGACATGGAAAACGGCTTGGATTTGCAGAGCCAGTGGGATCCCGTCGGTTCCGAACCCGATATTATCAAGGCCGACGACTGGGTCTGCCCCGACGGCCGGCCAGTCACCGACATCCACTGGTGGGGCTCGTATCTGTACGATGACGCGTTCCAGCCCGACGGGTTTGCCATCCTGATCTACGAGGACTACTACGACGGCACGAAGGGCTTCTATCGGCCCGGGGCATTGCTGCAGGACTACTACGCGCCGCTCTCCGACGTGAACGAGATGGCCATCGGGCCTGACTCGGTGCCCGAGACCGTCTACGAGTACAGGTACTACCTGCCCGAGGACCACTGGTTTGAGCAGGAAGAGGGCGTCCGGTACTGGATCTCGATCGTAGCGATCACGCCTGTCATCGACAGCACGCCGGTCTGGGGCTGGCACACCGGCATCTGCCAGGAGCAGACCCAGTGGGCCGTCACCGGCAAGGTCGACCAGACCTGCGGCATTCCGCTCATTCCCGTGGGCAACCCCGAGGAATGGGCCTGGATGACCTACAACATGGCCTTCGGCCTCACGACGATTCCCGAGCCGGGCACGCTCGCCCTGATCGGCACAGCCGCCGTCGGCCTCCTTGCCATCCGCCGCAGAAAGAAGTAGCCGACCAGCCCGAGCAAGGCCATACATAGACTGAATGCCAGCGCCTCGCCGGCAATGGCGAGGCGCTTCTTCTTGCCCCCGAGCGCACGCGGCCTCCGAGCAAGCGCTCTGCTCCGAGCCCGACTCCCAGTCCGAGTGAGCCTCGCGCAGGCGGCGTGAGAATCGAGCCCCATTAGGGCTCTTTGGGAGCGCTTGTACGCTCGATGTTCATCCGGAATATCTTCCAGCGCAAGGCATTACAGCGCTCCACTTCTCGCGCTGGCCGCCATGGCACCGGTGTTGCTCCCAACCAACCCGGCAACCAGGGATGTTATGGATTTGTAGGCCCCGTCTGATCGCTGGCTGATTCAGCACAAGGTCGAACGACGGGGTGCGCCGACCGCGCTGCTTGTCCGATATGCGGCGCGACTCAACGGCCCCCGCTGGCGCCGAGTCGCCCCACGTTGCATGCGGGGGCCCTCTCTTCGCCCGAGCCACTCGGCCCGACCTTCCCCAACCCGGTCCGCCGGCGTTTCTTGTCCGTTTCGACTCCAGCCGCCCTCCCAGACACCGATGAACCAGTTGAGCACGCAGCCCTGCCCGCGGGCCGCAGTTTCCGGTTGTCTGCCCGCAGGCCCCGGGCGTAGACTTGCTTGACGACGAGAGGCCGTCGCAGCCAGCGAACGCCATGCTCTGAACGGCCGGTCCCTCTTAATAGCGCCGGAGACAACCGCCCCATGAAAGACGGCGACAACAACGTCTTCAAGCAGATGGACGTCATCGCGAGCGAGATGGAGAACCTCTTCTACCATCTCTTCTCGCCCAGACACCCGGTCAATACCGTCTGCCAGCACCATTGGAGCCCGATGGCGGACGTGTACGAAACGGCCGACGGACTCATCGTCAAGATCGAGCTTGCCGGCGTGAACCGGGACGACCTCGGCATCTCGCTCGACAACAACCGCCTCATCATCCGCGGGGTTCGTCGCGAGAAGCCGCCCGACGGCGTCACGTCCTACCATCAGATGGAGATCAACTACGGCTCCTTCGAGCGCGTCCTGCACCTGCGTCCCGGCGTCCGCGATGAGGACATCAGCGCCCAGTTCGAGGACGGGTTTCTAACGATCAGCATCGCCAAGCAACCGCCATCCAAGCACGAGTCGGTCGACATCGAAGTCGAATAGCCGCTGAGCTCGAACACACCATGGCTCAAGACAAGAACAGCAAGACGACGGCCGCTCAGCTCCCCCCGATGCCGGAGCTTGAGCCGGCCCGCACCGAGGAGATCCCCGGCGAGCTCCCCGTCCTGCCCATCAGCAACAACGTCATCTTCCCCGCCACGGTCACGCCCGTGGCGATCGGCAAGCCGGTCTCGCTTGCCGCGGTCGAGGCGGCGATGACGAGCGACAAGATGATCGCCGCCGTTGCCATGCGCCCGGCCAAGGAGGGCGAAGCCGAGGAGACGCCCGAGAACCTCTTCGGCACCGGCACCGTCTGCTCGATCCTCAAGCTGCTCCGCATGCCCGACGGCACGATGCGCATCCTCGTCCAGGGCCTCCGCAAGGCCGCCGTCGACGAGGTGGTCCAGCACGAGCCGTGCATCCGCGCGCGCCTCACCGTCCTCGACGAGAAGGCCGAGCGCACGCCCGAGGTCGAAGCGCTCATGCGCACCATGGTCGAGCTCATCAACCGGATCGTCTCGATGGTGAGCTACCTGCCCGACGACCTGCGCAACGCCGCCATGAGCATCGACGACCCGCTCATGCTCGTCTACCTGGTCGCCACGCTGTTCCGGCTCAAGATCGAGGAGAAGCAGCAGATCCTCGAGCTCAAGGACATCGCTGAAAAGTACCGCCGCCTCCTGCGCGTCCTGAACCACGAGGTCGAGATCCTCGAGATCGGCGGCAAGATCAAGGAGGACGTCCAGGCCGAGATCACCAAGAGCCAGCGCGAGTACTACCTGCGCGAACAGCTCAAGGCCATCCAGCAAGAGCTCGGCGAGACCGACGAGACCCAGGCCGAAGTCGACGAGCTCGCCACGCGCGTTGCCAAGCTCGACCTGCCCGACGAGGTGCGCCAGGAAGCCGACCGCGAGCTCAAACGCCTGCGCCGCATCCCGCCCATCTCGCCCGAGCACCAGATGATCCGCACCTACCTCGACTGGGTCATCGAGCTGCCGTGGCGCGTCTCGACCGACGACAACCTCGAGCTCAAGCGCGCGCGCCGCATCCTGGACGAAGACCACTACGGCCTCGACCAGATCAAGGACCGCATCATCGAGTACCTGGCTGTGCGCACCCTCAAACGCGACACGCACGGCCCGATCCTGTGCTTCGTCGGCCCGCCCGGCGTCGGCAAGACCTCGCTCGGCCA
>CAZCQN010000112.1:0-10305 GCA_964500825.1 uncultured Verrucomicrobiota bacterium | reverse complement strand
GGATCATGGCCCACACAGAATAATATGTCAAGATAATTACGACGCACTACACTAGAAGCCAAGGACTACTGCCCCATCCTCGGGGAACATGATGGCGATGGCCGGATCCTCGTTGTCGAGGTACACGTAGAACCGGAAGGGCTCGAAGTCGGTCCCGTTCTGCGCCGAGATCACGACGAGATACGTCCCATCGTCGACGTACTGCCCGCCGTCGTTCTTGCCGTACCACGTCCAGCTGATGGCTTGGCCGCTCCCGTCAACCGTGCGGATCGGGGTCTCGAGGTCAGTGAGGGCGAAGATCTCGATGCGCCAAGCCCAGCTCTGGTCCAGCGTGACGGAAATCGAAAGCTGGTTGCCGCCCTGGTCATTGGTGCAATAGATGTTGCTGATCGTGACCGCCGAGGCGTCGCCGTAATCAGGGTCGTAGTGGTAGCCGATGTCAACCGGGCCGACATCCAACCAGACGTTGCTGGCGTCGAGCTTCGTCGTGAAAAGGGAAAGGCCGGCGTCGTCCGCGCTCTGCGAGCCGCCGTCGACGCACTCCGACTTGAAGTCATCGTCCTGCCGGAGGTACCACTGGGCGCGCCAGTTGGCCGAGCCAGGATTCTCCGCATCGAACCAGTCCGGATCGTACGGGTCGGCGAGCAGCACGATCGAGTTCGCACCGATCGAGCCGGGGCTGGAGCCGATTTGCACGTTGGCATCGCACGCCCAGAACGCGTTGTGATCCTCCTCATAGGCGTTCGGCATGCCGCACTCGAGCCAAATACCCGCCGTCGAGGAGTTGGTGAAAAGACAGTCGTTGACCAGAAGCGATTTGTTGTATGCGTACCCCTGGTAGTAGCGCAAGCCGCTGTTGCCCCCATCGAACGTGCAGTTTCGCAGGGTTGCTGACTTCATGGACCCGTAATAGAAAACAAGGCAGCAGCCCGTGTCGTTATCATGGAACAGGCAGGTGTCCAGCGTGATGCTGTACTCAGGAGATGGGTAGGGCACGGCGTAGACGCCCTTCCCACACCCTTCGAAAACGCAGTGCTCGACCTCGTCCACGGAGCTTTCAGTGGCCCCGAACCCTGTGTTCAGGCGAACAAAGCGGCACAAAGTGACGGAAGCAGAAGCACCGCTCGCACCGTCCTGGCGCAAGGCACCATCAGAGCTGCCAGCGCGCTGTGCCTCGATATCCATCGAGACGCTGGGTGCACCAGCCATTACGATGTAGTCATCCGGGTCCCCGTCGCACACAAGTGTCGCATCCCCAGAAGCGCTGGGGTTGAACTGCAGGGTGGAATCACTGCCGCTGAAAGCTACGACCACGCCAGGGTTGATCGTGAGCGTCACGTCGCTCGAACTGCCGATCTCGACGTCCGTATCGTCGATTACGTAGTCCACGCGGGGGTGGTGATAGCCGATGTCAACGGTCCCCGTGTCAACTGCGCGCTTGGCCCATGTTGTATCCGACGCGATGTCGTCTTCGATCGCCTCCGGCGCCGTGATATCACATTGTGCGCCGCTGCCGTACAGGGTGGTGAAACCAGCACTGCCCTCGTCGACGAGATTCGATCCATCGATGACGTTGGGGCCGCCGACGTCCGTAGTATCGACGAAGTAGGCACCGAGCGGGCTGTCGTTGTAGCCTTCGTCCCCGTCGTAGGGGCTCACGTCCAGCACGACATCGTTGGCGCCGCCAGAGATACCTCCGTCGTAGTTCTCCTCATTGTCCCAGAACCCATTGTAGTCGATATTCCATGTCCCGCCCGTGCCGTTGCCGTTGCGCGCAATCCCGGCAGCCGCGCACCCGGTCAACAGGTTGTTCTTGACGTTCATGATGGGGTCGTCCCCGCTCTCGTCCTCGAGCGTGAGGAAGATGCCATAGGTGCACCCATCGACTGTGTTGTTCGTGAAGGAGAACTCGTCAGGCCTGTTCTCCCCCCGGACCCAGGCGCACAGGCCGAGATGCGAGTCGGTCGCCAGGCAGTTGAACACGTCGGACGCGCTGTCCGAATCGCCCCGGCAGGCCAGGATGCCGCACCAACAATCAGCGGCGATGCAGTGGGCGATCGGGGTGTCGATGCGTCCTGCGGTAACGAGACCCCAAATGCCGAACGCCGCCTTGCAGTACTCGATCTCGCTGTCGTCATTGCCGTGGTAGCCAACCTCGACCGCTACTCTGTAGTAGGAGCTCGTGCCGCTCGTGGACTCGCCGGGCGTGAGGTCCTCGCCGCAGTTGTCGTCCGTATCGCTCGTGAACACGATGTAGTTGTACGCCTCGCCTTTGGCGATGACCTTGGCACCCGATTCGGTCTCGTAGATGCCCGCGTTGATCTGCGTGTCCTCGGCGAACTTGACCACTGTGCCGGGCTCGATGGTGAGCGTTTTGCCCGCGCCGATGACCACGTCGCCCGTCACGTAGTAGGTCGCATCCGCCGTCCAGGTCTCGTCCTCGTCCATCGTGCCGTTTTGGCTCTCGTAATCGAGCGTGACCACGCCGGTTGCGTCAGCGATGTACGAATGCGGGAGGCTCTCGACCAGGTACGTCTTGGAGTCGACGGGACTGCGCCAGAGCTGACGTGCAGCGACCGCCTCGTTTTCGGGCCCGGTCTCGTCCCAGACGCGTGAGGCCACGAAGCGATGCAGAGTCTCTTCCTGGATCCGGCCGTTGACCGTCTTCTCGACGGTGAACGTGATCGGGTCGCTCGTGTTGCGAGCCGTCTCGAGGTCACTGGCAGATACGTTCACCGGCGTGTCGCCGACGCGCACGTTGACCTCGTGGCGGGCCGTGAGCGCATCGAGTCCAAGCTCGGTGTAGACGTAGAGGCGCGTGTTTTCGGCGTTGAACCCCTCAGGCAGTGCCGGCTTGGCGCGAAGGACGACGTTCTGATGCAACGACGCGCGCTCGAGAACCAACTCGATATCGACGCCCGAACCCGCGCCCAGCGCGTCGGCAAACACGAGCTTCGACGGGTCACTCTCGTCGATCTGGCCGATCACGCTTGCATCGATCTGGCCCAGGACGGTGGTGTGTTGGCCGTCACTGAGGCCGATCACTTTCGGCCGCATCGCGAGCGTCTTGCCGCCGACCGTGTACTCGTAGACGCTGCCGAGCGTCAGCGGCACCTCGATCTGCCACGAGTTCTTATCCATCTTGAAGCCGAGGCCGTTTGTCTCCCACTCGGGGACCGTCGGCTGCCACTTGCCCGCGGCGTCCTTGTAGCAGGCGTTCGTCGCCCGCTCGCGTACCGTCGAGACGGACTCCTCGGTCACGACCTGTTCCGTCTCCGGGTCGACGTACTCGACCGTTCGCACGAACCGGTACTCGCGCCCATGCTGCGTGCGCCGCAAAGGA
The DNA here is from genome assembly GCA_964500825.1 of uncultured Verrucomicrobiota bacterium. GTDB lineage: Bacteria > Auribacterota > JABMQX01 > JAFGEW01 > JAFGEW01 > CAYUZG01. Next base: position 6,962 of record CAZCQN010000112.1, on the reverse strand, counting down.
TCCTCCTGCCACGCCTGCACCGTCTCACGCGGGTACGCAGACGACACGTTCCCGCCCGGCTCCTCCGACTTCGAGTGCAGCAAGAACAGCAACCCCACCGTTCCGAGGATCACCACGAACAGTGGCACTAACACCACCCTGTGCTTACGAATGAACGCCATGGTTCGGCCTCCTCACCGTCAGCTCACCAGAAGCCTGTGTAATCTCAGCAGAACACGAAAAGCCCCACACCCATGACAGGTGCGGGGCTTCAGAATCGTCTTCATGACCCAGGCCAGTGGTCTCATCAGGTCTGGCCCTGAGTCCCGTTGCGTGCTGCAGCGTTGCCACGTTCGGCCACCTCCGCTGGGCAATCCAGCAGGTGGACCCGCTTGCTGAGGTCCACCGCCCAGGAAAAACTACCGAGGCCGTGTGTCCGTGGGGAAGTGCATCGGGTGAGCCAGGCCCACTGATGCAGGAAGCTCGCTCCCACGAACAGGGGGAAATATACAGCACAAGCGACACCTTTCAAGGGCTTTGTTTGTGAAACTAACTGTTAGCAGTGGAACAGATGGCTGCCGGCCTTGAGGGGCTGCGTGTAAGGAAAACGGCAATGCGAGTCCTCTACCTGAAGCACCAGTCTGGGCCGGCCGATTGGCGGGGTACGCGCCGCCGCAAGCAAGGCATGCATCGAGCTCCGGGCCAGGTCAACCGCTGTCTAGAGCAGGCTTGAGCTGCGCGTCCGCTCCGACGGTAAGGCTTCATCAACGGCGGCATCGGCTGCGTCCTGTATCCTCACGTTCGTGGCTGGGTGCTTCTGCCTTCGATCAGGCACCCTCGCACGACTGGCCCAGCGCCACACCGGCACCACCAGACTCCTGCTCACCGCTGTCTTCCCCGACCTTGCCGTCCTGCTCCTCGCCACGGCGTCGCTGATCCGGAGATAAGCCAGCGGTCGGACCGACGGCATCTGTGCGCCAGTGCTTGGAGAGAGCAGGGTTGGAGAGGCGAAGGGAGAGGATGAATGGCGACGCGGCAGTGTGACCACGGACACTGCAACATCCACGGTCCATGACCGCGGGAGAATGACCGGACAGCCTGTACGAAACACAACAGGCCGGTGGCAAGGTGTGTGGTCGGCAGAGTACCTAGGGGATGGTGGCATCCAGCACAAAAGCGCGCAGCTCGACATCATCATCTGAGAGCCCCTTTGCCTGCTCTTCGAAGAACTGGCGTGCCTTGCTCAAGCTCCATCCGGGGCAACCGCTTTTCCTATAGTCAGAGCTATGCCAGTCCCCGCACAGGAACCAGCCGACGAGGTAGAGACCATGGGCAGGACGCACGTCCCTGAGGTAATCACCCAGGAGTTGATTTGCCATCGCCTTCTTCACGTTGCTGTTCCAACACCCCTTGACCTCGATGACAAGTGACACAACGCTGTCATCGTCTGCGACGGCATCGACATGGATGTCGGTCTTCCCGTGGGACACCTGGACCTCGCGGTTCGGGACGATCCGTGAGCCGCTGAGGTCCTGCTCAAGGTGGTCGTGCACGCGATCCGAGAGTCGCTCCTCGTCTTTTGGCCGGTAGACCTTCTTTCGGTCCTCCCTTGCTTCATTCCAGAGGTTGTACACGGCCCGGCCCTTCCCGCGAAGTCCGGTTTGGAAACGGACAAGCGATGCCATCACGACGTCAAGAAGCTGCTTGCCGCTCTCCACAAGACGGCTGTCGCGCTGCTTCGCCAGGTTGAGCAGGATTCCGGGTGAGACGCCTTCCCAAGTGCGGCTGAGAGTGGTCTCCCGTGCCCGGCGGACGACGCGCTTGAGCCAGTCGTACCGCAACGTCTCCTCGATTCGACGTGCTTCTCGGTACGCCTCGATGGTCCCCCTCTCGCAGAGCTGGTTCAGGAGGGCGTCCCGGAAGAAGGCAATGCTCTCGCGGTCGCTGCCCACGTGGACTCCCGTAGGCTTCGGATCCTCGTCGTACGGGAATCGTCTCGCCACCCAGATGTAGAAGTCCGCGACACTCGCTTCGTTCAAAGGCCCAGCTATTGTGGCCGCATGCGTCTGATCGAGCAGTCGAGCAACGTGGGTTATGACCTCCGTGCAGAAATCGGGGTCACGTTGGATGTCTGGCCACAAGGAGTCGAACCCAGCTTGTCCACCGTGCGCCAGCAAGGCGGTAGCTGCCGCCGTGGCTATGCCGCGCGCCTCCCCATCGGTGGGGGCGGGCAACGGCACACACAATCTCGCAGCCTTGACCGCTTCCTTGTCGTCGTGCTGAAGGACTTCATCCAGGATGTCGTGGACTGCACCCGCTTTCAGAGATCGATCTGTTTTGACTCTGTCCACGAGCTCCTTGGCGAGTCGCTCATCCCAACCCCCTCGCAGCTTGCGTATCACCGAGGCATTCCCGTGCTTCAGGTTCTCCTTGTCGATCAGCTTGTGCACTGCCCGGATGACCTCGTTCGGAGCTTGCTTGTATGCCTTGGCAATGAGTTGCTGCATCGGGCTGTCGTCGGTGTGGGAAGCATACTCTGGAAAGGCGACGATGACCGGCGCCCACTTGGGCCACACGTCGTGAGGCAGTTGCGCGAGTAATGCTGGCGCCTCTTCGTGGAGCAGTGCAATGGCCCGATAGCCGGCAAGCGCAGGTCTGTAGTTGCAGCCGCGCTCGAGCCACTCATCGGTCCGCGGCTCACCCCGGTGGAGATACACTTCGGCCGCGGAAACGCAACGCGACCGCAGCTCGTCGTTGATTGCCTCCCAACCTGGGAGTGCGGTTATGTCAGGTGCCCAGTCTGCGTCCCTCTGGTAAGAATCGCTGTCCGGGGAGAGGGTCATGTCCAGGTTGAGTCGGCACCACGCGTCAGTCTCACCAGATTCGAATAGGTCCAACCACTTCTCGACGAGTACCGGAAGCGGCAGATGCGCAGGGACCTCGGTCTTCCCTTCTGCCGAGAAGTCCTTGAGCTCACCATGAAACTTCCGCAGCTGATCGGCTTCGGCCGAATCGAGCTGGACTGGTTCGAATTCCGCTTCGAACTCTTCCTTCAGAACTGCGCTTTCTTGCGTAGCTGCAAAGACGGCCAGGACCTGGGCCGTGTCGAAGCGGTCCAAGACGAGAGACACCAGTTTGGCCAAGAGGCTCTGCTTATCTGCGTTCGCTGCAGCCAGCAGTTCCTCAAGCAGCCAAGGCAGGTCCTTGGAGGTCAGAAGGTCAGGGCAACTGGAGCGTAGCGCGTATGGCGCGCCCTTCTCTGCTGCCAGGCCCTGAACGAGCTCTCGGGCAATCTGCCTGCGCCGCTCATCGGACAAGCCAGCAAAGCCAGACACGCCGTCTTCATCCCCCAAGAGCCAGTCCTGATGCGAAATGCGGACCAGGGCCGTCTGCACAAACGCGCTAAGCACCGCTTTGTCGTCCAGGTGGCGGAAAGCCAACGTCATTATGGCATGGACCAACTCAAGGATCCCATGGGAGAGGCTGCTATCCGGGCCCTGCTGCCGTGCCCATTCAAGAGCAACGGGTACATCGGGAACATCGAGGTCGTTCACCAGCCTAGAACTCAAGAACATCTGGTAGGGGCCGGTGTAGTTCGCTCGCTTCTGAGGCGTCAGAGCGGAGAACAACTCCTTCGCCGTGATGTGCTGCGGCCACAGGATCAGGAGAGCATATCCTTTCAACTGGTCGCTCACATCGGTAGGGCCCGGATGCAGCAGCTTCATGAGCCGCCGCATAACGTTGTGATCCCCGATCTGACCGGCTGCTCGGGTTGCTGACACACGAACGACGAGCGGCTCGTCGTCGCTCAGAGCGGTATTGGTGATGAGTTCTGCCAGGCCGTTGAGCTCGCAGGCGCCAGCAATCTCAATAGCCAGGCGCCGTGCCGCCTCCGGCTTCTTCTTGTCCTCAATCCAAGGCGTTAGCTGGTCTTGAAGACCGCCGTGCTTGAGCACATCGAGTCTGTCTTTCAGACCCAAGTCCCGGATCTGGATTTCGCCCGATTCGGTGAGCTCGAGAAGGAAGCGTGTTAGCGTAGCGCGGCTGCGCGCATCCGCGTCGGCAATCGGCTTCCGCAGGAGTGCCCTGGGATCCAGCGCTGCGACTCGGTGCATGACTCCAGGATTCGCCGCTGCCAACCAGACGACCACATCGCGGAGCTCCGGCACAATGTGCGGGGTTTCACCTGCAGCCGCCGGGCGAAAGACAAGGTCTCCGATCTGTTCCGGCGCGAACTGGTGGCGGACAAGGTACATCGCCGCCAAGAACTCCTCGTAGCTCTTGTGTCCCCATCCCAAGAGCTGACCGCCGCGCGACGTGAAGAGACCGGTTCCGAGAACCTCGTCGATGACATGGCGGTCGACGACAAGAATCGAGCCATTGACCGGTTCCGAAGGCTCTCCGATGAGCTGGGAGACAGTGATCACACCTTCGGCGGAAGAAGCCTCGTGGTCGAGATCGCTGGAGACGGCCGTCCGCTTTCCGAACAGCGTCAGCGCCGCGATTCGTTCGGCAACGGCGAGCTGTTGCTCGTATGTGAGATCCCCCTCTTCTTGCCGACGGCCACCTCGAGCCGCACACAGTCTCAGGCAAGCCCGTTTGTAGAGCTTGACCTGGGACCCCGGGATCCTTCCAGTCGCGCCGTACTCGTCCAGAAGCATCTCGAGCGTGATCGGCTTGAAAGCGAACGGCACGGCATCCTTTTCGATCACCTCTCGCATGAACCCGTCAGGGTTCGCGACACGTTGTTCTGCGGCCAACACCACGTCCTTGCGACGAAGTGGCACGAGTTCGTACACGGAGACCCTGTCATCCCCCCACAGTTCCGTGAGGTCCTGTTTGAGGAACAGGATGTCGCGCCAGACAGCCGTACGGCATACCACTCGAAGGCGCAGCCTGGTTCGGTCACACCCCCTGAGCCGCGCAATCAGGAGCTTGGCAACACTCGACATCTCGACGATACACTCGTCCAGGCTATCCAGGAACATCTCGAGAACGTAATCGGACCCGGCCCACTCCTTGACCTCCTCGCATCCGAATACACCATCGCAAATGCCAGTGTCGGTGTTGTACGCGCCAAGATCGTCGCGGTGAACATGACCGCCAAGTGCGGCGAGCGCCGCTCTGCGCTCCCGCACAAGATCCTCAAGGACGAACGTCTTGCCGATCCCGCGCTCGCCGATCAGCACAAGGCAGGGGACTTCAGCAATGTTCTCGAAGGGCAGCAGATCCGGCTGGAGGAAATGACCAACCCTATCCCCAGGATCCACCACGAATCCACCGTCGCCGAAGTTGCACCTGCCGTCCGGTGGACACCAGAACCTCTTCCAGGTGTAACGCTCTTGGCCCGTCATCTTTGAATGGCCTTCCATGGCACGGTTCCCATTCCGCCCCTGGGGCATCGATGCTGGCAGCGGCCGAACGCCACCGCCGAAGTCAGCCACCGAGGCGCGAGGCGCTAGTCGCTCGCGCCAGATCGATTCTTGCCTCCATGGCGGGCGAATGCAAGCGGGAACCCTCGCACACTGTCTTTGCCTCTTCGGCAGTGCCCTGGAGGCTGTTCTGGGGGGAGCTGAGAGCCACCAGACCGAATTCGGTGTGGAAGTGCGCGGCCACCATGCTGATGCGGAGGTGCCTTTGCACGATGCCAGGCAATGCGGGGCGTCAACGCAAGACGGCCTTTCACGCCGCGGCTCGTGCAGAAGCACCAGAACTACGCAACCAGGCTCGGCTGAGTGCGATGTGGTCCAGCAGCGTCTAGGCGGGCATCGACACCTGGACACCCCCGGTGACATCCTGGCGTGAGGCCAGCCCGTCGCCCACGAAAAACGCCTGTTTCCCCTTGACTGGCCCCAAGGTACATGGCCCCGTGTGATCGTAGCGGCAGGTTCCGGCTGTGGCAGGTGGAAGGATTGGAGCATGAGACTTGGCGCGGCGATCGACGGATTCCTGCAATACCTGGAAGGCAACGGGTGTTCGGTCCACACGGTGCGGTCGTACCTGTCCGACCTGCGCTCACTGCTGTGCTTCTACGGCGGCAACCGAACACCCGTGGACCGGATCGCCCCTGCGCACCTGTCCAAGTTCCTCACCTCTCCCTGTGCGCTCGTCGGGCCGACGGGGAGGCCCCGGAGCCCCGGTGCGCTGAACCGGCTCCGAGCCGTGCTGCGGTCGTTCTTCCGGTGGCTGCACGAGACAGGGCACATCCGGTCGAATCCAGCCTGTGCGCTGCGTGTACGGTCGCTGCGACCCACGCCGCCGGTTGTTGTCGACCGCCACGAGGAGCGCCGGCTGCTTGAGACGATGCGTCGTTCCGACGACGCCCTCGCGCATCGCGACCGCGTAATGGTGGAGGTGCTTTCGGGGACGGGGATCAGGATCGGCGAGCTCGTCGGTCTGGACGTGGGCGACGTGAACTTGAGAGCTGCTCTGCTCACGATCCGCGCCAAGGGCGGTGTGCCTGAGGCCCGCCACCTGAACCGCCGACTCGTCCGGTCACTGCGCACGTACCTGCGACGCCGGAAGCGGCTCGAACCATCCTCCAACGCCCTCTTCGTGGGCCGATCGGGACGGCGCCTGACGGCGCGGCACTTCGCCAGGCGCTTGCGCGGGTGGCTTACTGAGGCGTGTGTGGACCCCCGGATCACGCCGCACACGTTCCGCCACACGCTCGCGACGCGATTGTTGGGCGCAACTGGCAATCTCCGCCTCGTGCAGCGGGCCCTCGGACATCGCCGCATCGACACCACATCCCGCTACGCCCAGCTTCCGGACGAGGCGCTGGCGACGGCGCTTGAGGCCATCTGAGGAGCAGGCGAGGGGCGTGGTACATTGTCCCGGCGCTCTCGGGTCGGTCTATCCGCCTAACGCCCTGCCGTTGAGGTAATTGCGCTGCCTCCTCCCGTGTGTTCCAACGCCCAGAATGTATCACCTTTTGCGACATCAACCAGAGGTCCGATTAGGAGTATAATCGGACGTTGCGC
>CAZCQN010000111.1:0-10309 GCA_964500825.1 uncultured Verrucomicrobiota bacterium | reverse complement strand
CGACGCCGCTCCCTTTACGCCTTAAATGAGACATTCTTTATGCGGCGGTCAGTAGTTCTCTCGAAGCCCCCAAAGGCCCGCACACTCTCGCGATAGTACACCCGGCACGGCTCGGCGGCAATGGCTGCCCGGAAGCCACTCTGCCCGAAGAGATTGCCAGGCTGAGCCAGGATTCCCCAAGACGTGTCTGCCATCGTGCAATGCTACCTGCCGAGCCACCGGTGGTGTGCGCGGGTCGGCATCTTAGCGACACCGAAACCTGCGAAGACGCCGTCGGCGCTCTGGTGAAAGCGTGGCAGAAGGCGGTGGAAGTACTCATACAGAAGAAGCTCATCTGCCACAGGATCATCCCACACTGCGCCGTGGTCCTTGAACTGGCGGAAGGTGTTGTACGCCGCAATGTCGGACACTTGCAGCATGTCTACGTCCGCTGAGTCCGCGAATGCCATGGTTTCCTCCAGATTCGGGAAACCCATGTTAGTGTAAGGGCACCCCCGCTGCTTAAGCTGCGTGTGCTGCCTCTCCAACAGCCGCCGCCAGGGTCTTCCCGCCTGTGACGCGCCAGAGACGTTGTCGAATGTCACGCCTCCACGCGAATGCCGTTGCGCCAAGAACTTCTGATAGCGCTGACAGAATACCAGGTACCCCAGGGCGCTTGCGTGGTGGGGCTTGGTATACTCCTCACACATTTGCCGCTTGTCAATCACTCCCGCGATAAACGTTAAGTCGGTGGCGAGCAGCCAGGAGTACATGGCCTCGACAAAGCGCTCTAGCTTGCTCTCCGAAATACCGTATGGATCCAGGTAGCGCCGGCGGCACTCTTCCGGACGTCGGAGCCAGTTGGATTTGAGCTCCACCTTCGGGGCACGGAAGAAGGCCCGCTTCACACCTTGGAGCTCAGTGGCGTACGCGTCCGCCTGCTCGGCGCGCGCAATGGTGCCAAGGACCACATAGTACCGGTCAGTCCTCGGTCCGTACTCACGCTGTCCGCTTTCGTCGAGGAACGCGAAATAGCGGGTTTCCATCGGTCAAATCCCGGCGCACACGACGCGTTGTGGGTGTGCGTCCCGGTGGTTCCCACCGGGACGAAACGTCCAAGGGCCGGCCAAACAGCCATAGCCGTGCGTGCACTGCCGCGTCGGCGCTCGGCGACTACGGTTCAAAGACAACCGCCCCCTGCCCAGCAGAGGCGATTATGACAAGTTCGCTGGTGGGCCTCAGCTTCAAGCCCTTGAAAGTGATTCTAGCGCTGTGCTCCGAGGCAGCTCGAGCGATTTGCACCAGCTCGTCGACGGGACGCATGCCGGCATCCAGAGTCATGCCTCCTCCCGCCTTGGCGATTTGCACAAGTTCACTGAGGGGCCTCATCTCAAACATCGTGGTATATCTCCTTCCACGGATCGTCTTTTGTCCCTTCGACCAGCACGCTATGAGCGCAACCTCTGAGCCAGCTCGCCACCTCCCGGGCTCGTCGTCCCGCGGCGGTTGCGGAGGGCATATCCCGGTTCCCGCGCGGCAACGCAGCAGCCGCGCGTACCAGCCAAGAATAGGCGTGTCGGCGCTTCACGTCAAGCACGTTCGCTTGGCTGAGTGCAACTCCCTCCGGCGTCGGCGAGCCCTGCGGTTTCACGACTCCTGAGGCCGCTTGAGCGGCCTTTCCGGCCGCGATAGGCCAGCGCTTCAGCGCTGGTTCCGGGGGCCAAGCATCCGTCGTCGGAGCGCGTTTCAACGTGCTTGTCCCGCAGGCCGGGGCGCTTAAGCGCCGCATTCCGGCCGGCAAGCCATGCCTTTGGCAGGCAAGCCCGTTGAAACGGGCTAGGGGGGTGTCGGGTCACCGTCGTATTACCAGCCCTGAAGGACTGGCCTAATGAGGTTGGATCAAGGCCGTTGAAACGGCCTCCTTGTTGAGTTCCCCCGTGACCCCCGTGCTCCCCGTGGTTGCTTGTCCTCCGTGTCCTCTGCGGGCTCCGTGGTGGGTCTGTGCCCTTGGGCATGGGGCATGGGATGCACCAGGCCAACAAAAATTGACGGATGTCTATTTTTTCACTTGACAAATAGACCGGCGTCTATATATTGAGGGGTGTTTGGTTGGGAAAAACCCGTGAGGAGAGAACAGTGGCACCAACGAAGCGGTCAGAATCAGCGCCGGTCTCCGTCGCTCGGACGCCCGTCCGCGAGGAGCGCCTGCCGGACGCCGAGCTCGAGGTGCTGGCGTGTCTGTGGCGGAACGGGGAAGCGACGGCGCGCGAGGTGCGCGAGGGCATGCATCGCTATCGTCCGATGACGCACGGCTCCGTCGCCACGCTGCTGAGCCGTCTGCAGGCCAAGGGCCTCGTCGCGCGCCGCAAGGGGTCGGTGGGCAAGGCGTACGTCTACAAGGCGACGCGCCGGCCGGGCCCCGCGTACCGTCGCGTCATCAAGGACATGCTCGAGCGCATCTTCGGCGGCAGCACGGTGGCGGTGGTCAACTCGCTGTTCGAGACGAAGCCGCCGACGCCCGATGAGCTCGACACGCTCCAGGAGCTTTTGGACGAAATCCGCGAGCAGAACAACTCCGGGAGGAGTGACCAATGAACGTGTTCATCAACGCACTCAATCACGGAGGCGAGCTGTGGTGGCGGTACGCGCTCCACGTCGCATGGCAGGCGACTCTGCTCGCGCTCGTCGTGCTGATCGTGGTCAGGCTGGCGCGGCGGTGGCCGTCGCCGCTTCGGTACTGGCTGCTGATCATTGCCCTGGTGAAATTCGCCATGCCGCCGTTGCTGCACGCGCCGGTGGGGCTGTTCAGCCAGGTCGGGCCGCAGCTCGCGCCGAGGCAGGCTGATCAAGTTACCGTCCTGGCGTCGGCCGAGACGCTGCGGGTGCCCGAGGTCGGAACCGCGCCGGCGTTGCCTTTGCCTGATCCCGCCGCGACGCAGCCCTCGGTCGTCGACGAGGCCGTCGAGCCGGATCTTTCCGAGGAGAGCACCGAGCCGGAGGCGGCGATGGACCTGGCGCCGCCTCCAGTCGCTCTCGGTGAGACGACTCAGCCTCTCAACGAGACAGCGCAGCAACCTGGCCCAGCCATTGTGTCGAGCACAGACCACAGCGCGGCGCCCGTGGCGCGGGCGCGTCTGCGCTGGCAGGCGTGGCTTCTCGTCGCGCACGTGCTCGGCATTGCGGCTGTCGCAGCGTGGACGCTCTGGCAGGTCTTCGCTCTGCGGCGGACCGTCCGGCGCGCTCGCGCCGTCACCGACGGCGAGCTCTATGAGCGTTTCCTCGGCCTGTGGCGCGCGATGTCACTGCGGCGCGCGCCGAGGCTGCTCGTCTCGCCCGAGCCGATTGCGCCGATGGTCATCGGCGTTGTGCGGCCAACGGTTGTCGTGCCTGCCGCGGCCAAGGCCCTGGCCGGCGGGGACCTCGATGCGATGCTCACGCACGAGCTCGCCCACGTCCGGCGCCGCGACACCTGGCTCAACTGGTTCCAGATCGTCGTCGTGGCTGTGTGGTGGTTCAACCCCGTCATCTGGTTTCTGAGCCGCGCGATCCGCAAGGTGCGCGAGGACTGCTGCGACGACCTCGTCCTCTCCCGCGGCCACTCGACCGACGACGCCTACTGCCAGACGCTGCTGCACGCCGCGTCGCGCCTGGCCGTCAGCAGCCCGATCGGCGCCCGGCTCGGCTTTGCCGATCGACTGCACCCGCTTGGCCGGCGGATACGGCGGATCATGGACCGCACGCTCCGGCGCGCCCCGGCGCTCTCGCTGTGGGGCGTCTTGCTCGTCGCACTCCTCGCCGTCGTGCTCCTGCCGGGCCTCGGCCGCCGCGGCGAGACCACAGAGCCCGAAACGGAGAAGCAAACCGAGCAGGCGGAATCCCAGGAACCCGCGCTCGAGCCTGCTGAGTCATCGGCCCGCACACCCGAGCTTGACAAGCTTGAGATGGAGGTAGCTGCCCAGGAGAAGGCCCTGGCTGACCAGTTCGACGCCGCTGCGGATCTCAAGCACAAGCAGATCGAGTCCATCGAGGCGCGGCGCAAGATGGGCGTTCTGTCCAACAGGCAGGCCGGGGAGCAGATCGCCCAGATTGTCCGCGAGACGGCCGAAAACCGGCTCAGAGCTGCCGAGCTGCGTCTGAGTGCGGCCGAGAGGGAGCTAAGCATCCTGAGGCTGTCAGTGCCGCCGGGCGGTGCCCTTCCCGACGCCGCACGCGAGAAAACGGAGAAGATCAAGAGCCTTCGCTCTGAGGTCAAGAGCAAGCAGTACGACTTCGCGGCGGGGATCGACTACGTCGTGAAGCAGCGGGAGAATTGGATCAAGGAAGTGCAGGCCAAGCTGCGGGCCGGACTCCTGCCCGAGACGGAGGCAAACATCAAGATTGTTAACCTTCGACTGCTCAACACGCAGGACAAGATACTGGCGGCCAAGCTGCGCTACCTCGCTGAGTCCAACCTGACCTATTCCGCAGACGTGTTCGACATCGAGACCCGCCGGGCCGTCGTGGAGCCGGGTTCGCGGTCCGGGCCGGACGAAGTCCTCCACTGGGAAACGCTCCTCCTGGAAGCCAAAGCCGAACTCATTCGCCACGAGGACGAATGGGGCACCGAGCATCCGAAACGCAAAGCCCAGGAGAAGATCATCGCGCTCTATGAGGCGAAGCTCGAGGAGGCGCGGAAGCAAGCCGCGTTGGGTGGAGGGGACTCGTTGGGACCGTTGGCCGGTCCCGTCGAGCCGGGCTCGCGGCCCGAGCTCAACGACGCGCTGCTCGACGCGGCCAAGGAAGGCAACCTCGCGGGCGTCGAGTCGCTGATCGAGCGCGGCGCCTACGTCAGCACGCGCGACGACAAGAACAACACGCCCCTGGACTGGGCATTGGTGAACGACTACGAGGAAGTCGCCGTCTACCTCATCGAGCACGGTGCCGACGTTAACGCGCACCTCCCGCTGTACTGGGCGGCCACCCGGGGCCACAAGAAAGCAGCGGCGCTCCTCATCGCCAAGGGAGCCGATCTCAACGCCGCAGCCGCGACCGGCGATACCCCGCTCGTCCAGGCGGTCGTGAACGGACACGCCGACATCGCTCAACTCTTGCTCGACAAGGGCGCTCATCTTGACCCGAGCAGCTTGCGGAACAGGGGCGTGTTTAACCGCGTGGCTTCCGCCGGGTATCTCGATTGCGCGCGGCTGCTGATCGAGAATGGCGTCCACCCGAACGGTGTGTCGCTGTATCGGGTGTTCCTCAGCGCCGGCGGCGAGCAGCTCGCTGAGTATGGGCCACCGGGCGAGACGCCCCTCATGGCAGCCGCCAGAAGCGGGCAGATTGATATGCTCGGCCTGCTGCTCGAGAAGGGCGCGACACTTGATGTGGCCGCGACCGGCCCTGATCATCAGCCGCTCCTCGAAGCGGTCAAGAGCGGGCAGATCAAGGCAGTGGCGTTTCTGCTCGACAAGGGCGCCGATCCCAACGCCCGCGACGGCCGCGGGCGGCACCTGCTCCACTTCGCGCTCGACTACCGGACGCCGCGCGTCGGCGGCGATCCCGGTGCAGTCGGCCCTCCGGCCGAGGAGTTCATCCCGCAGGCGGTGAAGCTGCTTATCAAGCACGGCGCCGACGTCAATGCACGCGATGCCAACGCACAAACGCCCCTTCACCTTGCTACTCAGAGGTCGTTGAGCGAGGTGATCGAGATCCTCGTCGCCGCCGGCGCCGACGTCGAAGCCAGGGCCTCACAGGGCCAAACGCCACTGCATCTTGCGATCGAGGTGAACGACACCGATTCGGTCCGATCGCTCGTAAAGGCGGGCGCCGACCCGAATGCCGACTCTGTGCTCGAACACGCGATCCGGAAATCGAACACCGAGATCGTCAAGCTCCTGCTCGACCGCGGCGCCGAGCCGAATCGCCGATTGAGCGGAGGGGAGACGTTGCTCGAATACGCAGCCGCGCGCGGCAGGCTCGAGATCGTCAAGCTGCTCCTCGACGCCGGGGCCGATGCCAGCACCGGCCAGCCGCTGGCGGGCGCCGTGAGCAAGCCGGACAAGAAGATCGTCAAGCTGCTGCTCACCCACGGCGCGGACCCCAATCGCCGCTCCACCCATGGAACCACACCGCTGCAGCGCGCGGCGAGAGACGGCAGCACGGAGATCGCCGAGCTGCTCCTTGATGCCGGAGCTGAGGTCAACGCAAGAGACGTGAACGGGGAGACGGCGTTGTATGGCGCTGCGTACAACGGCCGGCAGAAGGTCGCCGAGCTGTTGCTCACTCGTGGTGCCGACCCCAACCTGAAACACGCCGGCGGCAAGGCGCCCCTCCAGGTGGCTGTCGAACGCAAGCACTATCGCGTCATCGAGCTCCTTGTCTCCAAGGGCGCCGAGGTCGCGGACCAGGACGGCAAGGGCCGCAGACCGCTGACCGTGGCTGCGGCGGCCGGTGACCTCAAAGCCACGAAGATCCTGCTCGCTGCGGGCGCTGATATCAATGCGAAAGACCGCGACGGCCAGACGCCGCTGGGACGGGCGACAGAGCACAAACACAAGGAGGTCGTCGATGCCCTGCTCGCCGCCGGCGCCGACCCGAACCTGCCCTCTGCTGGTGTGGCGCCTCTGCTGCTGACCGTGCCGCCCTGGCAAGTGCAGTACGAGATCGCGGCCGCCCTCATCGCCAAGGGCGCCGACGTCAACGCGAAGGACAGCAACGGCGACACCATACTCCACCATGCCGTCCACTGGCGCGCCGAAGAGCTCCTCAAGCTGGTGCTGGCCAGCCGCGCCGACGTCAACGCGGCGAATGCGAAAGGCCTCACGCCGCTGCACGTGGCGACAAGCAACGTTGACGCCGTCATCGGGAAGATGCTGCTCGACAGCGGCGCGGACGTCCACGTCAAAGATGGCGATGGCAACACACTGCTTGACCGCGCGGTTGGCGCTCACGCCCAAGAGCTCGTCAAGCTCCTCCTGGCACGCGGCGCCGACGTCAATGCGGCCAACGTAGAAGGCCTCACACCCCTGCACCGGGCCACAATGGAGAGTGACGAGGTCATTATCAAGATCCTGCTCGACGCCGGGGCCGAGATCGATGCCAAGGACATGCAGGGCTTCACGCCCCTTCATCACGCGGCCAAAGCCGGCTACAGGGATACCGCCAAGGTCCTGCTCGAAGCGGGCGCAGACGTCGAGGCCAAGGATATCGGCAGCTTGACGCCACTACTGATCGCCGCCGAGCACGGGCGCCACGAGGTCGCCGAGCTCCTGCTCGCCAAAGGCGCCGACGCAAACGCCAGAACCCTGGCTGGCCAGACCCCGTTGTTCCGGGCCGCCGGGCGCCGGTGGGAGCAGGGGCCCGTCGTGCAGACGTGTGCCGTCCTCATCGACGGCGGAGCCGACGTGAACGCGCAGGACCAAGCCGGCAGCACGCCACTGCACGCCGCTGCGCGCGCCAATAGGAGCGATGCCGTTCGATTGCTCCTGGACAACGGGGCCGATCCCACCCGCGCCGACAACAACGGCCGCACACCAGCAGACTACGCCGGAGGCAGTGCTCGACTCAGGAGACTCCTCGAAGCCGCCGCTGGCGAGGACAAAGACAACCCCGGCGAGTAGGGCCGAGAGGCTGGAAGCATAGGGACAGGCAGCGGTTTTTCTGCGGACGTGGGACGCATTGAGCATGGCCGAGAAAAACGGGTGCCTGACTATTCTTCTTGTCCCTCGGTTGCCGTGGGCGGTGGCGCTTCGACCTTGACTTCGGCGACGGGGAGCGCGTGGCTGCGCCAGTACTCCTCGATCGGCAGGATGCGGGCGATGATGGGGCGCCAGTCGTCGGGATTCACGAGCTCGTGGTCGATGTCGATACTGACCCGGCCCTCGTTATCCGAATCGTTGTTGCCCGAGCTGCTGGTGCTCACATCGGTGCTGGGCAGGTTGGCCTCGGCGGTGATCTCGTAGCGGTTCCCCTCGATCGCGTCGAACGCGACGGCCTGCCTGTAACGCGACCAGTAGTGGACGGTGACGCTGATGTCGACCTCGCCGGCGTGGTCGGTGTCCGTCTCTTCATAGCTGAAGCGCGTGACGATCTCGTGGAACCCCGGCGCGAGCCGCAGCTTGCCCTTCGAGAACGCGGGCCGCGTGACCGGCCGCCCGTCGATCGAAACGAAGTCGATCCCGTCACGCTCGACGGCCATCGCGTGCGGCTCGCTTTTTGCGGGCATGCCATCGTACGACAGCGTTGCGCAGCCCGCGGCGAGTGCGGTTGCTGCCAGAAGAGCCAGTAGCCCAAGCGTCCTCATCGGTGTACCTCCTTTTTCTGGTCTGCCGGACCGACTATCCTACCATAATGGTTTGACGCTGAGCTGTCGTCCAGGGTTTTGCCTCGGGGTAGATTGGCCTTGATCTTGCATCAGCAGCGGTGCTAGAAGTCGCTCGGTGGGCGAGCGCCTGGACGCCAGGGGCTTGCGCGTCGACGCGAAAGTGGCGGAATTGGCAGACGCGCGAGATTTAGGATCTCGTGCCTTCGGGCGTGGGGGTTCGAATCCCTCCTTTCGCACCAGCTTGACAGAACACCCGTCGGCGCAGGCAGAAGGGGCTTGACTTCCCCGCCCCGCGCTGGTAGAAATGATGGAGGTGTTTCAGGAGAGCACCCTCTCAGAGCGAGCGTAGCTCAGCTGGTAGAGCACAACGTTGCCAACGTTGTGGTCGTGGGTTCGATTCCCATCGCTCGCTCCACTTTTTTGCTTACACGCGGCCGCCGCGTGGCAACCGGCAGCGTGGCGCCGCACCGTTACCTTGAGGAACCCCGATGGAAGCTGTTGTCGAGGACCTGAGCGAGAGCAAGAAGCTGATCCGTTTCTCGATCCCGCACGAGCGGGTGGCCGACGAGATCGAGACTGCGCTGAACGAGGTGCGCAAGAGCGCCTCGATCAAGGGGTTCCGGCCCGGCCACGTGCCCGAGAAGATCCTGCGCGCTCGCTTCGGCCACACGATCCGTTCCGAGGCCATCAGCCGCCTCGTGCCCGAGGCGTTCCGCCAGGCGATGATCGACAACGCGCTCCGCCCGGTCGGCGAGCCCGAGGTGAAGGACATCAAGTACGACGCTGACGCGCCGCTGACCTTCACGGCGACGGTCGAGGTTCTGCCCGAACTCGAGCTGCCCAAGTACAAGGGCATCCGCGTCGTGCCGCACACAATCGAGCCGCCCACGGCCGACGAGATTGACAAGGTCATCGAGAGCCAGCGTGACGCGCGCGCTGCGCTTGTGCCCGTCGAGGACCGGCCCGTGCAGCTCGGCGACTCGATCGTCGTGACCCTCGAGCAGACCGTCGACGGCACGACCGAAACGATGCCCGACCGCTTCATCGAGGTGGCCCAGAACCAGCTCGTGCCGGGCCTGGCGCAGGCGCTCGTCGGCATCGGGATCGACGCGACGAAGCGCTTCGAGCTCACGATCCCCGACGACTACCCGGATACGCGCCTCGCCGGCAAGACGGTCGCCTACGCCGCCACCGTCAGCGAGATCAAGCAGAAGCAGCTCCCCGAGCTCAACGACGCGTTCGCCAAGGAGGTCGCCGACGTCGAGACGCTGGAGGCCCTGCGCGACCGCGTGCGCGACGCCATGGGCCGGCAGCGCGAGTCCGAGGAGCGCCGCCGGCAGGAGGGCGTCGTGCTCGATGCGATCGTCGATGCGACCGAGCTCGAAGTGCCCGAATCGCTGCTGAGAAAGCAGACCGAGCGGAACGTGATGCGGGCGTACCAGCGGGCCCAGCTCGCCGGCGTGCCGCGCGAGAAAGTTGTGGAACAGCACGACGAAATCGTCAAGAATGCGTCCGTGGCGTCGGCGCGGCAGATCAAGCTGACGCTCCTGATCGAGCGCATCGCCGACGCCGAGGGACTCGCCGTCACCGACGAGGACCTCGACTCGTATTTCGAGCAGGCCGCCGCCATGCGCGGCACGACGGCGGACGAGCTCCGCCCGGCGGACGAGCTCCGCCCGGCGGACGAGCTCCGCGCGGCCTACGAGAAGCAGGAAGGCGCCGTCGAGGGGCTCCGCGACGAGCTGCTCGAGGGCAAAGTGCGCTCGTTCCTGATCGAGCATGCCGAGATAGACTAACAGTCTGGACCCGAACCTCGCATGGAGGCCTCACGTATGGCGACGATCTACGTGCCAAACGTCTACGAGCGATACGGGCGCGACGAGCGGCCGTTCGACCTGTTCTCGCGGCTGCTCAAGGACCGGATCATCTTCCTCGGCACGCCGATCAACGACGATCTCTCCAACATCGTGGTTGCTCAGCTCCTGTTCCTCCAAATGGAGGATCCGAAGAAGGATATTCACGTCTACA
>CAZCQN010000110.1:0-10406 GCA_964500825.1 uncultured Verrucomicrobiota bacterium | reverse complement strand
GTGCCGAAAGGCAAGACGGTCGACCGCGCCTACTCGATGTCGAACAGCCCGGGCCGCAACGACATCGTCGAGCTCGACGTGCGCATCGCCCCACCGCCGCGCGACGTGCCCGACGCCCCGCCCGGGTTTGCCTCAAGCTACATCTGGTCACTCAAGCCGGGCGAGGAGGTCTGGCTCACCGGCCCGTACGGCGACTTCCTGCTCAAGAAGACCGACCGCCCCAAGATATTCATCGGCGGCGGCGCGGGCATGGCGCCGATGAAGGCGATGATCCTGGAATTGTTCGAAGTCTGGGAAACAACCTGTACCGCAAAACTCTTCTACGGCGCGCGCGCGAAGAAGGACATCTTCTACGCCGATATCTTCCAGAAAATCGCCGCCGAGCACGACAACTTCGAGTACGTCGTCGCCCTGAGCGAGCCCGCGCCCGACGACAACTGGGACGGCCCGACCGGCTTCATCCACCTCACCGTCGAAAAGGCCATGACCGAGTTCGGCTTCGAGAACGAATACTACCTGTGCGGCCCCCCGCTCATGGTCGACGCCTGCACCGCCATGCTCGCCAACCACGCCGTCCCCGAATCCGACATCGCCTTCGATAAGTTCTAGAGGTTGCCTGTTCCCGAGGCGATTGTCGAGACACCGCCCAGGAAGTCCAAGGCCGTCGATACGTATGTTCGTAGTTCAGTCTCGTTACGCGCTGGTTGCGCCCGCCTCAACCTGTCATCGTGGTGCTCGGGAGCCGCGTAGGCGTCCAGGCGCTCTATGTCACTGAGGCGGGGTTGAAGAGCCGCCAGACAACTGCTCGCATCAGCCTGCCGGATGCACACGATCATCTTGCCCAGGCCTTCCTGCTCACCTAGTTCTGTAGGGAATCTCGCCCGCAAGTTGTGTTCAAGGACTGGTCTGATGCACCGCGCAACCTGGTCGGGATCCTCCCTGCCTCCGTGACGGAAGCTCTGCAGCGTGCGGCACTCGCGCAGATACTGCTCTTGAATCGCACTTGTGATGTCCCAGTCGGCGAGAGTGCTATCGCAGTCGCCTAGCCGGCTTATCTTGAGCGCACTGGGCGACAGCTTATCCAAGCGCCTTGCCCCCTTCCACACCGAGTTCAGGAACAGCGCGTCATGCGACAACAGCAGAACCTGCTGCGCTCCACTTGCCAGTTCCAGCACTTCGTCTTTCGTGCACGCGCACCGGTGGGAATCCAAACTTGAGATCGGGTCATCAAGGACAATGATCCTGTCTGCAAGGCTGTTGCACTGATCAAGTCGAGCCAGGAAGAAGGCGAACGCTAATGTGCTTCTGTCACCGGAACTGAGTGTGTTCCCGAAGAACGGCCTGGGCTTATCACCCTTCGGGGCCGCCAGCGGGACATCCTTGTTCTCGATGACAATACAGTATCCGGAACTCGGTTTGCCTCCGATGAAATTGCCCTCGACTCTGGCGATACTGAAGACGGCGCCGAAGCGCGAAAGATACATGTTGATGCTGTCCTGGAACCTGCTGAAGACATGTGTTGTGAGGGCTAACAGGCGCGTCTTCGCGGTCTCCTTCTGGTTTGTGAGGTCGTCCTTGTCCTTGATGATGCTGGCTAACTCGTCGCAAAGACCATGAACCTCCGGCCTAGAGCGAACCTGATAGTCCGCGAGGCGTCTCTGCTCATCCTTCGCACGCCCGACATCCCCTCCCCTCACGGCGGCCTTCAGCCCGCGCATCCGCTCGTTGGCACTTCGAACGAGTCCGTTGTAGCTGGCGACTCGGCTCACGAGTTCCTCGTAATGCCGGACGGAGTTCTCCAGGGCCTCGGGAACGGGAATCGCGTCGACCAGGTGCGCGACCTTGTGCTCTAACGCTGACTTGAACTCCGCCAGGCAACCATGCCAGACGCTGTCGAGCTTCTCTGCGTCAAGTTCTGGAAACTGGCAGTCCGCGTACTCGCGCCAGAACTCGGCCTGGTTCTCGTTCGCTGCGACCACGCTGTTCACCTTGAGAAGGGCACGTTCGGACAGCAGTTCCTCCAGATCGCGCCCCACCCTGTCTGTCTCCTCGCTCAGCGTTCTGAGCGCCTGCGTGAAGTGCGCACGGTACGCTTCCACGAGAGCCACTCCCGACGTGTCCTGTCCGCAGAAAGGACACGTATTCCCTTTCAGGTAGGCGACGCCTTGCCTGAACCACGTCTCATCACCGGACTCGCAGCAGGCCGCGATGTGCTCCTTAATCTTGGTAGCCGCATCCCCCGACACCCCTTCCACGGTTCGAGCGAGGATCCGCTTCAGCGCATCCACAGGTAAGCTTGGCAGTTGAAGCTGAGCAAGCTCCTCCTTCGTCTGGATTCTCTGGGAATCCTTGAGGGCTTGCATCGTTCTCTCGTTCTGTGCGAGCTTCGCCTCCAGATCATCGGGAGGCGACAGACCGCAGAACTGCTCCGGCGTGAGCCCGCTTTGGATGTGCGGCTTCAGGCTTGCCTCCGCGTGTCTTCGTGCGGCGTTGTTCGCACTGATCTTCTCCGCAAGCTCCTCTACTTCCTTCGCCAGCTTGACACCTTGTTCTCCTACCACGAGCTCGCACAGCCTCCGCTTGTGCTCGAGCTCGACCCGCGATCCCGAGTAAACGTTGTCCTCGACGAACCGCGAATCAAACACTTCGATGTTCGGGCAGTGCTCGCTCCAAGCGCCGTTCGAGAAAGTGACGTTCTTCCCGTCAACCCGAAGCTCAACCTCCGGCTCGTCTTCTGTCCAGAGCGTCTTCCGTTCCAGGATGAACCCCTCCTCACCGGATCTCAGCGAACGTAAGATGGCGGAGAGCATGGTCTTCCCCAGGCCGTTTTCCGCGTACACCAATGTGGGATTCCCGAACTGGAGCCTGCTGCAATTGCGCGCTTGCAGCCTGCCGACGTTCTGTATCTTCAGGAACTTGTCGATCATCACTGCCTCCCCACGCGGGGCCACCGCGTGCGCAGAAAGGAGAAGGGACGTGTGCACCACGAGCTGCAAGCATAGTCACCGACGCGCATATCTGTCAAGATAAAGCGCGGCTCGCGCGGCACGCTCACAACTCGGCCCAGGTGAGGGCGGACCAGAGGATAGGAAGTGTCAGAGGTGGCACCAGGAAGAGGCGGTCTACACCCGGACGGTGTAGTCCTCGTCGGTCTTGGGGAGCTCGGCGATGAGTTTGGCGACGATGTCGTCCTGGGTGACGCCTTCGCTCTCGGCGTTGAAGTTGGTCACGATCCGGTGCCGGAGCACGGCGGGGGCGACGGCGCGCACGTCCTCGAGCAGGGCCGCGTAGCGGCCGTTGAGGATGGCGCGCGCTTTGGCGCCGAGCACGAGATACTGCGACGCGCGCGGCCCGGCGCCCCAACTGACCCAGTCGCGGATCCATTCGGGCGCGTCGTCCTGGAGCGGGCGCGTCATGCGCGCGAGCCGCAGCGCGTAGCGGTAGACGTGCTCGGGCACGGGCGTGCGGGTGACGATCTCCTGGAGCTCGTCGATCTCGTCGGCGCTCAGGACGGTTTCGAGCTCGGGCAGCTCGCCGCTCGTGGTGGTGCGGATGATCTCGAGCTCTTCGTCCTCGCTCGGGTAGTCGACCTGGACGTTGAACATGAACCGGTCGAGCTGGGCCTCGGGCAGCGGGTAGGTGCCTTCCTGCTCGATCGGGTTCTGGGTGGCGAGGACGAAGAACGGCTCGTCGAGCTTGTAGAGCCGGCCTGAGGCGGTCACTTGGTGCTCCTGCATCGCCTCGAGCAGGGCCGCCTGGGTTTTCGGCGGAGTGCGGTTGATCTCGTCGGCGAGCACGATGTTGGCAAACACCGGCCCGTGCAGGAAGACGAACTTACGCTCGTTGCTCTTCGGATCTTCCTGGATGATGTCGGTGCCGGTGATGTCCGACGGCATCAGGTCGGGCGTGAACTGGATCCGCTTGAAGCTCAGCGTGAGCACCCTGGCGAGCGTGCGGATCATGAGCGTCTTGGCGAGGCCCGGCACGCCGACGAGCAGGCAGTGGCCGCGCGAGAACAGCGAGATGAGCAACTGCTCGATCACCTCGTGCTGGCCGACGATGACCTTGCCCATCTCGTCGACGATGATGCGGTAGCCTTCCTTGAGCTTCTCGACGGCCGCGAGGTCGTCGGGCGCGAGCGCCTCGGCCGCAGGCGGGTTGTCCGTCTGCATCTCATCGGTGACCGGGTCCTGTTGGTCCGGCATGGCGTCAGTCATCACCCTCGTCCTCGGTGTCGGTGTCCGTCTCGTCGTTCAGCGGTTCGTGCTCGGCGTGCTCGAGCAGCGCCTTGGCCGTCGCGGCGTCGTCGTCGAGACCGAGCCGCTCGAGCTGCTCGAGCTCGAGCCGGGCCTTGGCTAACTTGCCGATCTCGACGTAGCGCTCGACGAGCGCGACGTGATCGCGGCCGAGCTGCGCGTCGAGCTCGTCGGCCTCGGCGAGGTACTTGTCGATCAGCTCGTCGAGCCGTCCGACCTGCTCGAAGGTGCTCACCAGCAGCTCGCGCGCCTTGGCGCGGGTGGCCTGCTCGACGCCGGAGGCGCCCAGCACGCGCCGCAGATGGGCGATCGCCTTCTCGTGCTCCTCGAGCTTGTTGTAAACCTCGGCGAGCGCCACGCGTACCTGCGGCTCGCTGAGGCCGTAGCCGGCGTGCTGCCCGTCGGGCTCCTTGAGCAGCTCTTCGTAGATCTCGGCGGCCTTGGCGTGGCGGCCGCTGGCGATGTAGGCGTCGTAGAGCTGCCTGTAGATGTACGGATTGCGGTGACGGAACGCGAACATCCGCTCGTAGCACACGAGGGCCGCGTCGGGCTGCTTGGCTTGCTCAAAGGCGCGCGCCACCTCCTGGTAGGTATACGGCTGTATGTCGTAGCGCGCCATGCGATCCAGGAGCCGGATCGCGCCCTCGGCATCGCCCCGGTTCAGCAGGCCGCGGATGAGCGAGAGGAACAGCTTGCCCGGCTCGCGCTCCAACCAGCCGGAGTGCTCGAGCAACTGGACGAACGCGTCGGCCGGGCCGCCCGGGTAGAACTGGTGGCTCGTCTCGGTGTTGTGCACCGACTGCACGTCGGCCAGCTTGAAACTGAGCACGCCGGCGTACTGCGTCTCGAGCCGGAACACGTCCCGCTTGAAGCTGGCGAGCCTGCCGCCGACGACGTCGCCGTTGGTCAGGATCACGCGCACCGGGTCGGGCGCCAGCTCGAACGGCTCGTCGTCGCCCGGCTTGGCGAAGGCGACGTAGTCGATCTTGTCGAGCTCGATTTGCGACTCCCGGCCGCCGGCGTAGAACGCCTTGACAACGACCGCACCGTCGGCCGTCCCGACCACGTCGCCGGAGATCTTGTCGCCGCTCGTGAGCTGGACCACGTCGCGGTCGGCGGCTGCGGCCAGCACCTCCTCATCGCGGCCCGAGCCGAAGACGATCCCGGCAACCGCGCGCCGGTCGATTTCGACCTGGCCGCTGTAGGGCGTCTCGATCAGGACCGCGTTGTCCGTCAGCGTCAGGCCGGTGCCGCGCAGTGCGTCGGCTGTCGCAATCACGACTCGGGCCTGGCTTTGTTGGGGCTGCTCCTGGGCGGCCAGCGACGCGGCGACGCTTAGCATCGTCGCGGCGGCGATCGTCAGGCTTATAAGCAAGCGCACAGCCGATCTCCTCGTTCGGTCGGAACGTCTCTTGGGGCAATGTAGCACCCAGCGTCGGCGCCCGGCAAGCGCCATTGGGCCGGGGCGCGTTCGTTATGACCGGCCCACACCTGCCCAGGTTCCAGGGAAAGCCACCCGTTCCGGCGCAGCACTAACGGCTGGAACAGGAATCGGCGTGACCCGGCGCGGGCGGCCGGTGTACCCTTGCGCGATCACACTCGGGAGGCGTGGTATGAAAGGACGAATCGGCTTTCCGGTCTGGACAGCCCTCATCGTGGTCGTGGCCGGGGTCGCCCTGCTGCTCGACGCGCTTGGCGCGGTCGGCCGTACGCCGCGGTGGGTGCTCATCGTGTTCATCGGGGCCGGCGCCTATCTCGTGCTCAGCATCATCATCAGCCCGTTCGTCGCCCGGACCGGCTTCTGCCCGTACGGCAGCGCGTGCCCATTCCGCTCGCTCTGCCCGTTCTCACACTGACACCGCGCTACAGGAACGGCCTGGCAACCAGCGTGTAGGCGTAGGCGAGGTCGCGCCAGGCGGCGGTCGTGATGCTCTTCGGGGTGATGCTCGTCGAGACGAAGCAGAGCAGCAGGCCGAGCACGACGACGTTGAGCAGGTAGATGGCGATGTAGGAGAACAGTACGCCGGCGACCCGGACGTCTTCCTGTTCGTGCGCGAGCATCCAGGTGTTGAGCAACAGGTGGAACGACCAGGTGAACCCGACGGCGAACAGAAGGACACCGAAATACCTCTCGACCGGCACGAGAAGCCCCGCCAGGTAGTACAGACCGATCACGACGAGCATGTAGATCGGGAAGAAGTACGGCGCGAGCGCGATGAGCGGGTTGAGCTTGGTCGCCCGGATGTAGCCGCTCCGCTTCCTGACCCGGATCCGCCTGACGCGCCCGCGCATCAGGACGACCCAGAGCGCGTGCGTCAGCTCGTGGCCGATCACGTAGGTGCGGATCGGCTTATTGAAAACGAGGAAACACGTGAGCTGCGAGACGAACCCGCAGCCGAACACGAGCAGGTTCGAGCCGAGGTCGTCGGCGAGCGCGATCGCCCGCACGCAGGTGGCCGTCAGCGCCACGCACGCCGGCAGCAGTAACACGCCGAGGATGAAATACACGAACCGGGCGAGCCGTGACGATCGCGCCGCGGCGGCCATCGGTCAGCGCCCTGCCCCGGTAAGCACTTGCGCACGCGGGACGGCCCACGACGCACGCTCGCCGGCGACGGTCTCGCGCCGGCCCGCCTTCCGCTTCTCGAGCGCCAGCGCCGAAGGCGTCGACGCGTTCCTGCCGACCAAGGTCTCCGGGCCACGCCGCTTGCGCGTCTCGAGGGCCAGCGCCGAAGGCGCGGCGGAACCTAGCCCGGCCCGTAAAGGCCGGGGACCCGGGCATTCAAGGGCAACCCGAGCCCCGAAGGGGCGACACAGGCCGTCCTGTGTCGCCCCTTCGGGGCTCGGGGGGGTTGTCCGCACGCGCCTCACCCGGGGCTGACGCCCCTGGCTAGGTTCCGCCGCCGCTTCGCGGCTGCGCCTGGGCCATGCAAGAGCTGTGAGCATCGTCAGATCATCTCGTGCAAGCGACTCGTAGGTTCCGGGGAACGAAGATACTGACGTTATCTCAGGACGGCAACGGCTTTCCCACGACGCGTCGTCGCCTGCGAGCCGTTGCTCGGGAGGCCGGAGCTGCTCAGCGGTTCCGGAGGTTGCGGTAGTCGATGAGCACGTAGAAACGCACGTCGTAGTCCTTGACGCCCTCGGGGAACGGCGGGAACTTGTCAGCGATTCGCTTGAGGTTCTCCTCGGTCAGCCGGTTGATCTCGTCGTCCTCGCTGCACATGGTCGGGTCGAGGAACGAGTAGAGCAGCCGGCCGTCGCGCCCGAGCGTGAACCAGACCTTGAGTCGGCCTTCGTAGCCGCGCGCCTCGATCGCCTCGGGCACCTCGAAGTGGCGCTGGATCGTGCGCTGAAGCTCCTTGCGGTAGCTGGCGGCGCCGGGGTGCTCTTCGAAGGCGAACCACGTCGTGTCGTCGATCTTTGGCAGGTCGGCATGGACGACGCCGGCGGGCACGCGCTCCTCGCGCGCAGCCTGGACGACAATGGCGTCCTCGCCGACGACCTCGGTGGCCGGGACGTCGTCAATGTCCTCGGCCTCCTCGGGCATGTCGATGTCGCCGAGGTCGATGGTCGGCTCGTCGGCGCCCTGGACGATGGTGTACGGAATGAGGCGCGGGCCGACGGCCTCGGCCGGGGCGCTTTTGCCGACGGCGAACGGGATAACGAAGAGCACGACGTGCAGCGCGACGGACAGAGCGAGGAACACCCGCAAAAAGCGCTCGGTGCACCAGTACAGGACGGCCCACGTCACGACGCCGACGAGGCAGAAGCCGACGATGATCGTCGTCGTCTGAGCCATCACGCGAACCCGTGCTCGGCGAGGAACTCCTTGGTGAGCTTCCCCGAATCGGCCCCGGTCTGTTCCCCTTCGACGAGCCCAGGGCCGCTGCGCTTGATGAAGTTGGCGATGTAGCGGGCGATCAGGTCGACCTCGATGTTGACCCGGCCCCCCACGTCGCGATCCTTGAACGTGGTGTGCTCGAACGTGCGGGGAATGACGTGGACCACGAACGACGCCGCCCGCGTCTCGACGACGGTGAGACTGACGCCGTCAACGGCCATCGACCCCTTCGGCGCGATAAACGGCATGTACTTGCGGTCCACGCCGATCTCGTAGACCCAGTCGGGCCCGGCGCGCGAGCGGCCGAGCACGACGCCGGTGTCGTCGACGTGGCCGGTCACAAGGTGGCCGCCGAGATGGGTCGCCGGCGTCGGCGCCCGCTCGAGGTTGACGCGCGCACCGGAGTGCAGATCGCCCAGGTTCGTGCGCGCGAGCGTCTCCTCGAGCACGTCCATCGCGACGGTGCCTCGGCCGACCTCGATCACGGTGAGGCAGACGCCGTTGACGGCGACGCTATCGCCGATCTTCAGCGGCCCGACCTCGGACGGGACCTGCACGCCCAGCCGCGCGGCCCGGCCCATCGCCTTGGTCAGGCCGTCAAACGTCCCCGTTGTCTCGACAATCCCGGTGAACATCAGCGGTCTCCCTGAAAGCTGTTCTGCACACAGCACGTTTATAGCACGTCCGCTCTTGCGCGTGAACGCTGCCCAGCGCTGATCTGGGCACAGGTAAGTCTTGCCACCGGCTTCAGCCGGTGGTTCCTTCGGGCCAAACCAAGAATGAAGCGCGCTTCAGCGATCGCGCCTCCGGCGCGCCTTCTCGACATGGTGGCTTCAGCCTCCATGCCTATGACTGCTCAAGCCGTGCCTGAAGGCATGTGTCGAGAAGCCGGCTCAAGCCGGCTAGTGCCCGCTTGGCCTTTCCCACACCACCGGCTGAAGGGCCTGTTGAAAAAGGCGCTCTATGTAAGCCCTTCGGGCTATGCGGTGATGCTTTGTCCCTTCTGAGCCCAGGGTGATACCCTGGGCTGTTCTATGAAGCCCCTTTGGGGCAAGCACCGTGCCGACGGTGCCTGGGGTTTTTCAACAGGTCCTGAAGCCGGTGGCACAACCTACTACTGAATGACAACGAAACCACCCTTGATAAGGAATCCTACCGCTGGACGCGGGCCTCGATGAGGAGATCGTCGCCGAAGCGGGTGGTCTGGATCTTCGTGAGTGCGATCGCGTCGTCGAGCGTGGCAACACCCGTGCCGCCGATGAGGACCGGCGCGTCGCGGCCGCCGATGAGCATCGGCGCGTAGAACAGCGTGACCTTGTCGACCAGGCCCGCGTTGAACGCACTGGTGAAGACCTTCGAGCCGCCCTCGATCATCACGTAGACGATGCCGCGATCGGCCAGGGCGACCATGAGGTCGTGCAGGTCCACGTTGTCCAGATCGCCGTCGATCGTGAGCACCTCGGCGCCCGTCTCCTCGATCATCTCGCGCTTGTGCTCGGGCGCGTCGAGGGTTGTCACCACGATCGTGCGCTCGCGCCACTCGTCGGTGAGCACGGTGGCGTCGAGCGGGACGCCGGCCGCGCCGTCGACGATGACGCGCCAGGGACAGCGTTCGTCGGCGAACTCGCCGCGCGGCGTGAGCTGCGGATCATCCTTGCTCACCGTACCGAGTCCGACGAGGACGGCGTCGGTCTCGTAGCGCATCCGGTGGACGTGCGCGCGCGAGCGGTCATTGGTGATCCAGTGCGATTCGCCCGTCGTCGTGGCGAGCTTGCCGTCGAGGCTCATCGCCGCCTTGACGGTGACGAACGGCAGCCCCTCGGTAATGAACTTCGGCCACCCCTCGTTGAGCGCCTCGCAGTCGGCCTCGAGGACCGGGCCAACCACATCCACGCCGTTGGCGCGCAACATGTCGAGACCGCGGCCGCAGTGATCGGGATTCGCGTCCTCGGTGCCGTAGACGAGCTCCTTGATCCCCGCCTCGATGATGGCGTTCGTGCACGGGGGCGTGCGCCCGGGCGTCGAGCACGGCTCGAGCGTCACGACGAGCGTCGCGTCCATCGCCGCGTCGCCGGCGGCTCGCAGCGCGATCACCTCGGCGTGGTCCTCACCTGCGCGCTTGTGGTACCCCTCGCCGACGATGCGGCCGCCCTTGACGACCACGGCGCCGACGCGCGGGTTCGGGCTCGTCGTGCCCTTGCCGAGCGCGCCGAGCTCGAGGGCCCGGCGCATAAAGCTCTTCTGGGGGCTGTTGGCCTGGCCACACATGGAATGCGTCTCAAGTCCGTGTTCGTTCGGTCCATTCA
>CAZCQN010000109.1:0-10431 GCA_964500825.1 uncultured Verrucomicrobiota bacterium | reverse complement strand
GGCCTGGTTGGCGAAGCTCATGTCCATCACACTGGCTGGATGGCCTTCTGCCGCAGCCAGGTTAATGAGCCGGCCTTCCCCCAGCAGGTAGATGCGCCGGCCATCTGGCAACCGGAACTCTTCTACGAACTCCCGCACCCGCCGCCGGGACACCGATATCTCCTCCAGCGCAGGGATGTTGATCTCCACGTTGAAGTGCCCGGAGTTGGCAACGATGGCCCCGTCCTTCATCACCTCGAAGTGCCCGCGGTCAACCACGTTCACGTCGCCGGTGGAGGTGATGAAGATGTCGCCGATCCTGGCCGCCTCGAGCATGGGCATGACGCGAAAGCCGTCCATGGTCGCTTCGAGCGCGCGGATCGAGTCCACCTCGGTGACGATGACGTTGGCGCCCATGCCGCGGGCGCGCGTGGCGAAGCCGCGGCCGCACCAGCCGTACCCGGCGGCCACGACCGTCTTGCCGGCGATGAGCATGTCGGTGGCGCGGATGATGCCGTCGATGGTCGATTGGCCGGTGCCGTAGCGGTTATCGAAGAGGTGCTTCGTGTCGGCGTCGTTGACGGCGATCACGGGGATCTTGAGCGCGCCGTCGTTGGCCATGGCGCGCAGGCGGATCACGCCGGTGGTCGTCTCCTCCATCGAGGCGATGACCTGGCCGGCCAGGTGCGCGTACTCGTTGTGGAGCGAGCTCACCAGGTCGGCGCCGTCGTCCATCGTGATGTTCGGGCTGTGGTCGAGGGCGGCGTGGACGTGCTTGTAGTAGCCGTCGCGGTCGACGCCGCGCCGGGCAAACACCGAGATGCCGTAGTCGGCCACGAGCGAGGCGGCCACGTCGTCCTGGGTGCTGAGCGGGTTCGAGGCGCAGAGCACGAGGTCGGCGCCGCCGGCCACGAGCGTGCGGCACAGGTTGGCCGTCTCGGCCGTCACGTGCAGGCAGGCGCTCATCCGCTTGCCCTTGAGGGGCTTATCTTTTGCAAACCGCTCACGCACGAGCTGGAGGACGGGCATGTCGTTGTCGGCCCACTCGATGCGCTTTTTGCCCTTCGGCGCCAGTTTCAGATCGGTCACGTCGTAGTTGGTCGCTTTCCTGGCCATGTGTTGTCCATTCCTCTTGCACGTGCAGTTCAATCGCCCCTTCCTGCTTCGCCAAGGCTACGCAGGACAGGAAAGGGGCTCGGGATTGTGGGCTGCCCTTTTACCACGGGCTCGCGCCCGTGGCTACTCCCAATCGCGCGTACCGCGCTCCGGGCACACGCCTACAGCACTCCAGCGTGTTCGTACGTGCAGGCAACCTCGTCTCCCGTCGAGGACAGATCACGCGGTCTTCCCTGGGCGGGTGCCGCGGGAGGAATAGCCCCGTCAGGGGCGTTTGGAAGTAGCCTCGGGCGCAAGCCCGTGGGGCGGGCGCAACACCACATACCAGAGCCCCTTCAGGGGCGATTGAGTGTGGGAATGCGTCATAGTCGCGGCAACGGGCAAGGTCCGTCAGCACATGCAGGTCGAGCGATGTAAACGATGTGGAGAACCTGATGCTGCGCATCCCGCTCGTTAGGCTGCATAGAGCACCTCGGCGCTGCGCAGGATGGCGTGTCGGCGGAACGCTCGCGGTCAACTGCAACGTGCAGAGCCATCTCGCACAGGCTCCCTGGTTCAGTCGCCCCTTCCTGCTTCGCCGAGGCTACGCAGGACAAGGATGGGGCTCAGGATTGTGGCCGGTCTTTGTACCACGGGCTGGCGCCCGAGGCTACTGCCAATCGCGCCTGCGGCGCTCCAGCGCTCGGCGGCCGATCCCGATGGCGCCCGCGGCGCTCCGCCGGCAAGCGGCTGTTCTCAGTCGCGCCTACGGCGCTCAGGCGTCGCTGCCGGGAGCAGGAGGCGCTTGGCGCGGCGAGGTTGCCGGGAACGGGGGCGAGTGCTTTGCCTCTGTCGTGGCGGCGGGGCGGGTGTTTTCTTCGATATGGCCGAGGGAGACGAGGGCAAGCGAGATGGCCCACGAGATGGCGCCGGCGGCCAAGGCGGTGACGGCGATGATGACGATCGCGATGACGATCGAAGGGCCGATAAGGTGGCTGGGCACGTTTCTCATGGCATCGGCCAGCAGGCGCTGCGTCCTGGTAACGCCCGCGACGTACGCCATGATGACGACGAAGCCGGCTGCCCAGCAGACGAATGCGAGGCCCTTGAACATCATCGCCCACCCCTCGAGGCTGGCCCGATGCGTCTGGCGCTCGCGCACAACGTGGCGCGGAAGCTCCGGCGAGCCGACATGCCCCGGCTGCTCCGCCATCAGCGCGTCCATCGCCTTGCGGAGCTCG
The DNA here is from genome assembly GCA_964500825.1 of uncultured Verrucomicrobiota bacterium. Taxonomy (GTDB): domain Bacteria; phylum Auribacterota; class JABMQX01; order JAFGEW01; family JAFGEW01; genus CAYUZG01. The sequence continues at coordinate 8,116 of CAZCQN010000109.1, read as the reverse complement.
GCATCTCTTGCGGACGGCTTGTTCGACTCCACGGTGACTCCTCCCAGTGACGGCGGCGGCACACTGCCGGATCCAGCGGGGCGTTCGCCTCGCCTATCTCTCCGGCCTCCGGCCAATGTACAGCAGATGCCGTGAACTCGCTACAAGCGACGGCTCACGGCTCAGATCGTAGAGCAGGTCGAGCCAGCGCTCGCGCTGGACGCCGGTGAGGCGGTTGTAGCTCTCGTCGTCAGCGGAGATCGCCGGTTCGACGCCTGCGACGACGAGCGCCCCGAAAACGCGACTGCTCATCAGGTCTGTCGTGGTTGCTCTGCAGCTTGGTAGTATCGCGTCTCACAAATGGGCAACAGAATCACGGGTTGGCTTTCTCAAGGCTTTGACAGGATCTCGTGCGACCGGAGCCCCTGGGCGTTTCAACGCCCCCGTTCTTCGATAGGCCAGCCCTTCAGGGCTGGTCCCGCGCGTGGCGCCGGCTCCTTGCAGGGCGTTTCAACGTCCTTCCCTTTCTCGGCTTAAGCCACCTCCTGGAAGCCCGTTGAAACGGGCTGCCGGAATGCGCACGATGTCACCGTCAACCAGCCCTGAAGGGCTGGCCTATGCAAGAATGGAACAAGCCCGTTGAAACGGGCTCTCCTGATATCGCCCTTACGACCCCCTCGATAACCGTGCCGCCGCGAGCAACTGCGCAAACGTATTCCCGCGACACGACAGCAGAGAGTCTTACAGGCCCGCGTCGGCTTTGAGGGCGTCAACTTTGTTGAGGTGCTCCCAGGTGAAGCCGTCGCCGTTGCGGCCGAAGTGGCCGTGGCGGGCGGTTTCTTTGTAGATCGGGCGCCGGAGGTCGAACTCCTTGATGATCATCGCGGGCCGCAGGTCCCAGTGCTTCCTGATGAGCTCGACGACACGCTCGTGCGGCAGCTTGCCGGTGCCGAACATGACGACGTTGATGGCGAGCGGCTGGGCGACGCCGATGGCGTAGCTGATCTGGACCTCGCACTCGTCGGCGATGCCGGCGCCGACGATGTTCTTGGCGACGTGGCGCGCGGCGTACGAGGCGCAGCGATCGACCTTGCTCGGGTCCTTGCCGCTGAAGGCGCCGCCGCCGTGGCTGCCCTTGCCGCCGTAGCTGTCGACGATGATCTTGCGCCCCGTGAGGCCGCAGTCGGCCGCGGGCCCGCCCAGGACGAACCGGCCGGTCGGGTTGATGTGATAAATGGTGTTGCCGTCGAGCATCGTGGCGGGGATCACCTTCCTGACGATCTCCCCCATAACGCCTTCGCGCACGAGCTTGATGTCGACGTCCTTGGTCTGGGTCGAGAACACGATGGTGTGGACGCGCTTCGGCTTGCGGCCGACGTACTCGATGGTGACCTGGCACTTGCCGTCGGGCCGGATCCAGGGGAGGATCGACTGCTTGCGCACCTCGGCCTGGCGCTCCATCAGCTTGTGCGCCAGCATGATCGGCATCGGCATGAGCTCGTCGGTCTCGCGGCATGCGTAGCCGAACATGAGGCCCTGGTCGCCGGCGCCCTGCTCGTGGTCGGGCGTGTCGTCGAGGCCCATGGCGATGTCGGGCGACTGCTTGTCGATCGACGTGATGACGGCGCAGGTCTCGTAGTCGAACCCCATTGTCGGGTCGGTGTAGCCGATCTCCTTAATCGTTTGGCGGACCACGTCCGGGATGTCGACGTAGCAGCCCGTGGTGATCTCACCGGCGACAAATGCCAGGCCGGTGGTGACCATTGTCTCGCAGGCGACGCGGCCCATCGGGTCCTGGGCAATGACGCCGTCGAGGATGGCATCGGAGATCTGGTCGGCCACCTTGTCGGGGTGTCCCATCGAGACCGACTCGGATGTGAAGAGGTAATCGCTCGCTCCCATGCTTGCTGTGGTGCCTCCGTATGTCGTCGTGTCTCCAGGTTTGCTGTACGGGAAACTGCTGGCAGTTCCTATCGTCGTTGTTCGCTGAAGAAACGGTCTGCCTCGCGGTACGCGTCGAGGTCGCCGATGTCGTACCACGCGCCGGCGAGCGGACAGCCATAGACGTCGGTGCGCGTGTGGAGCCAGGCGACGTAGTGGCCGGGCGCGTCGGGGTTGTTCCCGTCGCGCAGGTACTGAGAGACGCGGGCCACGTCGCCGGCAGTATATAGGTAGAGGCAGACGGCGAACAGGTTCGATTTCGGGTCCGGCGGCTTCTCGCGGAACGAGACGATGCGCCCGCGCTCGTCGAGCACGACCTCGTTGTAACGCTTGACGGCCTCGGCGTCGTCGAGCTCGTGGAGGCCGACGGTCGAGCCGTGCGCCTTGAAGAACTGGACGAACGGGCCGAGGTCGAACGTGAAGATGTTGTCGCCGCCGGCGATGAGCATCGGCTCGTCAATGCCGTGCTGCTCGATGACGAAGCCGATGTCGCCGATGGCGCCGCGCTTGTCGTCGTCGCTCGTGGTGCCGTCGTCGACGGCCGTGATCGGCTTGGCGCTCGGTGTCTCGGCGGCCCAGCGCTCGAACTCCCCGGCGAACCTGTGGTTGGTGACGACGTAGATTTCGTCGACGTCCTCGATGGCGTTGAGCCGGTCGAGCAGGTAGTTGATGATCGGCTTGCCGGCGACGGGCAAGAGCGGCTTCGCCTTGTTCTTCGTGAGCGGACGAAGCCGCGTGCCGTATCCGGCTGCGAGGATCAGCGCTTTCATCGTGTCGTCCCGATTCGTCCTGAGAAAAAAAGGCCCGTCACCTGTGTTCCTAGGCTTGCTCGCCGTAGAGCGCGGGCACCACGTTGCGGAGCCGCTCGTCGGCCATCTCGCGGATCTTGTCCGCTCGGTCGAATGTGAGCACCTCGCGCGCGAAGTCGACGGCCTCGGCGTACGAGATGCTGCGGATCACTTTCTTGATCTTGGGCACGGCGATGGCGCTCGTGCTCAGCTCGTCGATGCCCATGCCCACCAGCAGCATGGCGATCGCAGGTTCGGCGGCCATCTCGCCGCACATGCCGACCCAGATATCCTGCTCGTGCCCGGCGTCGATGGTCCTCTTGACGAGCCGCAGCACGCCGGGGTGGCACGGCTGGTAGAGGTGGGCGATCCGGTCGTTCGTGCGCTCGACGGCGAGCGTGTACTGGATCAGGTCGTTCGTGCCGATGCTAAAGAAGTCGACGTGGCGCGCGATGATGTCGGCCGTCATGGCGGCCGAGGGCACTTCGATCATGGCGCCGATCTCGAAGTTCTCCTCGAACGGGAGCCCGTCGCGCAGCAGTTCTTCCTTCGCCTCGTCGAGCACGGCGTTGGCGCTGATGATCTCGTCAACGCTCGAGATCATCGGGTACATGAGCTTGAGGTTGCCGTGGACGCTCGCGCGCAGGATGGCGCGAAGCTGGGTCTTGAAAATATCGACTCGCTCGAGGCAGAAGCGGATGGCGCGCCAGCCCATGAACGGGTTGAGCTCGAACGGGATGTCGAGGTGCGAGATGAACTTGTCGCCGCCGAGGTCGAAGGTGCGGATAATCACCGGGTTCGGGGCGAGCCCGGCCAGGATCGACTTGTAGGCGGCGTACTGCTCGTCTTCGCCCGGGAGCTCGTCGCGGCTCATGTAGAGGAACTCGCTCCGATACAGGCCGACGCCCTCGGCGCCGTTGGCGCGCACGTTGTCGAGCTCTTCGGGCAGCTCGATGTTGGCCGAGAGCACGACGCGGTGGCCGTCGGTGGTGACGGCGGGCTGGTCGCGGATCTCGGCGAGCTCGTCATCGAACGCTTTGAGCCGGAAGATCTCGCGGTTGTAGCGCTGGACGGTGTCCTCGTGCGGGTTGACGACGACGATGCCGCGGCTGCCGTCGATAATGAGCTGGTCGCCGCTGCGGACCTTGAAGCTCAGGTCGTGCAGGCCGACGACGGCCGGGATGCCCATCGAGGCGGCCATGATGGCCGTGTGGGACGTGCGGCCGCCGAGATCGGTCGCGAAGGCGAGCACTCTGCCGCGCTCCATCATCGCGGCGTCGGACGGGGCGATGTCGTGGGCGACCATGACGGAGGCGAATGGGAGCTCGCCGAGGCCGCGTGGCCGGCGCTCGGCCAGGTTGGTGAGGATGCGGTCACGCACGTCGCGGATATCGGTGCGGCGCTCACGGAACAGCTCGTCGTCGATGTCGCTCAGAAGCTGGATGTAGCGCTCGATCGACTCGGCGAAGACCACCTCGACGTTCTGGAGCCGGGCGGCCAGGTGCTCCTTGACCTCGCCGGCCAGGTGGGTGTCGTTGATGATGTGGATCTGGAAGTCGAAGATATTGGCCTGCTCTTCGCCGATCTCGCGCGCGACGCGCTCGCGCACCGACGTGACCTGCTCGCGGCTCGCGGACAGCGCTTCGAGGAAGCGGGCGTACTCGGCCTCGATCTGGTCGGTGGTGATCGGGCGCTGCGGCACGGCGGTCGTCTCTTGGCGGAACAGGTGGGCGGCGCCGATCGCCACGCCGGGCGAGACGCCGATGCCGTAGTATGACTGCTCGGTCGGCATGCTAATCCTCGCCGAACTTGCCTTCGATCAGAGTGTTGATCGCCTCGAGCGCCTCGTCGGCATCGGGGCCGCTGGCCTGGAACCGCAGGACGGTGTCGGGCCCGGCCGCGAGTGTGATGATGCCCATGATGCTCTTGGCGTTCACCTGGTCGTTGCCCTTTCGGATATGGATGTCGGCCCGGTACTTGCCGGCCAGCTTGGCGAGCAGCGAGGCCGGCCGCGCGTGCAGGCCGAGCTTGTTGACAATCCGGACGTCGCGAACAGCCTTCTTCGCTTTGCCTGTCGCGGGCTTGCTCATTGGTGCTGTGATGCTCCGTGCACGGGTGTTGGCCCACCGAGCGCCCGCTACGGCTTGGTCATCAAGGCCACGAGTTGTTCGTTCAGTTGCTTGGCCGGGTTGTAGCCGGTGGCCTTGAGCCGATGCGTCAGCGCAGCGGTCTCGACCATCAGGACGATGTCGCGCCCGACCCGCACGGGCACAAGCACATGGGGCACCGGTTTGCCGAGGATCGAGATCGTCTCCTCCTCGATGCCGAGCCGCTCGTACTCCTTCTCGGGATCCCAGCGTTCAAGCGTGACGACCAGGTCGATGGGCGCCTCCTCCTTGAAGCAGACGGCGCCGAAGAGCGCCTGCACGTTGATGATGCCGAGGCCGCGGATCTCCATGTGGTGGCGCGTCAGCTCGGCGCCGGTGCCGACCAGGTAGCGCCCCTCGCGCAGGTGGATGCGGACGATGTCGTCGGTGATGAGCCGGTGGCCTTTCTCGATCAGGCCGAGCGAGGTCTCGCTCTTGCCGACGCCGCCCTTGCCGCGGATGAGCACGCCGACGCCGAACACCTCCATCATGTTGCCCGGGATCGAGACCGTCGGCGCGAACTCCTCGTCGAGGAACAGCGTGAGGCGGTTCACCAGGTTCATCGTGATCATCGGGGTGCGGAACAGGGGCATGTTGAAGTTGTTCGCCTCCTCGACGAGCTCCTCCGGCGGCCGGTAGTTGCGCGCCACGATCATGCACGGGACGTTGCACTCCATCAGTTGTCGGATCCGCTCGCGGCGCACCTGGCTCGTGAGCGTGCGCATGTAGTAGATCTCGACCTTGCCGATCACCTGGACGCGGCGGGCGGCAAAGTAGTCGAAGAACCCCGTGATCGCCAGGCCGGGGCGCTCAACCTCGGCCACCTTGATGCGCCGGTTCACACCGCGCTGGCCGGCCTGGAGCGAGAGCCGAAGCTCCTCGCCCATCCGCTCGAAGAGATATCCGACGCGTATCCCGCGCATAGATGTACTGGGCCTCCTTCAGAACATGGAACCATATCACCGAGGCGGGTGCGATTCACGCAAAAAACGCGCCGGTTGCAGGGCGAGACGACTGGACAGGCGCTGGGCGTCAGGATAGCGTGGCGTGCGCGGGCAGCACGCTGGGCGAAGCATCCCGCTCCCGGCTGAGGGCATGCCTCACTCTTCGGGGGGTTCTTCGTCAGGCTCGAGCGGTTCGTACTCGAACTCGCCCTCTTCGTCGATGACGGGCTCGATCGAGGCGGGAGGTTCGAGCTCGTGTTTGTGCTTGCGCTGGACCTTCTTCTTGAAACGGCGGAGCTGGCGCTCGATCTTGTCGACGGCCACGTCGATTGAGGCCCGGGCATCGGGCAGCTCGGCCTCGCCGAAGAAACGGTGGTGGTCGGCCCGCAGGATCAGCTCGGCGTGGTACGTTTGGCGGTTCTGGCCCAGGACGGCGCGCACGGTGATGATGTTGCTGCAGTATTTCTTGAGGCGCTTGAGTTTCTCGGTGGCGTACTCGCGGAGATCGTCGTCGAGGTCAACGTGACGGCCCGTCATTGTGATCTGCATAACGGCGCGTCCTCCATCCGGCTGGCGCGTCAGCGCACACACGGGTGCCGTGTGCCTGTAGACGCGTAATTGAATCCCGACAAATCCACCCGATTCTCCGGGCCCCTCGTAGCAGAGCGCGCTACGCGAGTCAACGGTTTTTTCCGCCTTTGCTGTAGCGGAAACAGGCCGTCGCGGACATCGGTTCCGTTGACCCGCCACGGGGCGTGTGCTAGCGTGCGCGACGAAGCGGCAACCGCGGCGGCACGAGGCACCTATGGCAGACAGGCGAATCGAGCGGATGGCACGGGTGCTCGTTGAGTACTCGCTCGCCATCAAGAAGGGCGACCTGTTCGCAATCCATGGCATCGACAAGACGGCGCCGTTGATGCGCGAGGTGTACAAACAGGCGGTCATCAAGGGCGCGCACGTGTCGCTTCACGTCGGCATCGAGGGCATCCACGAGCTGTTTTTCAAGCACGCCAAGAGGCACCAGCTCGAACACGTCTCGCCGTTCGGCAAACACCAGGCACGGCACATGACGGCCCGTCTCGCGATGGGCAATTCGCACAACCTGAGGTCGCTCAGCAACGTCAATCCCGGGAAGTTCGCGATCGCCGACCGGTCGGATCGCCCGATCATGGACATCCTCGAGCGGCGCGAGAAGGCCGGAGAGTACCGCTGGTGCTACACGATCTTCCCGACGTCGGCCCACGCGCAGGAGGCCGAGATGTCGCTCGCCGAGTACCAGGACTTCGTCTACGGCGCCTGCCTGGTCGACAAGCGGGACCCGGTCGCCGAGTGGAAAAGGATCTCGGCCGAACAGGCACGGCTCGTCAAGAAGCTCGGCAAGTTCAAGACCATGCGCATCGTCGGCGAGGACACCGACCTCAGCGTCGACGTCGGCGGCCGCACCTGGGTCAACTGCGACGGCAAGAGCAACTTGCCCGACGGCGAGGTGTTCACCAGCCCGATTGAGAACAGCGCCGAAGGCCATATCCGCTTCAGCTTTCCCGCCATCGAGGGCGGCCGCGAAGTCCACGACGTCCGGCTTGAGTTCAGGAAGGGCGAAATCGTCAGAGCCACCGCCGGTAAGAACCAGGACTACCTTCAGAAGATGATCGCCATGGATCCCGGCGCCAAGCGCATCGGCGAGTTCGCCATCGGCACCAACTACGGGATCAAGCGCTTCACCAAGGATATCCTGTTCGACGAGAAGATTGGCGGCACGTGTCACGTCGCGCTCGGGTGCTCAGTCCCCGGGTCGGGCGGCAAGAACAAGTCGGCCCTGCACTGGGACATGATCTGCGATGTGCGGAAGCACAGCGCCATCTACGGCAACGGCAAGGTCATCTACCGCAACGGGAAGTTCGTGATCTGATGACGCAACGCGACCCGCAGGAGAAGATCGTCGAGCGCGAGCGGCTCGCCGAGATCGTGCAGGGGCTGAAGGCGGCCGGCAAAAAGGTCGTGTTCACGAACGGGTGCTTCGACCTGCTGCACGTGGGCCACGTGCGGTACCTGCGCGAGGCGCGCGAGCGCGGCGACGTGCTCGTCATCGGCGTGAACTCCGACGCGAGCGTCCGCGCGATCAAAGGCCCGCCCCGGCCAGTCCAGCCCGAAGCCGACCGCGCCGAGATCCTCGCCTCGCTCGAGTGCGTCGATTACGTCACCATCTTCGACGAGGAGACGCCGGCGGAACTCATCGCGGCGATTGTGCCCGACGTGCTCGTCAAGGGCGGCGACTGGCCGCGCGACCAGATCGTCGGCCGCGACACGGTCGAAGCCG
>CAZCQN010000108.1:0-10497 GCA_964500825.1 uncultured Verrucomicrobiota bacterium | reverse complement strand
CATCACCACGAGCGGCTTCCACGAGGACATCATCGTCTCGAGCCGCCAGTCGCTGCTCAAGGCCGCCCTGCTGGTGGTCGCCAGGTTCGGCGCGCCATAGGGGCGTGCCGACCGGTGGGGCCAGGTCTTGCCCCGTGCTCCCCGTGTCCCCCGTGGTTCAAGGATCATCAAACCACGGGGGACACGGGGAGCACGGGGAACGGCTCAAGCCCTCCCATCGTTTGATTGGTGAAGGGCAAGATTTGTGTTGAATTGGGGCGGCGGATGGCCGTCTAAGTAGATAGGAGGCCTCGAAGTCCCGTATCCTGCCTCGGGCGGGGGCTTCCGCTGGATTCATCCTGAAGGCGAGGAAGAGGCAATGAAGCCAATACTGAGACTGAGCCTGCTGATGGTGGTGGTCGCCGCGGGCGCTCTGCTGGCCGGCTGCGGCGAGACGTACGAAGAGCGCGCCGTGCTCGTCGGCGTGCCGATCCCGATGACGACCGACGAGGTGGTGGCCGCCACGAAGGCGGGCGAGAGCGAGGACGCGATCATCTCGCGCCTCCAGCACGCCGGAGTCGCCGGCAGCCTTACGACAAAGGATGTGGACTCGCTGCGCGAGGAGGGTGTCGCCGAGAGCGTCATCGACTGGATGCTGGCCCATCCGGGGCCGGAGTCGCTGCGGTCGGCCGCCATCGTGGGCAGCACGGGGGTTATGCCTGGGCGCGAGGTCATCTACGTCGAGCGCGAGCCGGACGTGATCGTCATCGAGCGGGCGCCGCGCGTCACGTACAGCCTCGGGGTCGGCTACACGTGGGGCCACCATCACTACCCGCGCCACCGCAGCCGTTACCGCTATGGCGACCACGACCGCCACCACCCGCGCACGCGCGTGTATCGCGGCAGCGGCGGCCGCGTCTACCGCTACACGAGCGGCCACTAGATCGGCCTCACGCAAAGGCGCAAAGACGCCAAGAGGCAGGGCTTGCAGAGGGTGTCTGTGTGGATCGGCGCGTTCTACTGAGTGCGGGCGGAGCGGTGGCGTCGCCGAGCGTGGCGTGTGCAGAGGGTGTTTGCGGCGCGGCGCTCGCTCAGGCGATGAACGGCGCGAGCGCCTTCGAGAAATCCTCCAGACGGGTCGAGTACTCGATCTTGCCTTCCGCCTTAAGCCCGGCGCGGTGACGCTCGACGATCCTGGGCAGCCTGCTCGGGCCGGAGCGGGCCAGCGTCATCTTGATCTCGCGCATCAGCGCGAGCGCTTCGCGCTCGTACTCGGGCTCGTTGTAGCGCATCTCGTGCATGTGCGAGTCGAAGAGCCGCTCGAGAGCAGCGATCAGTTCATCGTCATTGTCCATCCAACAGTCCCCCCGGATGAATGCCGGCTCGTAGGATAGCAGGTCTCGACGCCGGAATCAACAAGAACCTGCGGCGGGAGGGAACGGTGTCCGTGCATCGCAGGCGGCTTCGCGTCCGCTGACACGGCAACGGGCAGGCGCCCTGGGGGTCACCTGCCCATCGTGGTCGTTGATGATGTCGTAGTCGCAGGCCCGCGCGCCGCGTCGCGCCCCGTGCGCTCAGAAGTTCACCTCGACGCCGAGGTAGACGGTTCGGCCCGCGCCGTAGGGGAACGAGTTGGGTACGCCGATGTAGGTCAGTGTCGGCGCATAGACCTCTTCATCGAGGAGATTCTCGCCCCGTAACGTCACGAACGACTGGCCCTTCTTCAGGCCGATCCACTCAGACACGTCGAGGCGCACGTTCACCGAGACCAGGTCCATTGCCTCCGGTTCCGGGTTGACCACGAGCGGTGACTCGACGAGCGGCGGCGTGCCGAAGTGGGTGTAGAAGATGGCCGCCGAGCCCCAGTCCCAGGTGTACGCCGCGCCAAGTTTCAGCATCTCATCCGGCGCGACGGTCTGCTCGAGGCCGGCGTCCGCTTCATAGTCGTAGCGCATGAACGAGCCGAGGACGTGCCAGTTCGGCGTCAGGAAGCACTTGGCCTCGATCTCGACGCCCTTGAACCGCTGCGTTCCCCCGTTGGTCAACGTCCTGGGGTTCGTGGTGGTGTTATCGGCGAGGATCTGCTGATCGAGGTCGCTCTGGAAGTAGGTGACAGCGGCATAGGTCTTCTCGTCGTGGTAGAAGAGCTGGGCATCGTACGTCGTGACGATCTCGGGCTCGAGATCCGGATTCCCAACGAGAGTCGGCGGATCATCGACGTCCGATTCGGCTGCAATCGCTCCCCTGAAGGCCTCGCCGCGCAGCAGCTTGATACCCCAGTTGTCGCCTGGCGTCACGATGGCCCCAACCCGCGAGATGAGATCGGAGTCGCCCTGCGGCGATTCGTCCCACTGCGTGCCCGCGATCAGCTTGACCGTGTTGCCGATCGTGTAGTCGCCCTGTGCGTAGGCGCTCCGTGGCCAGTACTCGTAGAGGGGAATCGACTGGAAATGGTCTTCGTCGGGCGCGTAGTTCGACCGGTACTCCTGCACGTATCCGAGGACGACGTTCAGGTTGTCGGTCGGATTGGCGAAGAGCGTCACTTCGCCGAGCACGTCGGAGGTGTTGTTGCCGACCCGGGGGGTAAACAGGCTGAACAAGTCGTTTTCCTGGACGTTGTAGGTGAGATTGAACTCCAGCCGCGCCCGCTCGTGCACGGGAGCACGATACCCCGCGTTGACGAACAACCCCTTGTTGCGCAACTCCTGGTCGGCGTCGGCCCAGAGCGGCTGAACCCCCAGGGCGAACGCGTCCAAGTTGGATCCGAACAGATCGAGCGTGAAGCCTCGATACTCCAGGTGCGCTGCTGCCGACACGCTCTGGTTCTGCGCGTTGCGCTCGCCGTAGACGCCCTGCGCATCGGTCAGGCGGTAGGTGTAGCCGTCCTGACCGGCCAGGCGAATGGCGCCAACGAACCCGAGCTCACCAGTCTGTCCGCCGCCCGAGAAGGTAGCCGCGTAGTATCCATAGTCACCGCCCATCAAGGAGAACGAGAGCTCGGCCTGTTCGGGGACCGGCCGGGTCTTGAGATTGACCACGCCGGTGAAGGCGTTCGTGCCGTAGAGCACTGAGCCGGGTCCGCGAATCAGCTCGATGCTCTCCAGGCTCGCCAGCGGGAATGCCATGTAGACCGGGGCGTTGATGCCCTGGGCGCTCTCGCGGATTGGACGACCGTTGAGAAGGATCAAGGTGTGCGTGTCCAAAGGCGACGACATGTCGCCCCGGAAGGCTGCCACGTTGTCGCCAGCGAGGAAGTAGCCGCGCGTGTAGACGCTGGGCTGGCGCTGCATGAGCTGATAGAGGGTTCTGTCGCCGTAGAGCTCGATCTCGGCCCGGGGAACGACGACGACGACGCCGGGCGCCTCGAACGTTGTCTCGGGCCGCTTCGAGGCCACGGTGATTTCGATGTCCATCAGCTCCTCGAGGCTCATCTCGGTCAGATCCCCCGCCGCCCCGTCACCGGACGTCGTTTCAGCGGCCCACCCGGCCGTGGCAAGCGCCACGGCAAGAACGGCGAGCACAATGTGCCTGGTCATGGTTCACTCTCCCTATTCAACCACTCATTCGGCACGAAGCTCAGAAGTTCACCTCCACGCCAAGGTAGAGCATCCGGCCCGAGCCGTAGGGGAACGAGTTCGGCACCCCGGAGTAAGCCAGCGTCGGCACATACGCCTCCTCGTCGAGAAGGTTCTCGCCCCGCAGCGTGACGAACGACTGACCCGTCTCGAGGCCGATCCAGCGCGAGACGTCGAATCGCACGTTGGCCGACAGCAGGTTCACGGCGTCTGGCTCCGGGTTCACCGTCACGGACGACGCGATGATGGGCGGCGTGCCGAAGTGCGTCATGAAGACGGCCGCCGTCCCCCAGTCCCACGTGTAGCCCGAGCCGAGTTTCCACATCTCGTCCGGCACGACGGTGTGGTTGAGGCCCGCCGCTCCCTCATAGTCGTAGCGCATGAACGACCCAAGGACGTGCCAGTTATTCGTGAGGAAGCGCTTCCCCTCGAGCTCGATGCCCTCGAAGTGCTGTGTGCCGCCGTTCATGTACGTGAAATAGCTGGGGTTCCTCGCATCGAAGAGGATCTGGCCGTCGATGTCGCTGTGGAAGTACGTGACGGCGGCGTAGGTCTTCTCGTCGTGGTAGAAGAGCTGAACGTCCGTGGTGGTGATCGTCTCGGGCGCAAGATCGGGATTGCCGACGAGGCCCGGGCCGCAATCGGTTTCCATCGCGATCGGGGCGCGGAAGGCTTCACCGTGCAGGAGCTTGACGCCCCAGTTCTCGGCGGGCGTCACGACGACGCCGAGGCGCGAGACGAGATCGGAGTCGCCGTGCGCCGCTTCGTTCCACTGGGTGCCCGCGATGAGCTTGACCGTGTTGCCGATCATGTAGTCACCCTGGGCGTAGGCGCTCCGCGGCCAGTACTCGTACGCGGGAATGCTCGTGGCGTGATCATCATCAGGCTCGTAGAGCGAGACGTACTGCTGCAAGGCACCGACGACCAGGTTCAGGTTGTCGGTCGGATTGGCGAACAAGGTCACCTCAGCGAGCACGTCCGAGGTATTAATGCCGAGCGGGGTGACGACGGGAATGGCCATCCCTCTATACATGTGGACTTCCTGGAGATTGTAGGTGAGGTTCATCTCCAGGCGCGCCCGCTCGTGCAGAGGGATGTCATAGCCGGCGTTGGCGAACAGCCGCTTGGCGCGGAACTCCTGGTTCCCGTCCGTCCAGGTCGGGCTCACCCCGAAGGCGAACGCATCCATGTCGGACCCGAACACGTCGAGCGTGAAGCGCCCGGCTTCCAGGTGGGCCGTGGCCGCCACGTTTTGGTCGGCCACGTCATCTTCACCGTAGACCCCGCTCACGTCCGTGAAGCGATAGGGCCATCCATCCTGGCCGGCGAAGCGGATGGTGCCGATGAAGCCGACCTCGCCAAATGTGCCGCCGCCCGTGACAGCCAGGTCGTAGGTGCCGTAGCTGCCCCCCATCGCCGAGATCGAGATCTCGCGCTGCTCGGGGACCGGCAGGGTCTTGATGTTGATCAGGCCGCCAAAGGCGTTCGAGCCGTAGAGCACGGATCCGGGACCGCGGATCAGCTCGACGCTTTCCACGCTGGCCATCGGGAACGACATGTACATGGGGCTGTTGATCGCCTGGGCGCTCTCGCGCACCGGGCGACCATTGATCAGGATCAGGGTGTGTGTCTCCGAATGCGCCACCATGTCGCCACGGAAAGCGGCCATGCTCTCGCCGTACACGAACGATCGGCGCGGATAGACGCTTGGCTGACGCTGCATGAGTTGATAGAGGGTTCTGTCGCCGTAGAGATCGATCTCGGCACGGGGGATCACGACGACGACGCCCGGCGCCTCGAACGTTGTCTCGGGCCGCTTCGAGGCCACCGAGATCTCGATGTCCATCAGCTCTTCGAGAGTCAGCTCGGCCAGATCCGTAGTTGCCGTGTCGTTCCCGGGCGGCTGTGCGGCACAGACCGCGCACGTCCCCACCACGACAATCGCTGCGAATACGGTCGCCTTAATCATCTTTCTTCTCCATGGGTAGCACCTATGCTTCACGAAACGTGTTCTTCTCTCTGCGCTAGAAGCGCCAGGTCACCCCGGCATAGACGTCGCGTTCGACTTCACCCTGCTGGGTCATCAGGACGTTCGGTATGGCCTCGGCGTGATAATCGTCGAGCAGATTGCGGCCGACGACGAACACCTCGAGCTGCTCGATCGGCCGCCACGCCAGCCGGGCGTCGAGCCCGACATAGCTGTCGATGCCGGCCGATGCAAGCTTATCCACGTAGCGGACCACCACGTCGAGCTGCACGGTCGGCCCAAGGTCGGCCGACGAGCGCACGAAGGCCGTGTGCTTCGGGTACATCTCCTCACCGACGACACCGGACGCATCCATCGACCCGGCCGGCAGGTTCTTCTCGTAGTGCATGAACGAGTAGCCGCCGCGCAGGCGCCAGTGATCCGTCGCGCTGTAGTTGTACGCCAGCTCCACGCCGTAGATATCGATCTGGTTCTGGTTGCCAGGACTGATGGGGATGATCGTGCGCGGCGGCGGGCCCGGGTCAACCGTCGGCATGCCCAGGTCCCAACTGACGATCCGATCGAGCGCGTGGTAGTAGGTGGCAACATCGAGCGAGAGGCGCTCGGTCGGCTGCACGCGGTAGCCGAGCTCGAAGGCGAGCACTTCCTCGGCCTCGACGTCGCGCCCCGTATAGTGACTGAACGTACCGGACGACGCATCGAAGAGCGCGGTGGCCTGCATGTTCAGCGAGCTCCGATCAGGCGTTCTGAGCGCGCGCGAGACCGCGGCCCACAGCGTCTGCGTCGGCGAGGGCGTGTAGGCGATCCGGGCGCTCGGCTGGTACTCGAAGCCGGTGTGGTCGTTGTGCTCGAACTTCGAGCCGACCGTCAACGACAACAGCTCCGGTGTCAGCGTGATCTCGTCTTGGATGAAGACGCTGTACAGGTGATCGGTGCGCGAGGCCGGGTCCCACGAGACCGCCGTGCTGCCCGTGGTCTCGTCGGCGCTGATTCGATAGCGCACGCCCCAGACGATCTCGTGCCGGTCGCTCGGCCGGAACCGGTGCTGGAAATCGATGTCGCCCGTGTCGCGCTCCTCGGAGCCGACGAGCTCGGCGCGTTCCGTGCCGTCGTAGTAGACTTGAAGCGCGAGCTCCGAGTCGTCGTCAAGCGTGCGCTGCCAGCGCGCGAGCAGGTTCCCGCCGGTGATCTCTGCCGTGTCCTCAAGGCGCACCATGTACGGCGGCGCGAGCGAGGGCGCCAGCAACACCTGGCCCAATTGTCCGTCGAAATAGCCTCCCTGCACGGTGAGCGAGCTGGTGTCCGACACCTGCCAATCGATGCGGAAGCCGGTATGCGTCACGCTCCAGTCATCGGGCAGATCGTCGCTCGCTGCATCGACGGACCCGTCGCGCCGGAACGACTTGGCCCAGATCCGGTACCAGGCATCCTCGCCGAGCGTGCCGCCGTAGCGAACGTGCCCGAACAGCTCGTCCTCGGTCCCGCCGCCGAGGCTCACCAGGCCGCCCTGGGTCTCTTTGGCGCTTTTGGTGATGATGTTGACCACGCCGTTGACGGCGTTAGCGCCCCAGAGCGTGGCGCCTGGGCCGCGGATCACCTCGATCCGGTCGATGTCCTCGAGCACGAGGTCGTGGTGCTCCCACCAGACACCGCCAAACAGCGGCGTGTAGACAGCGCGGCCGTCGATGAGCACAAGCAGCTTGTTGGCAAACCGCGACGGCCAGTCGCGCGTGGTGATGCCCCATTTGTTCGAGTCGATCTTGCCGACGATCATCCCGGGCACGAGCCGGAACGCGTCGGGGATGGTCGTGACGCCCGAGCGGCGAATCTCCTCGCCCGTGAGCACGTAGACGGCGGCAGCCGCCTCCGAGAGCCGCTCGGGTTTCTTCGAGACCGACGTGACCTCGACGTTCATCAGCTCCTCGAGACTCAGCTCGGTCAAGTCTGTTGCGCTCGCACGGTCGTCGGCCGGTTCCGCGGCCCAGACCGCCAGGGTCCCCACCATGGCAATCGCTGCGAATACAGTGGCCCTGATCATCGGTGGCCTCCTAACTTCACTGGTGCGTTGAGCCAAGTGCTGTTGCCTCCATTACCTAGAAGCGCCAGGTCACCCCCGCGTAGACGCTCCGCTCGACGTCCACCGGCAGGCTGCCGATGTATTTGGGCAAGTATTCCTGGTGATGGGCCTTGAGCAGGTTGCGGCCTGCGATGAAGAGCTCGAAGTGCTCGCTCGGCCGCCATGCCGCGCGGACATCAACCTCGAGATAGTTGTCAACATCGAAGGCGGGGACCGTGTCGACGTAGCGCACTACGAGGTCGAGCGCGACCGCGCCCGGCAGGTCCATCGAGGAGCGAACGAACGCGATGTGCTGCGGTGCTTCGTCCTCGGCCTGGCTCTCGAGCGTGTCGAGGCTGTCGGCGTCGAGGTGCAGTTGGAGCTCGTAGAACGCGTAGCCGCTTCGCACGAGCCACCAGTCGGCCGCCTGCCAGTTCCCCGCCAGCTCGAGGCCGTACGCCTCGCCCTGCATCTTGTTGGCCGCCACAAGAGGCACGATCATGTGGGCCGGTTCGGGCACAAGCTCAGGGAACGGCAACCCCGGCTCCATCGTACGCAGGTTGTCGTAGTCGTGGTAGAAGAGCGCGGCGTCCAACGTCACGCTCTCGACGGGCTGGATGCGATAGCCAAGCTCGAAGGCGAGCAGCGCCTCGGACTCGAAATCGTCGCTGCCGAGAAGCCTCGGGTAGACGCCTGGCGCGACGGCGGCGCCTGTCAGCAGCAGATCGTGGTCAACGCGCGAGGGGGTCCTGACCGCGCGCGACACGGCCACCCAGACTGTCCGGTGGGCTGCGGGCGTATAGACCAGGCGCGCGCTCGGTTGATACTCGAAGCCCGTGTAGTCGTTGTGCTCGATCTTCGTGCCGACGGTGAGCGCCAACAGATCGGGCGTGAGCGTGATCTCGTCTTGGACGAACGCGCTGTAGACGTTGACCGTGCGCTTCGCCGTTGTCAGCCCGAGCATCTCGGTGCCCGGGGCGTCATCAACGGTGCGCCGGACGCCGGCACCCCAGACGATCTCGTGCCGGTCGTTGGGCTGGAAGCGGTGCTGGAAATCGATGTCGGCGATCGTGTCGGTGATCTCACCGTACCAGAGCCCTTCGTCCGACGTCACCTCGTAGTAGGCCTGGAGCGCGAAATCGGTCTGGTCGTCCACCGACCGCTGCCAGCGCACGAGCACATTGCCCCCCTGCGAAATGCTCTCGTCCTCGACAAGGGTCGGCACGGGCGAGGCGTACGAAGAAATGGCTATCTCGCTCAGGGCCTCGCCCTCGTAGTAGTCGCCCTGGAACGTCAACGTGTCGCGATCCGACACGTCCCAGTCGACGCGGAATCCCGTGCGCCGTATGCCCCAGTCGCCGGCGAGATCGTCGCCGGCCTCGTCGACGAGGCCGTCGCGCTCGAACGCCTTGGCGTAGACGCGGTACCACGCGTGCTCGCCGAGCCGGCCACCGTAGCGTACCGTTCCAAAGGCCTCCTCCTCGGTGCCGGCGCCGAGCTCGACATAGCCGCCCTGGGTCTCCTGAGCGCTCTTGGTGATGATGTTGATGATGCCGTTGACGGCGTTCGCGCCCCAGAGCGCACCGCCCGGGCCCCGGACCACCTCGATCCGGTCGATGTCCTCGAACGCCGTGTCCAGGCGGTTCCAGTAGACGCCGGAAAACAGCGGCAGGTAAACGCTCCGGCCATCAACCATGACGAGCATCTTGTTGACGTAGATCCCGTTGAAACCGCGCGCCGCCACGCCCCAATTGCTCGAGCCGATCTGGGCAACGTGGACACCGGGCACGAGCCGGAGCGCCTCGGCGATCGTCGTGGCGCCCGAACGGCGGATGTCGTCGCTCGTGAGCACGTAGATCGCCGCGGCCGTCTCCGAGAGCGGCTCGGCCTTTTTCGAGACCGAGGTGACCTCGATGTTCATCAGTTCCTCAAGGCTCAGCTCGGCCAGATCCGTGGTCGCCGTGTGGTCCCCAGGTGGCTGGGCGGCATAGACCGCCCACGTTCCCAGCACGACAATCGCTGCGAGTACGGTCGCCTTAGTCATCTCTTCTCTCCCTGGCCACTCGCGTGTCGGAAAAGGGATTCTTCTCTCTCTGCCTAGAAGCGCCATGTCACCCCGGCGTAGACGCTCCGCTCAACCTCGGTGCCCACGACGGGCAGGTAGAGCGCGGTCAGTTCCAGGTGCCGGTCGTGTAGCAGGTTGCGGCCCGCGATGAATAGCTCGAGGTATGCTGTCGGCTTCCAGGCCAGGCGCGAGTCGAGCTCGACGTAGCTGTCGACGTCGATGCCCGGAATCCGGTCGACGTACCGGACCACGACGTCGAACTGCATGCTCGATGCGAGCTCGGCCGATGAGCGGACAAACGCCGTGTTGGGCGCAAACAGCTTGTCGACCGCACGATCCGGGACGATCCCCGCCACCTTACGGTTGACGTCGTATTCCATGTGGCTGTAGCCGCCGCGCAGCCGCCAGTGGTCGGTCGGATTGCAGTTGACGGCCAGCTCGAGGCCGTAGACCGACACGTCCATCCCGTTGGCGGCAAACAGGGGAATCACCGTGCGTGGCGTGCCGGAGTCGGTTTCGATAAACGGCAGGCCGGGCACCGAGACGATCAGGTTGTCGAGGTCGTGGTAGTAGCCGGCGACGTCGATTGAGATCCGATCGGCCGGCTGGGTGCGGTAGCCCACCTCGAAGGCGAGTAGATCTTCGGACTCGGTGTCGCGATTCCCGATGCTACGCGTGAATGTGGCGGTCGAAGGATCGGCCAATGCGGTAAACGTCAGATCGTGCGTGCTGCGGTCGGGGACTCGGACCGCGCGCGCGACGGCCGCCCACACCGTGCGTCGCGGCGACGGCGTGTAGGCGATGCGCACGCTCGGCTGGTACTCGAAGCCGGTGT
>CAZCQN010000107.1:0-10557 GCA_964500825.1 uncultured Verrucomicrobiota bacterium | reverse complement strand
TGTCTCACCTCCGACGGGGAGTATGAGACATTATTTATGCGGCTGTCAATAGCGCGTGCTTTGAGCGTCGTGCTGTCCCACAGCGAGATCTCAGCCGTCCCATATGAGCTAGACCGCGAAGACGACGCCAGAGGTTCGAACACACTCGAGCGGAGTCTGTCCCTGGTAAAGGCAGTGGAGACCCACTGCAACGATCTGCAGGACGATTCGCAAGTCCAGCAACTGCTGGAACATACTCTATCCTCCACGTTAGATTGGCATCTCAGTAACTCGCCTGAGGTGAGCGGACTGCTGTCCGCCCTCGTCCTGGACGGCTTCGAGTATCAAGACGGCAGGCTGCTGTCGAGCCGGCGGCGCTTTTGTGAGCCCGGACCGTCGAGCCGTCGACGGCGGCAAACTCCAAGTCGATGCGCTCGGTGCGTCAACGGACTGCGCGGATGGAACAGCTTGACCGCTGCGTACGCAATCAGGAACACGACGCCGCATTGCCAGATGGTGTTGAGCAGCACGAGGAGGACGCTGGTATCGAGCCCCTGCATCATAAAGGAGGCCGGACATCTGGTATTGGCCCCCGCGTGAGATGGGAAAGAAGCGCCCGCCGCCGTTGTGGCTCTCGCAGATGACGTTTTCCTTATTGTCCTTGCCCCGGACGGGGATCTGGAAGCGGTTCGGGTTGTTGGGGAACCGCTTGAGCGGCCCGAGCGAGACGCCTTCGAGCGTGCCGCCGATCTTGCGCCACGTGGCTCCCCCGTCCTCGGAAAGATGCACGGCCGACGGATTGTGCACGTACGGGCAGAGGACGTCGGGATTGTGCTCTTTGATGGTGACCTTGATCACCTCCGGGCGCGTATCCTGACCAGCGGCCTCCGCAGGGTCAGTCGAGGCGTGGCTCGTCGCTGTCGCCGTTCCGACGGACAGCAGGGCCAAGATGAACAGGACAAGGTTCTGGGGTAGTACCGGCAGCACTCGTGGCATGAGACAACCTCCCGCAGATGATGACCGCTCCCATAGCCGTTGACTACTTCTGACTCTCGTCGGGCTCGGTTTGCTCTTCGATCACGAGGCGGTAGACGCCGGCGTCCCATGTGCCGGCGTAGACTGTGCCGTCGGCGGGCGAGACGGCGATGCACGTGAGGGTCCCCTCGGGCAGCCCTTTGCCGAACCGCTCGAATGTCTTGCCGCCGTCCCGGGTCCGCAGCACGTCGCCGTCTTGACTCCCGATGTAGAACGTTTTGGGATCGCCCGGGTCCAGCTCGATGCACGTGGCAAAACACGGCGCTGTGATGCTGTTCCACGTCTCGCCGGCATCGGTGGAGTGGAAGACGTTCTCGAACTTCTCGCGTACGATGACGGCGTTCGGATTGCTCGGGTCGGTCCGTGCGATGAGGCGACCTTGCGACGACGGGACATCGAGGAGCTTCCAGGTCTTGCCAAGGTCCGTGCTCCGCCCCAATCTCGTCCTGTCCACGATGCGGTAGATGACCGACGCGTTCCCTCGCGGGATGATGCCCCAGGAGTAGTCGTGGGGCCGTTTCAACTCCACGCCTTCCCATTCGGCTCGCACGTGCCAGGTCCGGCCCGCGTTGGCGGTTTCCCACAGCGTCGTCTTGCTCGAGGCGTAGAAGCGCTTCGCGTCTTTCGGGTCGAAGAAGAACGAGAGGACGTTGCCGTCGCGTGGGATGGCCGAGATCTCGCGCCACGTTTCGCCCGCGTCGGTGCTGATGCAAGCACCGATGCGCGGGCCCGCAGACAGGACCACGTGCGGCGCGAGCGGATGGACGGCCACGATGCAGCACGCCTGCTGCGGGGACGCAGAGAGCGTGAAAGTGTGCGGGTGCCGGCATTCCTGCGAGCCGCAGACCAGCCGCCACGTCCTGGCGTTGTCCTCGCTCTTGTAGGCGCCGCCCGCACCAGCGGCATACACAACGCCCGGGGTCTTGGGATCGGCGGCGATGTCGAGGATCATGATCGTGCTCAGGCCTCGATTGGCCGCAGACCACGTCGCCCCGCCATCCACCGTCTTGCTGACGCCCTTCCCATCCCTCACGTAACCGGTTTCCGGGTTTGAGGGATCGATGACGGGCGCCTGGTAGATTGCCTTGTTCGTCCCGAACAGGCACGGGAACGTGGCGTTTAGCTCCTCGATCTCGGCCGTCTGCACGCCACGGGGATCATCGGTGCGTGAGTAGAAATACTGCCACGTCTCGCCCGCGTCGTCCGAGAACGAGTAGTCGCCATCCGTCGAGCCGGCGTAAAGGATGTCGCGCTGTGTCGCGCTGAAGCTGATGGCCTGGAGATCCCAGGCCCTGCACGGCACGTCGAGCGCTTTCCACGTCTTGGCCGCATCGCACGTCATGAGCACCTCGCCGTGCTCCTCTGAGTCGACGGTGAGCTGGAGCTTCTTCGGATCGTCCGGGTCGAGGTCAAGCATGCCGGCGTGGAGCACCCGCGGCCTGTCCGAGCTTGCCCACCACAGCCCTGCGGTTGTCGTCTCGAAAGTGCACTCCTGGTCGTTGTAGAGGAGCGTGACCTTGAAGTGCTTCGGGTCGTCGAAACGCTCACACGCCTTTACCGACACGCCCATGAGCCCGCCCGCCGTCTGGCGCCACGTCGCGCCGCCATCGCTTGACGAGAAGACGGCCCGCGTGTACGGCGACACCGTGTACAGGGTGCCGGGCGCGTGCGGGTCAGCCAGGAGACTGACGACAGGGCCTACCGACGTATCGTCAAGACACTTCTCCCACGTTTCCCCGCCGTCGACGCTTCGCATCACGGTGTGCTCGTCGCGCACGCCCACGCTGCGCTCTCTGCGCAGGACATAGAGCGCTTTCGTCTTGCCAGTGCTCAACGCGAGCGCTCGCACGCCGCGCCAGGCCTCGGTGCCGGGCGTGCTCGCCCACGTGATGCCGCCGTCCGTGCTCTTGATGAATCCGTTGGCGTAGGCGTAGAGCGTGTCGGCGCTCGTTGGGTCGACGAGGATGCGGCTCGGATGGCTCCGAGCACCGCCCTCGATGACTGCCGCCCCCATCCGTGTCCAGGTCTCGGCGCCGTCCGTCGACTTGTGGATCCCGCCGTTGGTCGCCACGTAGAGCACGTTCGGCTCAGCGGCACAAAGCGAGATGGAGTCGACCACTCCGCCGCCCGGTCCGCCCTCGTTGACCCAGCGGTGCGGTCCGGCATCTGTGACCACAGGCGTGACCGGCTCGGTTTTCGACTCGGCGCCGGCTGCCGTTACGGCCGGGGCAATCGGCATAGCCGACGTCAAGAGCACAACGATCATTGGCAGTCCGAAAAGCATTCTTCGCATGAGACCATCACTCCTCATTCTCGTCGGGCTCGGTTTGTTCTTCGATCACGAGGCGGTAGACGCCGGCGCTCGATGTGCCGGCATAGACGGTGCCATCGGCGGGCGAGATGGTGAGGCACATGACGTGGCCTAGCGGGATCGGGTCGCCGAGCCGCTCGAATGTCTTGCCGCCATCGCGGGTGCGCAGCACGTCGCCGTCGTGGCTGCCGATATAGAAGGTGTCCGGATCATCCGTTTCCAGCGTGATGAAGCTGGGGTGACAGGGCACCGTGATGCTGCGCCAGGTCTCGCCGGCATCCGTGGAGAGAAAGACGCCGCCGCGCGCGGTGCACACGACAACGGTTTTCGGGTCGCCCGGGTCGGTCATTCCGTCGCTGATCCTGGCTTGCGCCGACGGGAGATCGAGCGTCCTCCATGTCTTGCCGAGGTCCGTGGTGCGCGCGAGCTTCGTGTCGTCCTCAAGGCGGTAGATGAGCGACTCGCCGCTTTTGGCGATGGCGCCCCAGACGGTGTTGACGCGCCCGGTGTCCTCGGCGTCCCACTCAGCGTGGAGCTGCCACGTGCGACCGGCGTCGGCGGTTGCCCACACCGTCGCGTAGCCCACGGCATGGAATCGCTTTGCATCTTTCGGGTCGAAGAGGAATGCGAGGACGGTTCGATCGCCGGGGATGCCGGAGATCGTGCGCCACGTCTCGCCCGCGTCGCTGCTCATGGAGGCGCCGCTACTAAAGCCGGCCGCGAGGACGACACGAGGCGTAAGCGGATGGACGGCTACGACGCATGATGTGGGCCCCCGGCGGACACGCTGCCACGTCTTGGCGCTGTCGGCGCTCTTGTAGAGGCCGCCGGTGCCCGCGGCGTACACGACGCCGGGCGTTTTCGGATCGGTGGCGATATCGTACACCGCGACCGCGATGATGCCGTGGTTCATTGCGCGCCAGGTGAGGCCGCCGTCGACCGTCTTGGTGATGCCGGCCGCGCGGTCGGTCGCGTAGGCGATCTTCGGATTGGACGGATCGAGCACAGGCGCCACGTCGACCGTCCGGCCTGTCCCGAACTGGCAGGGAAATGCCGCGGTCAGCTCCTCGACGGTTGCCGTCTGCGTGCCGTCGGGATCGTCCTTTCTCGAGTACAGGAACTCCCAGGTTTCGCCGCCGTCTTCGGAAAAGTAATACTCGCCGTTCTTCGAGCCGGCGTAGAGGAGGTCGTCTCGCGTCGCGCTGACGCCGATGGCCTCGAGCCGCCACGTCCGGCACGGCACATCGAGCGCGTGCCAGGTCTCGCCCTCGTCGGGCGACGCAAGCACCTCGCCGTTCTGCTGCGACTCAAAGGTGAGCTGGAGCTTGCGGGGGTCGCTGGGGTCGATGCGCATGGCGACGGGCTCGATCCAGGGCGGCTTGTCCGAACCGGTCCACTCCTGGGCGCGGCTTGTGGCTTCGAGCGTGTACGATTGGTCGTTGAAGAGTATCGTGAGCTTGAAGCGCTTCGGGTCGTCGGGCGATCGCTCACACGCTTCGATCGAGACGCCCTCGAGGCGTCCGCCGGACTGGCGCCAGGTTGCGCCGCCGTCCTCCGACGAGAAAGCGGCTCGCTTGCCCTCCGTGAGAGCGTACACGGTGCCGGGGGCGCGGGGATCGGCGAGCACATAACGGACCTGGGAGACGGCCGGGTCGCTGAGACACCTGGTCCATGTTTCGCCGCCGTCGGTCGTGCGCATAAGTGGCCCGTCCCACGGCAGGGCGTAGAGGGCGTTGGCCTCGCCGGTGCCGAACGTGAACGCGCGAAGGTCTCGCCATTCGGTGCCGGGTATGCTCTTCCACGTGAGGCCGGCGTTGGTGCTCTTGAACATCCTGATGGAAGACGCGTAGAGCGTGTTGCTGTCGGCCGGATCGACGAGAACCTTGCGCACCTGCATTCGGAACCAGTCCGCGTTCGTTGGTTGCCCGAGATACGCCCAGGTCTCGGCGGCGTCTGTTGACATGTAGATACCGCCTTCCGTTGCAGCGTAGACCAGGTTGGGATCGGCGCCGTACAGCGCCACCGAATAGGCGCGACCGCCGTATGGGCCACCGTCGTTGACCCATCGGCACGGTTCCTCGGCCCTAGGGACACTGCCTGCCAGACGGGACCGCTGTCGGACGCCAGTCGACGTGCCGGCCGTGACGGTGCGCGTGCCGTCGGCGCCGATTCGCTCATCGAGCAGGCCGCTGCCCTTGACCATCGTGATGCGCAGATCGAGCGGGCCCTCGACGGCATCGTCGATGATGAGGCGCTTGGCCTTGTAGCCGTCGCGGCAGATGATCAGCGTGCGGGCCGTCGTTGCTGTCGTGAAGCGGCCGGTGTCGGTGCGGTACTCAACGACCTTCCGATTGGGCGACGGCTCGTGGAGCAGGTCGCCGACGGTGAAGTGCGTGACCGGCGAGCCAGCCTCATCGACGAGCGCGCAGGTGAGTCTGAGCGCCGACTGCGCCGGATCGGGCGGGTACGTGATGCGCACGTCCGTCGTGCCTGTGGGGACCGCGCGCAGGTACACGCCCCGCGACGGATTGGGCATGATGTTCCAGGCGCCGTCATTGAGGTATCCCAGGAGGAAGTGGCCGTCGGCGTCGGTGCACGTGCTCGAGCGCAGGTCGCGGCCACCGGGCCCGTAGGCCATGATGCGCACGTACGGTACGGGGCGGCCGTCCGAATCGACGACGGTCCCCTCGATCGTGCCCTTGCCCGAGGCCGAAAGCGTGAAGTCGCACGGCGACACGCTGCCATCCCTGCCGATGCGCACCTCGCTCGGTTTGGCGAGCGGCGTGTAGTCGGCATGGTCCGCAAGAACGAGCCATTCGCCGGGCTCCAGACCGTGGGCCGCATAGCGTCCCGCCGCGTCCGTGCGAGCCCTGCGCGTCGTCCGGCCCAGAGTGATCTCGTGCCAACGGGAGCCGTCGTGCTCGTCCTTAGGCCACATCCAGACCCAGGCGTTGGGGACAGGCTGCTTCTTGTCGTCGAGGACGGTGCCGGTCAAGGCTGCCCCGCGACGCAGGACGATGCGCAGCTCCTTGCTCTTCGAATCGTCCGGGATGACGACGCCGTCGACGAAGGCGGCGAGGTAGCTGCAATGCTCAACGGTGACCGTATACGGAACGCCGATCGCGAGCTGCTGCCCCCTGAAGTCGTAGACATAGGCGCGGGTCGAGAACCGGCCGCCGACGTCGGTCTCGATCTGCTGCGGCCTACGCGTCGTAGGCGACGGGTCGGCCGGCTCGGCTTCGTCGACGACGACCATGGCGCGGGCAACGGGCGCGCCGTCCTCGTCGACGACGATGCCGCTGATGCGCGGCTGCGTTGTACCGAAGGCGAGGAGCGGCTCGTCGAGCTTGAGATCGAAGGCCGTCAGGTTCTGGCCGGGGTCGACGTGCGCCGTGCGATTGCCTTGCCAGCTTGTCACGTTCGCCCACGCGCAGCCGGGGGTGACCGTCAGATCACCCGTCGGGACGCCGGTGAAGCAGTACCGACCGTCAGCGTTGGCCAGGACGCGTGCCGCATAGATTACGCCCATCCGGGCGGAGACCCACACGCCAGCCACAGGCTTGCCCGTGTCTGCGTCGGCGACGGTCCCTTGGACAGTGCCGGTCGGTTGCGCGCGTATGACGATCTCCCGGTCTGCGTTGTCGCGCACGTCGATCTCGGCGGCGCCGGCACGTGCGGCGCTCGATGCGACGAGCGTCATGTACGCCGGCGGGCAATGCTCGATCGTAAAGCGCCCCTCCGCGTCGGTCGTCGGCCAGTGCTGGTCGTCAACGAGCAGGGACCAGACTAGGGCGCCCTCGATCGGCTCGCCCGTTTCGGCATCAACGACGCGGCCGCTCACTGTGCGCCCGGCGGCTGCGATAATGCGAACGCCCTCGCCCTTCGGCCGCAGGTCGCGCGAGATGGCGGCCGCGGTGCCGCGCACGGCGATCCGGAACAAGGTCACGTCGGCCAAGCCCGCTTCGTGACGCGAGATGATGCGTCCTTGCTCGTCGGATATGCCGAGGAGGTAATCGGCGTACTCCACTTCGGCGCCGGCGACCGGCTCGCCGGCCTCGTCGGTGACGAGCACGTCGACGCGTTCGCCCGGCGTGACGGGCAGCATGCGTATGACAACGTCGTCGCGGCGCTCGCCCTGGTCGAAGAACATGACCATGGTCGTGTCGTAGGAACGCATCTGCGCCGGGTCGATGTGGAAGCCCGGCTTGATGCACGCGAACACGTTGCGCCCGACGCCGAGGCCGGTGACCTCGAACGAGCCGTCCTTGCCCGTGCGGTCCGATCGGCGTATGGGCACCAGCGTCGGGAACCTGAGCGAAGCGTGGTTGACCACGGAAATGACAACGCCGGCGATCGGCTGGCCGTCGCCGTCAACGACGCGGCCGGCGAGCACGCACGTGTTCTGATCCGATTGCGCGGCGGCCGCCCCGGCCGAGACAGCGCACCACACGACGATGGCACCAAGACAGCATCTGAGCACCAGCATCGGTTTGCCTCCCGTTTTCTGTGCAAGTTCCTAGATAAGTGTCGTCCTCGATAGTGTGGTCCGTTTCTACTGCCGATTTCCTTCCGCTGCGGCGCGCGCGTCGATCTCGAGGCGGTAGACGCCGGCGCCGCTCAGGACGGCGTAGACGGCGCCGTCGGCAGGCGAGACGACGATCTGGTAGACGTCTGCGTGCGGGAGGCCGTTGTTGAGCGCCTCGAATGTCTTGCCGCCGTCGCGCGTGCGCAGGACGCCTTCGCGGTTGTCGTATCCACCGACGTACAAGACGTCCGGGCCCGTCGGGTCCATGCCGATGCACCCGCTCCACCAGTGCTCGTCCGAAGGGTCTCTGGGGAGTTGGATGGTCCGCCACGTCTCGCCGGCGTCGCGCGACATGTGGAGCCGGCCGTTGCATTCGACCGCGATAATGGCTTTCGGCTCGACGGGGTGCACGTGGACGAACCTGAGCCTGGTCTCGATCTTGAGGTGATCGAGCTCGTGCCACGTCTTGCCGAGATCCGTGCTGCGCAGAAGCGTCTTCGTGCCTCTCACTGTGTAGATCGTCTCGGCATTCGTCTGACGGACATCTACTTCCTCGCCGCCGAAGAACCCGGACATGCGGGAACCACCGTCATCTTTCGGCTGCATCGTGCCTGGCGTAACGTGCCAGGTTCGACCGCGGTCGGACGTTCTGTAGATGCGGTCATGCGTCAGAACGTAAAACGTGTCTGCGTCTTTCGAGTCGAAGAGGAAGCCTTCCGCGTTCCGTTCGATGCTCGGGACGTCGGTCCATGTTTCGCCCCCATCGGTGCTGAGCACGACGGGAGAGCCTGCGGCGCCCCAGTTGGACTGGCCGACGAGGAGGATGCGCGAGTCGAGCGGATGGACACCGAACGGGGTCATGTAGCCGAGCGCGTCTGCGCCGGTTTCCTGCCAGGTCTTCCCGCCGTCCGTACTCTTGTGAATCGACCGCTGGGCGAGTGCATAGATGAGCCCCGGTTCCTTGCTGCTGCACGCGATCGCGTGCGTCCGGAACGTGGAGAGGCCTTCGGCACGAAGCCACGTCTTGCCGAAATCGTCGGTCCTGAGGACGCCCTGGTACGTCACATGTGTGGCGCAGTAGACGACGTTCGGGTTTGACGGGTGGACGGCGGTGGCGTGCTCGAAGAAGGCTCGCTCCTGGCGCTGGAGGTCGGTGCTGCCGAGGCCGTAGAGGAAGTGCTTTCTGAGCTCGGCGATCGTGGCTGTGTCCTCGGCATCGGGATCGGACTCGGCGGAGTAGAACAACTCCCACGATTCGCCGCCGTCGACAGAGTAGTAATAGAGGTCGTGGAGGTCGCCGGCATACAGGACATCGCCCTCCTCGCCACCAACACGCAACGCCCGCAAACGGCGGGCCTGGAAGGGCAGTCCTACCGCGCGCCAGGAGTCGGCGCCGTCGGTCGTGATGTAGAGGAGTCGGTCTTCGTGGATCCAGAGCATCATCCGGCCCGACTTGCTCTGGGTAGTCTGCAGGGCGTCGATCCACAGGCCCGGCGGCACGGACTCCCGCGGCTGCCAGGTCTTGCCGCCGTCAGCGCTCTCGAAGCGTGCGGGCGTGCCGTCGCAGACAAGGACGACGGTGAGTCGCTGCTCGTCGTCGGGGTCTCTCGTGAAGCTTTGGACCGAAACGCGGCTCTTGTCGTCACCTTCCCTGCCGGCGTAGCCCGCCGGGCTCCAGGTAGCGCCGTCGTCCTCCGACATGAAGTGCCACCAGCGGAGGACTGGGACGCCGTAGAGAGTGTTGGGGTGGCGTGGGTCGATGCCGAAATGGCGGAACCCTGCGTGGTGACGCAGGCCGTTGTTCTTGACCTCCCAGGTGGCGCCGCCATCGGTACTCTTGAAGACGCCCGCTGCCCCGCCCTCGACGTAGACGGTGTCCGGGTTCGCCGCGTCAACCACGATGGCCCTTGCCTCGGACCACCGCGTCGCTCCGGGGTCGAGTTCGCGCCAAGAGGCACCGCCGTCGGTGCTCTTGAACACGCCGTCGCCGTCAACGGCGTAGACGACGAGCGGATTCGTTGGATCGACGGCGACGTCTTGGGCGGCAGTCGCGCGTCCGTCACTCCGCAACAACGCAGTGGGCTGCCACGTAACGGCGCCATCGGTGGACTTGTAGACGCCGTACGAGCAGGCGACGTACAAGACTTCCGGCTTGTCCTTGCACAGGGCCAGCGCTGTGACGTCGCCACTGGACGGGCCGGCCGGGTTGACCCAGCGGTGGGGGCCGCCTTGCGTGACGACGGGAGTAATCGGTTTGGTCTTCGACTCGGCCTCAGTTGGCGTCGCGGTCCGGGCGACCGGCACGGCGACAATCAACAGCACAAGGCTGGTCAGCAGAACCGACAGCACATTTCGCATTGGATGATTACTCCTCATTCTCGTCGGTCTTGGTCTCTTCCTCGAACTCCAGCCTGTAGACGCCAAAGCCATCGGTGCCGGCGTAGACGGCGCCGTCGGCGGGCGAGACTGTGATGCACGTGACCGCCCTGCGCGGCAGGCCGTTGCCGAGGTGCTCGAACGTCTTGCCGCCGTCGCGCGTGCGCAGGATCGTTTCCGTCGGGCCGCAGCCGCCGAGGTAGAAGGCGTCGGGGTCCTTTGGATCGAGGCCGACGCTGTCGGGGTCCCAGTTCCTCTGGGGCAATTCGGCAAGGTGCCACGTCTCGCCGCCATCGCGCGTGGTCAAGAGCTCGTCACCTGCCAGGAATGC
>CAZCQN010000106.1:6538-10685 GCA_964500825.1 uncultured Verrucomicrobiota bacterium | reverse complement strand
TCGAGGGGACGATCGGCGCCGACGTGCCGGGCATCGAGCCGCGCAAGCAGCCGGTCGCGACGGGCCGCGGGCCGGCGATCTCGATCGCCGACCACAGCATCGTGGTCCGCCAGCGCGTCGTCACCTTCCTCGAGCAGCTCGCCGAGGAGGCCGGGGTTCCGTGGCAGCACAAGATCCCGACGTACGGCGGCACGAACGCCGGGGCGATCCACACGGCCCGAGGCGGCGTGCTCACCGGTATCGTCTCGGTGCCGTGCCGCTACATCCACTCGCCGGTCTCGACGATGAGGCTCAGCGACTTCGAGCAGACGGTCACGCTGACCGAGGCGTTCGTCCGGCGCGCGCAGGAGTTACTCAACTGACGTTCGAGAACCTGGGGCGATGGCCGAGTCGTCACAAGACAGTGCAGGCCAAGACGGAGAATCCCGGGCGCCGTTTAAGCCGCTTGTGTTCGTCGTCTCGGCCCCGTCGGGCGCGGGCAAGAGCACGCTTGTCGATGGGCTGATCGGGGCGGTCCCTGACCTGCGGCGCGTGGTCACGTGCACGACACGCCCGCCGCGCGGGGGCGAGCGGGACGGCGACGCGTACCACTTCCTCGACCGCGCCGAGTTCGACGCCCGGATCGAGCGCGGCGACTTCATCGAGTGGAAGGAAATCTACGGCGATCGCTACGGCACGTCGCGGCAGGTGTTCGACGAGGCGTTCCGGCAAGTGGCTCGACGCGGCGAGGACCTGGTCCTCGTGATCGACGTCGACGGCGCGGAGAGTTTCCTGGGCGAGTACGGCGAGGCGGTGACGATCTTCGTGCTACCTCCCTCGATCGATGAATTGCGCCGACGGCTCGCCGGCCGGGGCTCGGAGGGGGCCGATTCGGCCGCGCGGCGCCTCGAGCGTGCCGAGAAGGAGATCGCCCGGGCAAGCTGGTACAGGCACCAGGTTATCAACGACTCGAAGCAGCGCGCGCTCAACGAGTTAGCCGAGATCGTCCAGGCCGAGCGCGCCGCCCGCGACGCCGCTTTCGGCGTTGACAACTCGACGCGCTCCTGCTAATTGTCAGCATGGTGATAAAGCGCCTGACAGCCGCAGCCCTCACCCTCGCTTTTCTGAGTGCCCCTTACCCTGCGCTTGCTCAAGCAGAGCGCGACGCTGCCCAGAAGCAGTACGAGTACGCGTACGGGCTGTTGTCGTTGGGCATCTACTACGAGGCGGCGCGCGAGTTCGGGGTCTTCACGAAGCAGTTTCCCACGCACGACAAGGCGGGCGCCGCGGCCTACTACCGGGCGAAGGCGTTCTACGAGTACGGCACGTCGCCGCAGATCAGGGCGGCCGCTCGAGAGGCGGTCGCCGCGTTTCATCGCGACTACCCGGACCATCCTGCGCGCAACCTCGGCTCGTTCTTGTTGGGCGAGATCGCCATGGACGAGGCGCTCGAGCTCGAGCGCGAGATCGGCGCGCGCGAACGCGACGAGCAGCCGACGGCGGAGCTCGAGGCCCGTTTCGAGGCTGCGTGCGAGGAAGCCTACCCGAACTACCGCAAGTTCATCGAGCTGACGGACCTGGCCAAGATCACCGACGCGCGGACGCGGGAAGACATGACGTGGCGGGTGGTCACCGCCCGCCACAACATCGCCCAATGCCTCCTCGGGCTCAAGCGGTGGGAAGAGGCGATCGACGAGTACCGCGTGTTGGTCGACGATCCCGCGTTCACCGAATGGGGCCGTGACGAGGCGCAGTACCTGATCGGCCAGGCGTATTTCGAATGGGGCAAGCGGCTCAAGGGCAGCCTGCGCAACGAGAAGCTCGCCCAGGCGCTCGACGAGTACAAGCGCGTGATGTTCTACGGCCTCGGCCTGGGCGGGCGAAGCGAGTTCAGCGACGACGCGCGCCTCGGCGAGGCCTGGTGCCTCTACGAGCTGACGCGCTACTCGGAGTGCCGCAAGCTGCTCGAGGGGAGCGAGGCGTACTTCAAGCAGGTCTACGAGCAGTTCAAGGCCAACCCGAACAAGCTCGACGAGCGCTGGGTCCGGTCGCTGTGGCCTGAGATTATCTACCTGTACGGCAAGTCCTTCTACGAGGACGGGCGCTTCGAGGAGGCGATCAAGCGCTTCGAGCGCGTCATGAACATGGGAGGCGACAACCCGTGGAAGGCCGAGGCGACGCGCATGTACGACGCGTGCGCCAAGCAGATCGGCTCTCGCTTCGGCAAGCAGATCAAGCTCGCGAGCGCCGACGATGCGGTCCGCGCCTACAAGGTGGCCGAGAACAAGCACCTGGCCGGACGCCACGAGGACGCGATCGCCGACTTTGAGCGGATCTGGAACGGCTTCGCCGAGGTGCGCACCTGGTCCTATCGTGACACCCTGCTCTATTACTGGGGCAAGAGCCTGTACGCGAGCGGCGCCGATGGCCGGCTGCTCGAGGCGGCCGCCGTGTTCAACTACCTGGCCAAGACGGGCAACCCCCGGGCCGAGGTGGTCGACGACCGGCAGCCGGCCGGCCAGCAGCGGCGCGTCTCGCTCGTCGGCGACGCCTCGTTCTGGGAAGGCTCGTCGTACTGGCGGCTCGGCGAGGAGATGGACGAGGGCGACGAGAGGGACGCGATCACCGAGGCGGCCATCCTCGCGTTCGAGCGGCTTGCCGAGCGCACCCCCGAGCACCCGAAAGCGCCCGAGAGGCTGCTCAACGTCGGCCACTTCTACCTGCGGGAGAAGCAATACCTCCGGGCGGGGCAGGCGTACCGGCGCATGGTCACCCTCTACCCGCGGCACGAGGACGCGCCCAAGGCGCTGCTGAACCTGTGCTACGTCTACCGCGAGCTCGGCCAATTCAACGAGGTGATCTGGGCCGCCGGCATCTTCGAGAAGAACTTCCCGAAGCGGCCTGACGTCGTGCCCGCGATCGACCTGAAGGGCTACGCGTGGTTCAAGCTCGCCCAGGCGGCCGACGAGCCCAGGCAGGAAATGGAGTTCTACCGGAACGCGGCGGCCGAGTACGGCAAGCTCAAGGCCGAGGCGTTCCCGTGGCTCTCCGACCTCCAGCGCGAGGAGGAGTACGGCACGATCTTTGCCAACGCGTTGTTCTATGCCGCGTACTCGTACGAGAGGATCGGCGAGACCGCGAAGGCGCTTGACCGCTACCGGCTCTTCCTCGAACGGGCACCCCACGACAACACGCACCTGGCCGAGGGGCGTGTCCGCGCGGCCGAGCTTCATCTCGAGGGGGCCCACTACGCCGAGGCGGTCGAGACGTTGCGGCCGTCGGCCGACGCGCTCGACGAGCCGGACCCGACGGCGCATCGCGGGATCGGCACGCTGGTGGCCGCGCTCTTGAAGTTGGCGGACACCGAGACCGACCCCGCCGCGAAGGACGCGCTCCGCGACGAAGCGGTCTCGCGGGCCAAGCACTTCTATTCGGTCTACGCCGCCACGCCGATCCATCACGGCTCGTACGTGACCATCGCCGAGGCGTTCAAGGAGGCCGAGCTGTTCGACGCGATGCTCGATGCCTACACCAAGCTCATGCCCAACCAGCGCCTCCACTTCCGCACCGAGGGGCTCACCTCGAGCGAGAAGCGCGCGCTGTACGGCGTCTATACGCGGCTTCTGTACGAGGCCGGCACGGCGTGCGCCGAGGCCGCCGACGTGCTCGAGGCCCGCGAGGAACCGACGAAGAAGTTCGACGTGGCCGCGGCCGACTTCCTCGACGAGCATCTCCGGCGCGCCAGGAAGCTGCTCGGCCCCGGACGGATCCCCGCCGACTACGTCGACGTCTACTTCTCGATCGCCAAGATCCTCAAGCGGGCCGGCGAGCCCGCCAAGGGCGCCAAGGCCCTCGAGAAGATCGCCGCCGTGGTGCCCGAGACCGATCCACGCTTTCTCAAGGCCTACTACGAGCGCGGCAACATCTGGCTCGAGTCCGGGTATCCGAAGCGGTCGCTCGCGAGCTACATCTACGTGATCGATTGGGCCGACCCGGACAATCCGGAACGGGCCAAATACATCGCTCTTTCATACTACCAGGCAGGGATCGCCCAGTTCCGCGTGGCCGATGATGCGGAGGCGAAGGCCAAGTCGAAGAAGCTGTTCGAGACCCTCATCAGCACGTTCGGCGGCTCGGAGGATGAGACGATCCGGAAGATCGTGGCGCG
>CAZCQN010000106.1:0-6438 GCA_964500825.1 uncultured Verrucomicrobiota bacterium | reverse complement strand
GGCCGGGGAGGCGAGCGCAGTGACCGTCCCGGTGACCATCGTGCTTCGGGGCGGCCAGGCCGAAGAGGGCGTGCTGGTCAAGGGCACGCAGGACGGCTCGCTCACGCTCAAGACGACGTATGGCGAGCGGACGTTCGCCCGCGGCGACTGGGTGGAAGTACGGCCCAAGACGCGGCTGCCGGAGTTCGCCATCGCCGAGGGCCTGCTGCGCGGCAAGCGGTACGCCGCGGCCGCCAAGAAGTATCAGGAGGTGTACGATACCTACGCGGGCCTGTACATCTTTGGGGCCGAGGCGCTCGACGGCAAGGGCCAGGCGCTCATGGGCCAGGGCAAGTGGCGGGAGGCGCTCGAGGTGTACGAGCAGCTCTTCCGCGACTACTCGGGCAGCGATCTCACCTACGGTCGGCGGTATCAGTACGCCCACTGCCTGGCCGAGGCGGGCGGCGAGTCCGGGCGCGAGAAGGCCATTGCCGCGCTCGATCAGATCATCGCGGCGACCGACGACGTGCTGACCGTCCGCGCGCTCGACCTGCTCGGCCAGATCCACTACGCCGAGGGCAAGCACTACCTGGCGCTCCGGTCCTACCTCCAGGTGCTCATCCTGTATCGGAACTACGCGGGCGAGGGCGCGGCCGAGGTGCAGCGCCTGGTGCAGAAGGCCCGTGAGAACGCGATCGGCTGCTGCGAGAAGCTGGGCAAGTCGTCGGACGCGAGCATGAAGAAACGCGCTGACAAGATCAAGGCGCGCCTCCTAGGCGCGGGAAGCTAGAGTTCAAGAGATCAAGGCACGATATGGACAGAGGAGGAACATGCATGAAACGGACGCTCATAGGCGGCCCGTGGAGAGCGTGGCTCGTGATGCTCACCGTCCTCGTGGCGTTCGGCGTGGGTGCCGTGCTGGTGAATGCGCCGGCCCAGACCGACGAGGATCTCGGCATCGAGGACGAAGACCTCGGCCTCGAAGGTGACGAGGGGCTCGACACTGACGAGGAAAGTGACGTCGGTATCGAGGACCCCGGCGAGGGCGAGGACGTCGAGGTCACCGGCCTGGGCGACGACGAGGATGGCGGCGAGGTCGGCGAGCTCGCGGGCGTCGAGGACGGGGCCGCGGAGAAGGAAGGCGACGTGCGCGGCGGGCGGATGTCGTTCCTGTCGATGCTCAACAAGGGCGGCCCGCTCATGTACGTGCTGCTCTTTATCGAGATCGTCGTGCTGGCCCTCATGCTCGAGTCGTGCTTCAACGTCAACGCGCTCAAGGTGCTGCCGGTCGGCTTCGTCGAGGCGATCGGGGAGGACTTCGGCAAGAACGACGTCGAGGCCGCTGTGCAGAAGTGCGAGCAGAGCCCCGGGATGCTCTCGAACGTGCTGCACGCAGGGCTCACCGCGCCGTCGCCGGCCGACGCCGACGTCAAGGAGGCGATCGAGCTGGCCGGCGAGCACGAGGGCGAGTCGTTCATGTCGCACGTCGGCTACCTGTCGATCTTCGGCACGATCGCGCCGATGGTCGGCCTGCTCGGCACGGTAACGGGGATGATTCTGGCGTTCCGGAGCGTGGCGATTGAGGCGGCGATCGGCAAGCCGGAGAAGCTCGCGTTAGGCATCTACCAGGCGCTGTTCACGACGGCGTTCGGGCTCATCATCGGCATCCCGGCGATGTTCATGTATTACTACTTCAAGAACCGCGGCATCAAGATCCTCATGGTCGTCGAGAACAGCGTGAAGCGGTTCATGAAGTGGCGGTCGCAGCCGAGCAACACCGGCGTGCCGCGCGGCGGGCTGGTGCCGCAGCGGTTGGCGCTGCTGATCGACGAGGCGCTCTCGAACGCATTCGTCGGCATCATGCCCATTGTCGGGTTCATCCTCGGGCCGTTCGCCATCGCCAAGGCGGTCAGGATCAAGGCCGAGCTGCGAGAGCTCGGCGGCAACCCGGGCGGCGCGCTGGCGACCGAGCCGTGGAAGGCCACCATGGCCCTCCTGCTCGGCGTCGTCGATATCGTGATCTGGCCGATCGTGGCGGCCGCGGTCGTGATCATCACGTCGCTCTAACAGCGAGAGGCAGCTATGGCGAAGCGCAAGAAGGACCGGTTCGGCCTGAGCGGGGAGGTCCATTTCCAGATGGCCCCGCTGATCGACGTGGTCTTTCTGTTGCTCATCTTCTTCATTACGGTGACCACCTTTGACAAGACCGAGCGGGTCGATGTGCGCCTGGCGTATGCCAAGACGGCCGAGCAGTACGAGAAGGGGGAGAACACCCTCGTGGTCAACGTCACCGAACGCGGCGACATCTTCATTGGCGAGAACCTCTTCCTGACCAAGCGCGCGCTGCAGGACTACATGCAGGGCCTCGTCAACGACCTCGGCGCCGGCTGGAAGGTGGCCATCCGCGCCGACCGTGACGCGCGCTCCAAGGAAGTCAACAACGTCTACCGCGCCGCGGCGAACGTGGGGCTGACGCGGATCTCGCTCATCACCGAGACGCGCGAGGAGCATATCGTCACCGGCCGGGGTGAGCCGGGCGTGCTCGAGGGCGAGGACGAGGTGCCCGCGGACGAGTTGATCTACGGGGAAGACTGACGTCCGATCGGGAGAGCGGCCGGGCTCGAGCAGCAGCCCGGTTATGGGCCGGTCGTGAGCCGGCTATGGAGGACGAAACGTGGCGTTCCTGCGCGCGAAAGACGAGGAAGACATCCAGTTCCAGATGGCGCCGATGATCGACGTCGTCTTCCTGCTGTTGATTTTCTTCCTGGTGGCGACCTCGTTCATCAGCGCCGAGAGCCAGATCGGCACCGACCTGCCGCGGAAGGACGTGCGGCGGGTAGAGCCCGAGGATCTGCCGAAGCAGTTCATGGTGGTGGTGACCAAGAGCGGCATCGTGGTCAACAAGAGGCGGATGAAGAAGGCCGCCTTCCGGGACAAGCTGCTCGTACTCGTCGCCTATGACGAGGAGATCTACGTGTTTGTCGATATGAGGGACGACGCCAGGCACGGCGACGTGATCGAGATCCTCGACATGGTCCGGGAGGTCGGCGCGAAGGTGACCGTTGTGCCGCCGTACGAAGAGGTGGACTGATGTCGTGCGACGTGGTCGCACGACACCGGGCCGGGCGGCCAATCGTTTCGATTCGTCGAGGGGTGCGACCCGGTCGCACCGTGGTTGAGTGAGCAAGCCACACCGGGTTGACCGGTCGAGCCCACGACGCGGTAGACGCCGCGCGGCGCTGGACGAGACGGAGTATGGACGACACCCACAGCGAGACGGAGCGCGTCGAGCCCGAGGAGCGGGACCGGGTCACGTGCTTCGCCTGCGGCGAGGGGTATGTCGTCGAGCACGTCGCCAAGAACGAGGCCTGGGCCTGCTCGGCGTGCGCCCATCCGAACCTGAATCTGCACACGCATTTCCTCGTGCTGGGCATTGCGTTCGCCGTGCTGGCCGTGGCCGGTCTGGGCCTGACGGTCAGCTACGCGATCACCCACAGCGAGCAGAACGTCACGTTCCTGTACCTGATGTGGTCGGCGGTGCAGACGACCGTCTCGGGCTACGTGGTGCTGGCGATTTTCAACGACCGCCGGGCCTACGGGCTGCGCGCGCTGCGGTACCTGCTGCCGGGGCTGTACGCGAGCGCGGTCGCGGCGGCCATCGTCTACTGGTTCGTGTTCGAGGTGGTGACCGTGATCGCGGTCGGGCTCGCGTTCGTCGGGCTCGGGCTGTACGGCGCGTACGTGTTCTGGCACACGCTCCGGATGTCGGTGCCGCACCGGCCGCGCGAGTCGGTCGTCCGGCCGGTCTACGCGCTGGTCTCGGTGACCGTGCACGTGGTGTTGATGCTCTACATGGGGCTGGCCACCGTGCTGGTGCCGCAGCCTACGCCGGGCCGCTCGTCGGTCGAGTTCGCCCGCCCGGGCGGCTACGTGCCGCAGTCGATGCGGATCGAGGAGCTCGATCTCGAGGACGAGCCGGAGCTCGAGGAGCAGGAGATCGAGCTCGAGCTGGAACATGTCGAGCCGCCCGAGGTCAAAGAGATCGAGTACACGACCGAGAACGAGATGGCGTTCACCAAGATCGACGTCGAAGAGAAGCCGCGCATGCGGAAGCAGCGCCAGCGGCGAAACGTCCACTACGAGCAGCGCTTCAACCGCCGGTACGCGCTCGAGCTGGGCGGCGGGACCCTCAAGACCGAGGACGCCGTGTTGGCCGCGCTGCGGTGGCTCAGGGAGCACCAGAACCCGGACGGCTCGTGGGGCGAGCCGCCGATCCAGACCTCGATGACGGGCCTGGCGCTGCTGTGCTTCCTGGGTCACGGCGAGGACGATCTCTCCGAGGAGTTCGGCGAGACGGTGCGCAAGGCGATCATCTGGTTGATCTCGAGGCAGGACGACGACGGCTTCTTCACCAAGGTGGGGCCCGTGCCCCCGGAGGGCAAGTGGGTCTACCAGCACGGGATCGCCACCTACGCGATGGCCGAGGCGTACGGCGTCACCGGCCTCGAAGACCTGCGGCCCGTCGTGGCCAAGGCGGTCCGGCGCATCTGCGAGGGCCAGACGCCCGAAGGCGGGTGGTACTACGCCTACCAGAAGGTGCTCAAGGACGGCTCGCCGTGGCGCGGCGGCGACACGAGCATCTCGGGCTGGCAGATCCAGGCGCTCACGGCGGCTTGGTACGCGGGCATTCGCTTCTCGAACGACATGCTGAGCGAGGCGCGCCGGCGCGCCATCGGCGACATCAAGAGCCGGTTCGGGTCCGACGTCGGGTTCGGCTACATCGGCACCGATCCGGGCGAGCGCCGAACGGCGAAGGAGAACTACAGCACGACGGCGGTCGGCACGCTGTGCCTGCAGTTTCTGGGCGAGCACGATTGCCGCGAGGTCAAAGGCGGCCTGCACCTCATGCGCCGCTACAGTTGCACTTGGACCAAAACCGCCGGCGGCGAGTTCGGCCCGGTCTACGGCTGGTACTACGTAACCCAGGCGATGTACCAGGCCACGGACGACCCGCGGGACAACGTCTACTGGAAGTACTGGAACCCGCTGTGCAGCACCATGCTCGTCGAGCGACAGCGGCCGGACGGGCACTGGGACTACCCGACCGGCGCCGCCGGCTCGTGGGAGGACACGTGCTTCAAGGGCACGAACAAGGCGATCTACACGACCGCGATGTGTTGCCTGATGCTCGAGGTCTACTACCGCTACCTGCCCACCTACCGCCCGCAGCGGTAGGCGCACGGCAACCACGCTGAGGACACAGCGAGAACGATGGACGACAGCATACGGACCAGCAGACAGCCACAGACCGAGCCCGGGCGCGAGCAGCGAGACCGCGACACGGTCCACTGCGAGAACGCGCAGTGCCGCGAGGTGTTCGTCGTCGAGCACGTCGGCGATACGACGGCCTGGACGTGCCCGAAGTGCCACACGTCGCACCACAACCTGCACCTGCACTTCGTGATCCTCGGGCTCGCGACGGCGTTTCTCGCCCTCGCCGGGCTGGCCGTGCTGGTCGTGTTCTTGTCTCTGGCAGGCGACGAGGTTTCCTCGGTGCCGTACGTGATCTGGTCGGCGGTGCAGATCGCGCTCGCCTTATACGTGGTGCTGGCGGTC
This sequence comes from uncultured Verrucomicrobiota bacterium, assembly GCA_964500825.1. Lineage (GTDB taxonomy): Bacteria > Auribacterota > JABMQX01 > JAFGEW01 > JAFGEW01 > CAYUZG01. The sequence goes on along the minus strand of CAZCQN010000106.1, from coordinate 843 downwards.
TTCAGCGACGCGCGCGCCTACGGGCTCGCCTCGCTTCGAGTCCTCATACCGCTTGTGTTCCCTTCGCTCGGCGTGTTCATCACGCTGCTCGCGGCGAAGCTCTGGTTCCCGTTCCTGTTCATCGGCGCGCCGGTGTTCGTGGCGGGCTGCGGGTACGTGGCCTGGGTTTCCCGGCACGCCTTCCGCATGGCCGAGATGCACCGGCCGCGCGAGACCGTGGTCCGGCCGATGTACACGCTCATCTCGATCGCCCTGCACGTGATCGTACTGACGATGTTCACCGCCCTGTTCTTCGAGGAGGTCGAGCAGGGGCTGGGCCCGGCCTCGATCGATTTCGGCGAGCCGGGCGGCTACGAGCCGACGATGCAGGAGGTCGATCTCGAGCAGCCCGAGGAGGAGATCGAGATCGAAGAAGAGGAGATCGAGACGGAGCTCGAGGAGATCGAGACGCCCGAGATCCGCGAGATCGACTACCGGACCGAAAGCAACGTGACGTTCACCAAGATCGACCCCGAGGACAAGAAGCGGATCCCCACGCCCCGGCGCCGCACGCGCAACGTCAAGTACCAGCAGCGCTACGAGCGCGAAGAAGCGCTCATCGAGGGCGGCGGCGACGACCGCACCGAACGCGCCGTTATCCTGGCACTGCTTTGGCTCAGGGACCACCAGAACGAGGACGGCTCGTGGGGCGAGGACCCGTACAAGCCGTCGATGACGGGCCTGGCGCTGCTGTGCTTCCTGGGCCACGGCGAGGACCATCTGTCGCCCCAGTACGGCTCGTGCGTGCGCAAGGCGCTCGAGTGGCTCAAGGGCCATCAGGACGCCGAGGGGTTCCTGGCGCAC
>CAZCQN010000105.1:0-10889 GCA_964500825.1 uncultured Verrucomicrobiota bacterium | reverse complement strand
AGGTCATGGAGAGCGGCTCGGTCGACGAGATCAAGAAGGCGATGGAGGCCGTCACGGGCGCCTCGCACAAGCTCGCCGAGGAGATCTACAAGCAAGCGACCGCCCAGCAAGCGGCGCAGCAGACAGCGGCGCAGCAAGCCGCCGGTGCCGAGGCCGGCGCCGGCGCAGCGACCGGCGAGGCCGGGGGCGACGAGGGCGAATCGAAGGGCGAGAACGTTGTCGACGCCGATTATGAGGTCCTCGACGACGACAAGTAGGAGCACGGATGGCGAACAAGCGCGACTACTACGAGGTGCTCGGCGTCGGGCGCAGCGCCGGCGAAGACGAGCTGAAGAAAGCGTACCGCAAGCTGGCGATGAAGTACCACCCGGACAAGAACCCGGGCGATAAGACGGCCGAGGAGTCCTTCAAGGAGGTTTCCGAGGCCTACGAGGTGCTCACCGACGCGAACAAGCGCCGCATCTACGACCAGTTCGGCCACGCCGGACTCACTGGCGCGCCGGCCGGCGCAGGCGCCGGTCGGGGCTTCGGCTTCGGCACGATCGACCCGTTCGAGGTTTTCGAGCGCGCGTTCGGCGGCGAGAGCATCTTCGAGTCCATCCTGGGTGGCTTCGGCACGCGCGCCCGGCGCCGGCCCAGCGCCGGTATGCGCGGCTCGGACCTGCGCTACGACCTGACGATCACGTTCGACGAGGCCGCGTTCGGCACCAAGAAGCAGATCGTCGTGCCGCGCCTCGACGAGTGCAAAGAGTGCAAAGGCTCCGGCCTCGCGCCCGGTGCGACGCGCAACGCGTGCCCGCAGTGCCACGGGACCGGACAGCTCCGCGTGTCGCAAGGCTTCTTCAGCATCAGCCGCCCGTGCGACCGCTGCGGCGGCGCCGGCTCGATCGTGAGCAATCCGTGCCGCACCTGCAACGGCGAGGGCCGCGTCCGCGGCCGCAAGACGCTCAACGTCACCATTCCCGCCGGTGTCGAGACCGGCTCCCAGCTCAAGATCGGCGGCGAGGGCGAGGCCGGCAGTCGTGGCGGTCCGCCGGGCAGTCTGTACGTGTTCATCCTCGTCGAGCCGCACGCGATCTTCGATCGCCACGGCGACGACCTGCTGTGCGAGGTGCCGATCAGCGTCTCGCTCGCCGCGCTCGGCGGCTCGATCGAGGTGCCCACGCTCAACGGCAAGGCGCGGCTCAAGATCCCGGCGGGCACGCAGAGCGGGAAGATCTTCCGGCTGCGCGGCAAGGGCATCCAGAACCTGCATGGCTACGGCCGCGGCGACCAGCACGTGCGCGTCGTCATCGAGACGCCCCAGAAGCTCACACGCCAGCAGACCGAGCTCCTCGAGAAGCTCGCGTCCATCACGAGCGGGCGCGAATACCCGCTCGGCGAGGAGTTCACCCGCAAGGTCAAGCGCCTGAACCGCCGCAAATAGCACCCAGACAGCCCCACGCACCACGATCGCGTCCACCGCGTCGGCGATCCTCGCGTCGCATTGACGCGCGTCGGGAGCTCTGGTAGCGTTGGGCGAATTCGGCGAGGAGGTGGCCGCTTGAGCTCCCGATCCCGCAGCGCGCGCACGCCTGGGCGCACCAACGTGGTCACCGTCCACGACAAGGTCGCGTACGGCGTGCTCTTCGTGCTCGCCTTCTTGATGCCGTTCAAGTTCGGCATCATCAATCTCGACGTGCTGCTCAACCCCAACTACGGCGGGCCGTCGATCGCGTCGCTCCTCGAGCCGCTCCAGCCGCTGGCGACCGAGCTGGCCGAGCTGCTCGTCGTGCTCGCCGCGTTCTTCTGGCTGCTCGGCATGATCGTGAGGCGGCGTCTCGTGTTCCGCTACACCACGGCGGACGTCTTTTTGTGGGCGTTCCTCGGCGTCGGGCTGCTCAGCTCGTTTGTGTCGATCGTGCCCCACTCGGCCATCGGCGCCATGAAGGAGTTCACCTGCTGGGTGCTGCTGTACCACCTCGTCGTCAACATGCGCGGCGGGGAGCGGCGCGAGCGAGCGCTGCTGGGCGCGTTGATAGCCGGCACGATGTGCGTCTCGCTGATCGGACTGCATCAATGGCTCATCGGCTACGGGCAGTTGACGCAGCAGGTCTACCGTTTCCTGCCGCCCGACGAGCAGGGGCACGCGCTCACGCTGCTCCAGCGCGGCCGCATCATGGCGACGTATTCCTCGCCCAACTCGCTCGGGGGCTTGTACGCGCTCGTGCTGCCGGCCGCGTGCCTGTTCGTGCTCGTGATGCGGCACTGGACGCGCCAGTACGGCGCGGCCCCGACGATCGCCTACGCGCTCTTCGGCCCCGTGCTTGCATTCGGCGTATTCATCCTGACCGAGTCGAAGGGCGCGTTCATCAGCCTGGGGATCGTGGCCGTCGCCGTCGCGTTCATCATGCAACGCCGGCTCCGGATCGCCACGTGGAAGCTTTGTGCCGTGCTTGCGCTCGCGATCGGCATCGCGGGGGCGGTCTCGACGACCCCGCCGGGCCGCAAACTGCTCGAACGCGGCGCGCACACGTTCGAGGAGCGCGTCGGCTACTGGCGCGGCGCGGCGCGCATGGCCGCCGACCGCCCGCTCGGACGCAATCTTGTCGGGAGCGGGTTCAACGCGTTCAGCGCGCTGTTCACCAAGTACAAAGAGCCCGCGTCCGTCGTTGGGATCGCACGCAGCGCCCACAACAACTACGTGCAGCTTTTCATCGAGGTGGGGCTGTTGGGGCTCGCTGCGTTCGTCGCGTTCTGGATCGTGCAGCTCGCCCGCGCGTGGCCGGCCGTCCGCCAGGTCGCGCGGAACACGGGGCCGCTGACGCTCGGCCACCTGGTCGTCGTGGTGGCCTTCTTCGGGCTGCTGGCGTTCTTACTGCACAGCGTCGTGGACTTCGACCTCTACGTGCCCGGCATCGCCATGACCGCCATGCTGCTCGTCGGGCTGATGGCCCGGCACACCGGCGGCGTCCGCCAAAAGATCGTCACGCTGCACACCGAGGGCCGCGCCGTCGTCGTGCTCGCCGTCCTCATGCTGATCGCGGGCCCGCTCGTGTTCGTTGTGCCGATGCCGCTGACGGCCGAGATCCACTACTTCAACGCGCACGCGATCCTCTCCGGCGAGGCGCTCAAACGGCCCGCCGATCCGCCGGCGGCCGCCATCGCCGAGATGAAGCGCGCGCTGCACTGGGACCCCCTGAACCACAACTACATGGCCTACCTCGGGGCCATCTACGCCCAGCGCGGCATCCGCCGAGGGCGCGTCGCCGATCTCAACGAGGCGGACGCCTGGTACACGCGCGCGCTCGAGCTGCACGCGAACAGCCCCCTCTTCATCTACCGGCGCGCCATGGTGCGCCTCGACCGAATGCGCCTCGAGAGCACCATCGAGTGGGAACCGGTCCTGGCCGAGATCGAACGCGCGGTCGCTCACTTCCCGACTGATCCGTTCATGCGCCTCGTCTACACCGACGCCCTCGACCAGGCCGGCCGGTCCGACGACGCGCGCGAGCAGTTCGCCGTGGCGGCGAGCTACGACGACGAGGCGTTCTCGGACGCTTTACAAACTGCCCGCGAACGGTACAATACCGACGAAGCGCGTGCCGAGTTCAACGCGACCCTCGAGCGCCTGCGCGCCGCGTACGGAAATTAGGGACAGGCACTAATTTCCGGAGAAACTAGTGCCTGTCCCTAATTTCCGGGGGAGATAATGCCATGCGCATCCTCGTCATTCACGGCCCGAACCTGAACATGCTGGGCGAGCGCGAGACGCAGATGTACGGCACGACCGACCTCGCGACGATCGACGCTGCACTCAAGGCAATGGCCGAGCACGAAGGCGCCGAGGTCCAGTGCGTGCAGTCGAACAACGAGGGCGAGATCGTCGAGCAGATCCAGAACGGCAAGGGCACGTTTGCCGCGATCATCATCAACCCGGCCGCGTTCACCCACACGAGCGTGGCGATTCGCGACGCGATCGCCGCCGTCGGCGTGCCGACGATCGAGGTCCACCTGTCGAACATCTACGCACGGGAGCCGTTCCGCCACCACTCGCACGTCGCGCCCGTGGCCGTCGGCCAGATAACCGGGTTCGGTGAGAAGAGCTACACGCTCGCGCTGCGCGCCGCGCTCGACATCGCGAAGGGATAAGCGGGACTGCCGCGAGTCGATGGGCATCTCGACAAGTCTGGAGGTCACCAGTGAAACACCGCATCCGCAGAGTGTGCCGGACGCTCGCCGGGCACAAGCTCGACGCGCTGCTGGTCACACGGCCGACGAATATCCGCTACCTGACCGGCTTCGTCTCGTCGAACGCGTACCTGCTGATCACCGGCTCGGGCATGAGCCTCCTGCTGACCGACGCGCGCTACATCGAGGCAGCCAAGCGGCAGGTCGATACCGACGCCGTTGAGCTGCTGAAGCGGGACCCGTTCGAAAGCATCCGCGACGGGCTCAAGGGCCAGGGAGTGCGGCGCCTCGGCTTCGAGGCCACTCACCTTTCGCACGCGCGCGCGCTCACGCTGATCGACGCGCTCGGCGCGCGCCGGTGCAAGCCGGCCAGCGGGGTGGTCGAGGCGGTGCGAGCGGTCAAGGAGCCGGCCGAGATCGCCGCGATCCGCAAGGCGGTCCGACTGAACGAGCGCGGGTTCCGCCACATCCTCCCGCTGCTGCGTCCGGGCGTGCGCGAGCGCGAGATCGCTATCGAGCTCGAGTTCTTCTTCATGGCCAACGGCGGCGACGGGTTCGCGTTCGACCCGATCGTCGCGTTCGGCCGCCACTCGGCCGTCCCCCACCACCACACAGGGCAGCGCACGCTGCGGCCGACCGACGTGGTGCTCATCGACTGGGGCGTCAAGGTGCGCGGCTACAGTTCTGACTTGACACGTACCCTACTGCCCCCTACGATGCCGCGCCAGACGCGAGCGGTGTACAACGTCGTGTTGGAGGCCCAGCGCACGGCCATCGAGCGGCTCCGGGCCAGGACGAGGCTCGCCGCGCCAGACAAGGCGGCGCGCGCCGTCATCGAGGCCGCAGGCTACGGCGAACGGTTCACCCACGGGCTCGGTCACGGCATCGGCCTCGACGTGCACGAACAGCCGGGCCTGGGTGCCCGTGCGAAGGGAAGGTTTCGGACGGGCATGGTCGTCACCGTCGAGCCGGGCATCTACCTGCCGGGCCGGTTCGGCGTGCGGATCGAGGACGACGTGCTCGTAACCGCCGACGGCCACGAGGTGCTCTCGCGGCTGCCTCGACGTGCCCAATCGTGGGGAGAACGCCTTCGTGCGTAAGGAGCAGGCATGGACCTCGACGAAATCAAGCAAATCCTTCAACTGATGGACGAGAACGGCCTGGCCGAGTTCGAGCTCGAACGCGAGGGATTCCGCGTGGCCCTGCGCAAGGTCGGCGCCGCGACCCCGACGATCGCGGCCATGCCCGTAGCCCAGGCGCCTGCGCCCACCGGGATCGCGCCGACACCGAACGCGGCTCAGCAGAGCGCCGAGACGGAGGCGGTCAAGACCGCCACCATCGACTCGCCCATGGTGGGCACGTTCTACCTCGCGCCCTCGCCGGACGCGCCGCCGTTCGTCGGCGCCGGCGACGCCGTGGGCCCCGACACCATCGTGTGCATTCTCGAAGCAATGAAGGTGATGAACGAGATCAAGGCGGAGGTCGACGGCACGATCGTCGAGGTGCTCGTCGAGAACGCCGAGCCGGTTGAATACGGCGAGCCGCTGTTCCGCGTGGCGCTCGCCTGAGCGCAGAAGTTCCCGCTGACGACCCCGGTCCCGGTGCGCGTATGTTCGAGAGGATCCTGATCGCCAATCGCGGCGAGATCGCCGTGCGGATCATCCGGGCCTGCAAGGAGCTCGGCATCCACACGGTCGCCGTCTACTCGAAGGCCGACGAGCGCGCAATCCACGTGCAGCTCGCCGACGAGGCGATCTGCATCGGCAACAGCACGAGCGCCGAATCGTACCTGCACATCCCGAGCATCATCAAGGCGGCCGAGATCTTCGACGTCGAGGCGATCCACCCCGGCTACGGATTCCTCGCCGAGGACGCGCACTTCGCCGAGATCTGCGAGAGCTGCCGCGTCAAGTTCATCGGCCCGAGTCCCGACGTGATCCGCCGCATGGGCGACAAGGCCGAAGCGATCCGCGCCGCCAAGAGCGCCGGCCTGCCCGTGATCCCCGGCAGCGAAGGCGTCGTGGCCGACAAGACCGAGGCGCTCACGGTCGTCGAGAAGATCAAGTACCCCGTCATGGTCAAGGCGGCCGCCGGTGGCGGCGGCCGGGGCATGCGGGTCGCGCACACCGACGTGGCGCTCACGAGCGCGCTCACCATGGCCCAGGCCGAAGCCGAGGCCGCGTTCGGCAGCCCCGACGTGTACATCGAGAAATACCTGGAGAACCCGCGTCACGTCGAAATACAGATCGTGGCCGACGGCAAGGGCAACGCCGTCCACCTGGGCGAGCGCGACTGCTCGGTCCAACGGCGGCACCAGAAGCTGATCGAAGAGGCGCCGTCGCCGGCGATCACGCCGTCGATTCGGCGCGCCATGACGCGCGCCGCGCTCAAGCTCGCGCAGGAGGTCGGCTACGTGAACGCGGGCACCATCGAGTTCCTGCTCGACAAGGACAACAACTTCTACTTCATCGAGATGAACACGCGCATCCAGGTCGAGCACACCGTGACCGAGATGGTCTACGGCGTCGACCTGGTCAAGGAGCAGATTCGGATCGCCGCCGGCGAACGGCTCTCGCTCGACCAGCGAGCGCTCCAGCCGCGCGGGCACGCGATCGAGTGCCGCATCAATGCCGAAGACCCCACCAGTGGTTTCAAGCCGACGCCGGGGGTCATCGGGTTCTGCGTGCTGCCCGGTGGGCCGAACGTGCGGGTCGATTCGCACATCTACTCAGGCTACACCGTGCCGCGCCACTACGATTCGCTGCTGGCGAAGCTGCTCGCCTGGGGCGCCGACCGCAGTGCGGCGATCGGCACGATGCGCCGCGCGCTCGACGAGTTCACGATCGAGGGCGTCGCCACGACGCTGCCGTTCCATAAGCACGTGATGCACCACCCGAAGTTCGTCAACGGCACGTTCGGCAACCACTTCGCCGACGAAGTTGTCCGCGACCAGGACTGGGCGTGACGCGAGTCGGGGCGCGCCGAGCACGATCAAGGAGGTCGAACCGGCAATGGTCGAGAACCAACAGAACCGATACTCGAGCGAGGAGATGGAGCACGCCGGTCACGAGGACGTGGTCCGCGTCAGCGACGACGTGATCTCGACGATCGCCAGCATGGTGCTCGGCGAAGTCAAAGGCGTTGCGGCCTCCTCGACCGGCCTCGTAGGTGGCCTGCTCGGCCGCAAGGGCCCTGCCAAGGGCATCAAGATCGAGTCCGATGGCAATGCCGTCACGCTCGACGTGACGATCATGGTCGAATACGGGGCGCGCATTCCGGACGTGGCCACCAACATCCAGAGCCGGCTCCGCAGTGCGATCGAGGAAACGACCGGCAAGTTCGTCCGCGCCGTCAACGTCACGGTGCAGGGAATCCGCGGCCCGAGCGGCGCGCCGACGGGCGAACGCGCCGACAGGGCCGGCGCCGACGAAGCCGGCGCCGACGAGCCGGACGCCGAGGCGCCCGAGGCGGGATCGGACCAAGGCGAGGCACGACAGGAGGGCTAGCCATGCATGGGTACCGGCGTACACCGGCCGCCGTAGCGATTGTGGCCAGCGCGATCATCACGGTCGCCTTCGTTGTTCTCGGGTTGCATGTTCTGCTGCGCGAGACAATCCCGTTCCTCAAGGACGTGAGCCTCGACGCGGCGATCGGCACCGTGTGGGGCAAAATCGTCGGCGGCCTCATGGTGCTCATCGTCGTCGTGTTTGTCGTGGCGCTCATCGCGCGCGTGCGGCGCCAGGACTGCATTTCGTTTGACAACCCCGACGGCGAACTGATCATCGCCATCAGCGCGATCGAGGATTTCATCAAGCGGCTCGGCCAAAGCTTCCCCGAGGTGCGCGACATCACGCCGACGGTGGTGGCCGCCGACGGCGGCGTGGCGATCGAGGCACGGGTGACGCTCTGGGACGATCAGAACCCGCACACCGTCGTCGAGCGGGTCCAGAAAACGGTGCGCAGCCAGGTGCAGAGCTTCTTCGGCCTGGCCAACGTGCACACCGTCAAGGTGTTCATCGCCCGCATCCTCCCGCGAGCCGAGCCGGTCGCACCGGCGGCGCCGGTCGAGCAGTATCCGGAGGAACCCGTCGAGGAGCCGGACAAGGAAGAGCCGGACAGCTAGTCGCCGGCTCCCTGGCGTTCGAGCACAAAGAAGAGGGCCAATCGGAACGATGGCAGGCAAACGAGTTGGTGTGTTGACAGGCGGCGGCGACTGCCCGGGCCTCAACCCGGTGCTCGTCGGGATCGTGCGCAAGTCGATTGCGCTCGACTACGAGGTCGTCGGCATCCTCAAAGGGTGGCTCGGCATGATCGAGAACGCGACGATGCCGCTCACGCGCGACAAGGTCTCCGGCATTCTCCCGCGCGGGGGGACCATCCTGCGCACCTCGCGCACGAACCCGTACAGGGAGCCTGCGCACGTCGAGAAAGTGAAGAGCAATTTCCGGGCGCTGGGGCTCGACGCGCTCATCGCCGTCGGCGGCGACGACACGCTCGGCGTCGCCCAGAAGCTTCACGAGAACGAGGGGCTGCCGACCATCGGCGTGCCGAAGACGATCGACAACGACCTGTGCGGCACCGACCGCACGTTCGGCTTCGACACCGCAATCAATATCGCCACGGACGCGATCGACCGGCTCCACACGACGGCGGAATCGCACAACCGCGTGCTCATAATCGAGCTGATGGGGCGGCACGCAGGCTGGATTACGCTCTACGCCGGCCTGGCCGGCGGCGCCGATGTGATTCTGATCCCCGAGGTCAAGATGAGCCTCGACGAGGTGTGCCGCATCATTATAGCACGCCATGCACGCGGGCGCGATTTCTCGATCGTCGCCGTCTCGGAAGGCGCCGACCTCGGCGAAGGAGTTGTGCTCCAAGAGAAGAGGCTCGACGAGTTCGGCCACGTGCGGCTGGGCGGGATCGGCGAGCGGCTCGCGAACGAAATCGAGCGGCGCACGAGTTTCCAGACGCGGTTCGTCGTGCTCGGCCACCTGCAGCGCGGCGGCTCGCCGAGCGCCTACGACCGCTACCTCGGCCTCCGCTTCGGCATGACGGCCGTCGAGCTCATCGAGCAAGGCAAGTTCGGCACCATGGTGAGCCTGAGCGGCAACGATTTCGTGTCGGTCCCCCTCAAGGACGCGCTGGCGAAGACGCGCACGGTGGACCCGAGCCTGTACGACGCGCTGCGGGTTTTCTTCGGATAGCGCGATGGGAGTGCTCGCCCGATGAGCGAAACACCGGCGGTGCGCCGGATCGGCGTCTACACAAGCGGCGGCGACGCGCCCGGGATGAACGCCGCCGTGCGCGCGGTCGTCCGCACGGCATGGCATCTCGAGATCGGAGTTCACGGCATCCACCGCGGCTACGCGGGCATGATGGCCGGCACGATCGAGCCGATGGGCCGGCGCTCGGTCTCGAACATCATCCAGCAGGGCGGCACCATCCTGAAGACCTCGCGCGCACCCGAGTTCCACACCGCCGAGGGCCGCCGCAAGGCCGCCGACAACCTCCGCGCGCACGGCATCGACGGGCTCGTGTGCATCGGCGGCGACGGCTCGTTCCGCGGCGCGCTCGACCTGATCAACGAGCACGGCGTGCCGGTCGTCGGCGTGCCGGGCACGATCGACAACGACCTCTACGGCACTGACCTGACGATCGGCTACGACACGGCGGTCAACACCGCCCTCGACGCGATCGACAAGCTCCGCGACACGGGCCAAAGCCACGACCGGATGTTCATCATCGAGGTAATGGGCCGGCACGCCGGCTTTATCGGCTTGGCGAGCGGCATCGGCGGCGGCGCCGAGGAGATCCTCATCCCCGAGACGCGCACCGACGTCGAGGCGATCGCCAAGCGCATCCACCAGCGCACGGCCGCGGGAAAGACGAGCCTCATCATGGTCGTCGCCGAGGGCGACGAGATCGGCGGCGCCATCGCGCTCGGCGAGCGGCTCAAGGAGTCGGCCGGCATCGACTTCCGCGTTTCGATCCTCGGCCACATGCAGCGCGGCGGCCGGCCGATGGCCATCGACCGGCTCTTGGCCTCGCGGCTCGGATACGAGGCGGTCAACGCGCTCGCGGCCGGGGCATTCAACGTCATGGTCGGCGAGGTCAACGGAGAGATCGTCCACACCTCGCTCGAGGACACCTTCACGCGCAAGAAGCCGATCAACCCCGCGCTCGTCGAGCTGGCGGAGATTCTGGCGCAGTAACCCGGCGGCACGTCACGGCGACGATGTTCCAAATCCAGCACACGGTCACGATCCCCCGAGCGCCCGAGCGGATCTGGGCCGTCATCGAAGATCTGCCGGCCTGGCCGAAATGGTCCCGGGTGATCCCGGCGGCCCGCTGGCTCACCGAGGGCCAGTGGCGACGCGGCGCGCGGGCCGCCATCGCCTTCCGCCTTCGCACCAAGCGCATGACCGTTCACGCCGAGGTCGTCGCCGTCGAGCCGCCGCGCCGTCTCGCATGGGTCGCCCACGGCTTCGGGCTGACCCACCGACACCGGCTCACCCTTGAGCCCGAAGAACACCTCACGCGCGTGACCGCCACGGAGACGTTCTCCGGCCCACTGCTCTTTGTGCGCAGACTGACGCTCTCGCCGGCCTGGGCTCGGGAGGTGCTCGTCGGATGGCTCGACGCCCTCGGCGCCGAAGCCCAGCGCTAGCAGGCTGCTGAAAAACCCTGCCGGCGCCAGAGAATCTCCATCGGTTGCG
>CAZCQN010000104.1:0-10903 GCA_964500825.1 uncultured Verrucomicrobiota bacterium | reverse complement strand
TGGTGTGCGCTTCGCTGGTCAAGGGTTGCGAGGAGGCATCCGCGGCGGCCATGAACCGCATTCACGTGCTCAGCGAGACGATGGCGAACAAGATCGCCGCCGGCGAGGTGATCGAGCGGCCGGCGTCGGTCGTCAAGGAGCTGGTCGAGAACGCGCTCGACGCCGAGGCGACCGAGATCGAGGTCGAGGTCGGCGGCGGCGGCCGAAGCTTCGTGCGCGTGAGCGACGACGGGACCGGCATGACCCGCGACGACGCGATCCTGAGCGTCGAGCGCCACTCGACGAGCAAGATCCGCGAGGCGGCCGATCTGGCGCGGATCGCGACGATGGGCTTCCGCGGCGAGGCGCTCTCGTCGATCGCGGCGGTCTCGCGGCTCACGGTCACCACGTGCGAACGCGGCGCCGAGACCGGCACGTTCGTCAAGGTCGACGGCGGGCGGCTCGTCAACGTCGTGGAGGTCGGCCGCGGCTCGGGCACGACGGTCGAGGTGCGGCAGCTCTTCCGCAACGTGCCCGCGCGCCGCAAGTACCTGCGGAGCACCGAGCGCGAGATGGGCGAGATCGCGCGCACGGTCGACACGTACTCGCTCGCGCATCCGGGCATCTACTTCTCGCTCATGCACAACGGCAAGGTCACGGCCCTCATGCCCAAGGCCGAGTCGCTGGCCGATCGCGCCGCCGGCGTCTTCGGCCGGCAGACGCTGAAACAAATGGTGCCCGTCGAACACGACGCGGGCGGCTTCACGATCACCGGCCTCGTCGGCACGCCGTCGCTGACGCGCTCGAACCGCGCGCAGCAGTACTACTTCGTCAACCGGCGGCCGTTCTGGTACACGGGCGTCTCGCGCGCCGTCGAGGTTGGGTTCAAGTCGCTTCTCATGCGTGGGCGTTATCCGGTCGCCGTGCTGTTCATCGACGTGGACCCCGCGCACATCGACCCGAACGTGCACCCGACGAAGCGCCAGGTGCGCTTCCGCAACGAGTGGGACCTCCGGGAAGCGATCGCGACCGCCGTGGCCGAGGCGCTCAAGGCCGCCGACCTGACGCCGGCCGTGTCGCTGCCCAAACAAGAGGAAGAATCCACCGCAGAGCGCGCAGAGCACGCAGAGGCAGCACCAGAGAGAACGGGTTTTGAGCAGGAGCTGGCGGCCTCGTCGGCGGAGCAGTTCTGGACGAAGCGCGACGCGCCCGCACCGACGGCGGCCGGGCTGTTCGAGCGCGAGCGCGGCACGGGAACCGAGACAGACACCGAGGCCGAGGAACCGAGCGAGCAGTCGGCGCCGACGCGGCGCGCGTGGCAGCTCAAGTACCTGGCGCAGTTCCGCGACTCGTACCTGCTCGCCGAGGACGAAGGCGGGCTGGTCATCGTCGATCAGCACGCCGCGCACGAGCGCGTCCTCTACGAGCGGATCATGGCCGCGCTCGATGGCCGCGACCGGGCGTCCCAGCGGCTGCTTGTGCCGCGTACGATCGAGCTCACCACGCGCGAGGCGCTCGTGATCGACGAGCACCTCGGGCTGTTCAACCGGATGGGTTTCGAGCTGCGCGTCTTCGGGCCAAACACGTACCTCGTCGAGGCGACGCCGACCTACATGCCCGAGGCCGAGTGGGACGAGGTGTTCCGCGATATTCTCGATGAGGCCGACGCGAACCAGACCGAGTACCGCCAGCGGCCGGAGCAAACGCTCATCACGGCCGCGTGCAAGGCGGCGGTGAAGGCGCACGACACGCTCACCCGCGACGAGAGCGTGCGGCTCCTCGCCGACCTGGCCGCATGCGAGCGGCCGGCCACGTGCCCGCACGGCCGGCCGACGATGATCCGCCTGACCGAACACGATCTCGAGAAGGAGTTCAAGCGGCGCTGATGCATGGGCCCGAGCCGGTCTACCTCGTCGGCCCGACGGCCGTCGGCAAGACGGCGACGGCGCTCGCCGTCGCCGACCGCGTCTCTTTGGAAATCGTCTCGGCCGACTCGATGCACGTCTACCGCGGCCTCGACATCCTCTCGGCCAAAGCGTCGCCCGACGAGCGCGCCCGCGTGCCCCACCACCTCATCGACGTGCTCGACGTAACCGAGCCGTTCAGCGCCGCCGAGTTCAAGCGACTCGCCGACGCGGCGATCGCCGACATCCGCGGCCGCGGGAAGCGCCCGCTCGTCGTCGGCGGCACGGGGCTCTACATCAAGGCGCTCGCCGACGGGATCTTCGACGGCCCCGAAGCCTCGAAGGAGATCCGCAGCCGGCTGCTCGCCGAGGCCGAGGCGGTCGGCGCCGAGAACCTGCACGCGCGGCTGGCCGAACTGGACCCCAAAGCCGCCGCCCGGATCGCGCACAACGACCTGCGGCGCATCGTGCGCGCGCTCGAAGTGCACGAGACGACGGGCCGGCCGATCAGCGAGCAGCAAACCGAGTGGCAGCAGCCGAAGCCGTGCCTCATGCTCGGCCTCGGCATGCCGCGCGCGGCCCTCTACCGCCGGATCGACGAGCGGGTCGAGGCGATGTTCGACGCGGGCGCCGCCGAGGAGGTCGAGTGCCTCGTCCAGGCCGGTATCGAACGCAGCCCAACGGCGATGCAGGCGATCGGCGTCGCCGAGATCATCGGCGTCCTGCGCGGCGAACGCACGCTTGATGAGGCGAAGCGCCTCATCAAGCGGAACACGCGCCGCTACGCCAAGCATCAATTGACCTGGTTCCGCAAGGATTCTAGAATACAATGGTACGACGCGACGGGCGACACCACCGCCGTCGCGCCACTGGCGAGAGCAATCCAAGAACATATTGAGTCCGCGAAGAGCCGATGACCGAGCTCATCGAGACAGACGAGGAGCGCGAGGAGCGGGCCGTCCTCGTTGGTGTGCAATTCAGGAACACCGACGAGTGGACGGTGCAGGATCACCTCGCCGAGCTCGGCCAGCTCGTGCAGACGGCGGGCGGCACGGTCGTGGCGCAGGAGATCGTCAAGCGCGACCGGCCGACGGCGGCGTTCCTTGTCGGCAAGGGCAAGGTCGAAGACCTCCGGCTGCTCTGCGAGGCTGAGCGGGCCGATACGCTGGTCTTCGACGAGGAGCTCTCCCCGGCGCAGGAGCGCAACCTCGAGCGTGAGGTCCGGCGCAAGATCGTCGATCGCACGGCGCTTATCCTCGACATCTTCGCCCAGCGCGCGCAGACCAAGGAGGCGAAGCTCCAGGTCGAGCTCGCGCAGCACCAATACATGCTGCCGCGCCTGCGCGGGCTGTGGACGCATCTCGAACGGCAGCCGGGCGGCATCGGTACACGCGGTCCGGGCGAGACCCAGATCGAGATCGACCGCCGCCGCGTGCGCGAGCGCATCCACCGGCTGAGCCAACAGATCAAGCAGGTCCGCCGCCAACGGGCGACACAGCGCAAATCGCGCGCGCGCCACAACGTGCGCACCGTGGCCATCATCGGCTACACCAACGCGGGCAAGACGACGCTGCTCAACCGGCTCACGGGCACCGACGCGTTCGTCGAGGACAAGGTGTTCGCCACGCTCGACCCGACAACGCGCAAGCTCGAGATCCCGAGCGGCCGCGTCGTGCTGTTTTCCGACACGGTCGGTTTCATTCGCAAGCTGCCGCACATGCTCGTCGACGCGTTCAAAGCAACGTTCGAGGAGACGCTCGAGGCCGACCTGCTGCTCCACGTGCTCGACATCAGCCACCCGGCGGCCGAGGAACAGGCAAACGCGGTCGACGCGGTCCTGACCGAGCTCGGCGCGCAGGCCAAGCCGACGGTCGCGGCGCTGAACAAGATCGACCGGATCGAGCATCCCGAGATCGCACGCCGATGGATGCAGCGCATCCCGAAATCCGCGCCGATCTCGGCAACAGACGGCCGCGGGCTCGACGAGCTGCTCGAGCTGATCGAGGAGCAGTTCGCCGCCGAGCTCGTCGTCGCCACGTACCGCGTGCCGCAGCGCGACTCGCGTGTCGTCGCCCGGCTCCACGACGAAGGCCACGTGCTCGACACGAGCTACGAGGACAACTGCGCGCTCGTTACCGTCGAGCTCCGCCGCGAACGCGCCCCGGCCTACGAGCGCTTCAGCCTTCAGAAGGGATCGCCGTGACCGAGCCGGCCGGGTATTTCAAGATCAAGGAGCTGCCCGAGGACGAGCGGCCACGCGAACGACTGCTGCGGCACGGGGCGCAGGCGCTCTCGACGAGCGAGCTGCTCGCCATCATCCTGCGCACGGGCCGGCAGAAACGGAACGCGCGCGAGCTCGCCAGCGAGCTGCTGCATCGCTTCGGCGGCCTGCCCGGCGTGGCGAAGGCACCGATCGAGGAGCTGTGCACCGTCGACGGCATCGGCGACGCGAAGGCCGTGCAGCTCAAGGCGGCGTTCGCGCTCGGCGCCCGGCTCACGGCGTCGCGCGGCCCGGAGCGAGCCGAGATCCACACCTCGCACGACGTGATGGCCCTCGTCGGCGACGAGATGCGCCTCCACGAGCAGGAGCGGTTCAAGATCCTCATGCTCGACCGCAAGAACCGGCTCATCCGCGACGAGACGGTGTCGATCGGCACGCTCGACGCCAGCCTCGTGCACCCGCGCGAGGTGTTCCGGAGCGCCATCCGCTCCAGTTGCGCCTCCGTCATTGTCTGTCATAATCATCCGACCGGCGACTGCCGGCCGTCGAGCGTGGACCGCGAGACGACGCGCCGCATCAAGGAAGCCGGCGAACTTGTCGGCATCCGGCTGCTCGACCACGTCGTCGTGGGCGACGCCGAGTACTATAGCTTCAAGGACAACAACGAACTGTAGCGGACCGAGGCCCAATGCCCAGCGCATTGTTCCATCGACGACGCACGCTCGTAGCGCTTGCCGTGCTTGTGGCGCTGTTCGTGTTGCTGAGCCTCGACCTGCCGATCTCGCGCCGCGCGCGTCAGCCGGTGATGACCGTCGTGCAGCCCGTGCTGCGCGGGCTCGCGGCGGTTGGCCGGTGGTTCGGCCGCGTCGGGGACGCAATCATCGGGCGCGGCGTCGTAACCGAACGCGACGAACTGAAGCGCGAGGTTGAGCAGCTCGAGGCCGAACGCGCCGCGCTCCAGGCCGAGCTCGAATCGCTCCGTGCGACGACGGCTCAGCTCGAGGCGCTCGCGGCGCTCGATCTAACGCTGCTCCCGGCGCGCGTCATCGGCCGCGACCCGACGAGCTGGTACGACACGGCCGTGATCGACGTCGGCACCGGCAGCGGCGTGCGCCCGGGCATGCCCGTGGTGCGCGGCCGCTGGTACGTCGGGCGCGTCGAGGAGGTCGGCCCGGGCTGGAGCCGGGTGATGCTCGTGCTCGACGCCCGGAGCACCATCCCCGCAGCCGTGGTCGGGCGCGCCACGCGCGGCCTGGTCGAGACAACGAGCACGCGCACGCTGCTGTTCAAGTACCTGGCCAACGCGCCCGCGGTGCAGGTCGGCGACCGCATCGTGACGTGGCGCGCGACGACCGACGACGAGGTCAGCGAGCTCCGCTTCGTCGAGGGGTTCGAGCTCGGCACGGTGGCCACCATGCGCGGCGAGCAAGAAGGGTGGCAGACGGCCGTGCTCGCGCGGCCGGCCGAGGCGGACCGCCTGAGCGAAGTCCTTGTGGTGATTGACCAATGAGACTGTGGCAGGCGTTTGTCGTCTTTGTGTTGTGCGCGCTGGCGCAAGCGGCGCTCGCGCACCTCGTCCCGGCGTTCCGCACGGTGCGCGTGGACCTGTGTCTCGTCGTGCTGATCGGCACCGCGCTGCGCGTCAACGAGCAGCGCGGGTTCCTGCTCGGCGTGATCGCCGGCCTGGCCACCGATCTCGTCGGCGGGGGCCCGCTCGGCGTGTGCGCGCTTGGGTACGGGGCGGTCGGGTTCGTCGTCGGCGGCCTGCACGAGGCGCTGTTCCGAGGCGCTCTCGTCATACGCGTGCTGCTGGTGCTCGCGGGAACCGCGATCTGCGCCGTCGTGATCTACTACGTGCTGCGCCTGCACGGCGACGCGTACAGCCCTGTCGTCATGCTGCCGCGTGCGCTGTTGCCGAGCGCGATCGTCACGGCCCTGGTTGGGCTGTTCGTGCTGGCCCGGATGGAGCGTCACCCGAGGTTGTACAGCCGCCATGATTGAGCCGCGTCCACGACCAGGACTGACCGGACGGCCGCGCATTGTCCTCGTCGTGCTGACCGTGTGCTTCGTGGTCCTCATGCTCCGGCTCTGGTCGCTGCAGGTTGTGCACGCCAGCCGTTACCGCGCGCTCGCCCTGCGCAACCGCGAGCGCACCGTCAAGGTGCGACCCGGGCGCGGCCGGATCCTCGACCGCACCGGCCAGCCGCTCGCCGACAACCGCGCGCGCCTCGACGCGTGCGTCGACTACGGCAAGCTCGAGCACCGTGCTGACAAGGACCGGGTCGTCGCCGTGCTGCGCGACGTGCTCGGCGTGCCCGAGGACGCGATCCGCGACCGCCTCGACCCAAGGAACGTGGTCCGCTACGTGCCCGTCGAGATCAAGCGCGACATCACGTTCGAGCAGTACGCCAAGCTCAAGGTGCTCGAGCCGCTCACGCCCGGCCTGATGCCGCTGACCAACTTCGCCCGCCGCTACCCGCACGGCGAGCTCGCGCCCCAGGCGCTTGGCTACACGGGCCTCGTGCCGAGCCGGCAGGCGCTCGACGAGCTGGCGAAGCGATCGCCCGAGCTCGAGTACGACGGCCGCGACGTGGTCGGCCTCGCCGGACTCGAGCGCACGTTCGAGCACGAGCTGCAGGGCCATAAGGGGTGGATCACCGTCGAGGTCGACAACCTCGGCCGGCGGCGGCGCGTCCTCGACGTCGAGCACGAGCCGGCCCCAGGCAGCGACGTCTACACCACGCTCGACGTCGAGCTCCAGCGCCGGGCGCAGCAGATCCTGGCCGACCGGCGCGGCGCGCTCGTCGCGATGGACCCCCGCACGGGCGACGTCCTCGCGCTGGCAAGCACGCCGAGTTTCGACCCGAACGTGTTCGCGATCCCGAGGCCGCCCGACGCGGCCGCCGAGATCAAACGCCTCAACACCGACCGGTCGCGCCCGCTCTGGAACCGCTGCATCAGCGACCCGCACCCGCTCGGCTCGGCCTTCAAGGTGGTCGTTGCGCTCGCGGCCCTCAACCTTCCCGACGAGAAACGGCGCATCAGCGGTGAGACGGTTTTCGACTGCCCGGGCACGTTCACGCTCGGCAACATCACGTGGGAGTGCTACCACCGCCACGCGCACGGCGAGATGAACGTCGTCACCGCGATCAAGAAGTCGTGCAATGTCTTCTTTTACAAGACCGGACACCGGATCGGCCGCGAGCCGATCGTTTCGCTCGCCGACCAGTTCGGCCTCGGCCAACCGACCGGCATCGAGCTGCCGAACGAGCACGCCGGCGTCAACCCGACCGACGAGTGGCGGCACTCGGACGATTGGCGCGCACGCGACTACGCGACCTGGTATCCCGGCTACACGGTGAATCTGAGCATCGGCCAGTTCCCGCTCGAGGTCACCCCGCTGCAGGTCGCGCAGCTCTACGCGGGCGTGGCGATGGACGGCGTGCAGTACGCGCCGCGGCTCGTCACGAAGGTCGTCGGGCCGAACGGCACCAACGAGTTCCAGCCGCACGCGCGGCGCATCGAGATCAGTCCCGAAAGCCTCGTGCTCGTCAAGCAAGGCCTGCGCGAGGTCACGCGCGAGGGCGGCACCGGCTACAGCGCGTTCAGGCACCTCGATCATCTGAACGTGGCCGGCAAGACGAGCACGGCCGAGGTCGGGCCGAAGGAGTCGGAGACGAACCTGACGTGGTTCATCGCGTTCGCGCCCCTCGACGCGCCCGAGATCGTCGTCGTCGTCATGGTCGAGGAGGGCCGGACCGGCGGCCGCACGGCCGCGCCGCTCGCCGCCGAGTTCCTCGAAGCGTACTTCGGCCCCGCCAATGAGTGAGTCCGGCGAGAGGAAGGAGTCTTAGACAGGATTGACAGGATCAACTGGATTGAAGAAATCCTGCTAATCCCGTCAATCCTGTCTG
Organism: uncultured Verrucomicrobiota bacterium; assembly: GCA_964500825.1. GTDB lineage: Bacteria > Auribacterota > JABMQX01 > JAFGEW01 > JAFGEW01 > CAYUZG01. The sequence goes on along the minus strand of CAZCQN010000104.1, from coordinate 2,885 downwards.
AGAAATCCTGGAGGAAAGCACGATGCCGGTGCGGATCGGCACCCTGCTCATCGTCGTCGGGATCGGCCTCGCCGTCGTCGGCCTGCTCCTCGTGCTGCGCGTGCGAGTGCCGTGGCTCGGCCGGCTCCCCGGCTTCAGCCGGCTTCCGGCCGACATCCACATCGAGCGCGACGGCTCGCACATCTACATCCCGATCGCCACCTGCCTCGTTGTGAGCATCATCCTCACCGCGCTCGCCACGCTCATCGCCGTCCTCCTGCGCCGCCGCTAGGCTCAGTGCTGCAAGCTGCAGCCACCCCGGTCTGGTCCGTTTCTCCGGACAACACACAACGCACCCCGAACGCAGTTCGCCTTTGCGCGATGCGAAGCGAGCTGCAAAGACCATGGGCCTCTTCACCTGACTATTGGGAACGCTTCTCGCATCAACCAGGCATACCCTCTCGCCGTGCATGCAGTGCGTACCGAGCGCCCGCGGTCCCTGTGTGCGAAGGTCGCCGAGGCGTCGACGACGGCGCGTCCAGCAGGAATACTCATAGTCTCTGTACGACTCAGGCAATCCGGTTGAGACTGATTAATCATGGGCAACGTCAAGAAAGAACTCGGCGCACGCGTACGCGAGCTCCGAAAAGGCCGGGGCTGGACCCAGGAGGAGCTGGCGGAAGCAGCGGGACGCCACTGGACGTACATCGGCGGGATCGAGCGCGGTGAACGGAACGTGACCGTGCAAGTTGCCCAAGATATCGCCCATGCCCTCGGCGTGAACCTCGAGGAGCTTTTTCGTGGCGTCGGACGGAAGACGAAGAAGCGATAGCATCGCCCATCCTCTGGAAAAGGAACTGAACGCGTCCGCCAGAGACATCCTCGACGCGATCCAGAGCGGCTTCCGGGCGCGGGTGGATGTCAAAGGCAAACTCGCAGAGCTTCATCTGTACCGTTCCCTCCGCGAGCTGGAGACGCGCGGCCTCATATCAGAGCTGCAGTGGAGCGACAAAGACGGTGATCCTGACTTCTTCCTCAAATGGAGGAACCGCCGCCTCAGCATCCAGTGTAAGAACGTCAGGAGTGGAGACACGTACAGAACCGGCGCGAGAAGCGGGCAATTCAAGGTGGAGCTCCAGAAAACCCGCGGCGGCTTGGATCCCAACACAGGGGAGAAAACAAGGTACTATAGACCAGATGAGTTTGACATCGTCGCCGTATGCCTGTTCAACCAGACTGGGTCGTGGGAGTTCTTGTACGCAGCAGCGAGAGAACTGGCACGCCATAGGAAGCACCGTGGCAGACTCGAGGTATTCCACCCGGTTCCGCGGCATGCTGCGGCCCCCTGGCAACGAGACATCCGACGGGTCCTTGACGCGCTGAGCGACTAGCTAGCAGCTCTCCCTTCTTGCGAAAGAGCGCCACGCAGCTATAATAGGGTGATCGAGTGGGACCGAGCAACATGGTTACGCAACTCATGAGAGAGAAGGCTTTCTATGCCACCGACCTCGGGGCAGCTTATCGGGGGGACGCCCGCAGGTTCCTGAAGCAGCTGCCCGACGCGTGCGTGAATCTCGTGCTAACGTCGCCTCCCTACGCGCTTCACTTCAAGAAGGAGTACGGGAACGTTGAGAAGCACGAATACGTGCCGTGGTTCCTGGGTTTCGCCCGCGAGTTCCATCGCGTGCTGACTCCAGACGGTAGCTTGGTCATTGACATCGGGGGAAGCTACCAGAAGGGGCAACCTACACGTTCCCTATACCACTTCAAACTGCTCATCGCCTTATGCGAAGAGCTGGGCTTTCACCTGGCACAAGAGCTGTACTGGTACAACCCAGCCAAGCTTCCCGCTCCAGCTGAGTGGGTCACCGTTCGGAAGATCAGGATTAGAGACTCCGTGGAATGCCTGTGGTGGCTCTCGAAAGAACCGTTTCCGAAAGCGGATAATAGACGAGTCCTGCGACCTTACAGCAAGGACATGCTTCGCCTGATTGAAAAAGGGTACAGAGCCAAGCGGCGGCCTTCCGGCCATAACATCACGCAGAAGTTCGGAAAGGACTTGGGAGGCGCAATACCCCCGAATCTCCTGGAGCTCGGCAACAACGATAGCAACGGCTACTACCTCCGGGAATGCAAGAAGGCCGGTCTTAAGCCTCACCCGGCCCGTTTCCCTCCCCAGCTGCCAGCTTTTTTCATAGACTTCCTGTCCGACGAGGGAGACTTGGTGCTCGACCCCTTTGCTGGGAGTAACACGACAGGAGCTGTTGCCGAGAACGCTGGCAGGAGATGGTTGGCCTTCGAGACGCGGAAGGATTACCTGGAGGCAAGCAAGTTCCGCTTTGACGCCCTTGGTGGACACTTCGAGGCGCCCGGAGAAAGAAAGGGCCTGAGAGTTGAACGCGGGTCAGGCCAAGTGGCTCTTTTCGAGGAGGCGGCAACCTACGGGGAATAGAACCCGTAGTGCGCACGAGTTGCTGCGCCGTGTGTGCTAAGGCTAATGTCTGCGACTACGGCCGCACGCAGGCCACGGCGGGCCGCACCGGGTTAGCTGTGGATGCGATTGCTCGGCTTGCCAGCCCGAAGGACTCGCACATCGGCCACGATGGGAGCGTGGTCTTCTTTCGGTCGAACGTAACGGCGCCGTAGTTCTTCGCCGCCGCTAGCCTGGGTGCCGGATCAGGATTCTGCCGTGCCTCCTGCGCCTCCGGACCGCCTCGTCAGCGGCAGCACGCCCGCCATCTCGCCGACAACGTTGACGAGCTCGGCGCCCGCGGGGACTACGATCTTCGCATTGTCCCTCAGCGCCTTCTCAGTCGCCTCGAGCTTGCGGAGGAGCTGCGCGTTTCCGACAAAGTACTTGTTCGCCGCTTCGTTCACGAGCCGGATCGCCTCGGCCTCGCCCTCGG
>CAZCQN010000103.1:0-10973 GCA_964500825.1 uncultured Verrucomicrobiota bacterium | reverse complement strand
CCGCCGTGCTCGCCGCGAGCGCCGCGGCCGTCGAAGTCACGGTCAAGTCGGACACGAAGCTCTACGACAACGGCGGCAACGTCATCCAGGACGTCACGGCCGGCCACCGGTTCAAGGCGAAGAAGGCCGGCGGCGACTGGGCCTACGGCTTCCTGACGCTGAGCACCGGCGGCGCCAACGGCTGGATCAAGCTCGAGGCGCTCGAACTCAACAACAACGCGCGGCGCAAGCTCGGCCTCCCGCCGACCGCCGACGAAGAGGCGCCGGACGAGCCGCAGGGTGAAACCATCCTGCTCCGATACGTGCTCGAGCCCGATCAGCTTCTCGTCTACGAGGCCGACTCGAAGATGGAGCAGACCGCCGCGGGGAAATCGGGCAACCTTGTCGTGGATGCCGAGGTAACCATCATTGGCCAGTGCGGCCTGTCCATCCAGTGCACTGGCCTGGCAAACGACGCGACGCACACGGCCAAGCTGCGCTGCCACAAGTACAAGCTCGACGCGGACGTGCGGCTGGGTGAAAACACCATCAAGCTCACCGGCGACGCCAACACGGCAACCCTCTACCGAAACGATGGGTTCATCTACTCGGGCAAATGGGGCGCAAAAGAGCTCGCGGGCTTGCCCGATGCGTCCAGGCCTGCCCGATCGGTGATCGCCGCCACGTTCGACGGCTGCGGCGCGTTCACCGGCGATGCGGGTATCGATGCCCTGGCGCATGCAGCCCGCCTCAGCGTGGGCGCCACGTTCGCCCCGCCAATGGTCTTCCCGCACCACGCCGTGCGCACAGGCAGTTCGTGGGAGCAGAACGTCCGCCTGACCGTTCCCGGCCCGATGGGCACCGCGCAGATACCCCTCGTCGGTACGGTAACCTATAGGGTACACAAGCGCACAACCCATGAGGGCCGACGCTGCGCCAGAATCATCTTCACCGGCGTCGCAACCCAAGACGAGTCTGTGAGCGGCAAGCGCGCCACCCAGAACATGACCGGCAGCTACCTGATCGACGAAGAGAACGGCATCGCCTTGAGCGCACGGCTCATGAGCTCCCTAACCGTCAAGCTGGCGTTTAACAACATCCCGGTGACCTCCAAGCAGACCACGACGATCGCGATCCGCTACACGGGCGACACGCTCGAGGAAGAACAGCAGCTCTGAAAGGCGCCCCGATGAGAGGAACGCTCACGGGCCTGATCGCCCTCGCGGCGATCGCCCTGTTCGCCATCGACGCCGCGGCCGTCGAGGTCACGCTCCAGACCGACACCAAGCTCTACGCCCCCAGCGGCGCCGTGCTCGCCGAGGTCGCCGCCGGCCAGACCTTCCGGGCCGACCGGCTCCACGGTGACTGGGTCTACGGCTTCCTCCCGTCCAGCACCGGCGGCACACGCGGCTGGATCCACGCCGACGCCCTCGACCTCGACGACGAGGCGAGGCGCAAGCTGGCCGCCGCCTCGAAGCCCAGCCCGTCCGTGACGACCACGCCGAGCCAGCCACCGGACAAGGCCGAGCCGGCCGAGACGGTTGAGCCGGCCGGTACAACACCGGTCGATGCGGGCGTCGCGCTGAGCTTTGACCTCGGCCTCAACCAGCTCCAAGTCTACGAGGCAACCCAAGAGCTGAACACGGAGCTCAGAGGTTCGCACGGCCAGACAACCATCGAGGTCGCCGCGTCCGACTCGGTCCAGATCATCGTGAGCGTCCGGGGCAAGGGCCTGGCGCCCGACGGCACGATCGAGACGGAAGTGCGATTCCACGACCTGCTCTACGAGCGCGAGATGAAGCTCGGCCCCAGCACGACCCGGATCGAAGGCGACGAGAACAGCGCCACGCTCTACCGCGACGGCGAACGCGTCTATTCCGGCCGGTGGGATTCGCCCAAGCTCGGCGCCGCCCCGGACTTCTCCAAGCTGCTGATCACCGCCTACAAGGTCTGGATCAGCGACCGCGGCCAGGTCAAGCTCTCGCCCCCCGCCGAGAAGATCGACTCGATCGACCTCGAGCTGATCCTCGGCGGCAAGCGCGTCTTCCCCGAAGGCCCCGTCCACCCAGGCGCGTCGTGGACCAGCCCGGTCACCGAGGAGATCGACGACCTGACCGGGTCGGGCGAGGAGATCGAGATCGCCGGCACCGCCACATACAAGCTCATCGGGCGCGGTGTCCACCGCGGCCGGCGCTGCGCCAAGATCGGCATGACGGCCGATCTCACCCAGACCGACGCAGAGAGCCCCATGCAGATCAAGGGGACGATGAAGGGCACAAGCTTCGTCGACGAGGCCACCGGCATCCCGCTCACCAGCACCGTCGAGCTGACCACGACCATGAGCGGCACCTACACGGGCGTCTACATGGAGGGGACCGGCTCGGCCAAGCTCACCGCGAGCTACAAAGGTAACAAGCTTCCGTGACCTGCGGCGCGGGAAGAGAATCCCCTCGACACGGCATCGTCTGAGCACCATCATCCTGCCTGCTGTAACTCCCTCTCCCCCAGGACACTATATTGCCACCAATCCTCGGGAGCCTTTATGATGACCAGGCGGCTGTGCGTAAAATGAACCTTGCCAGAAAATACTTCGTGAAGTAAGATTTTAGGTGAAGAAAGCTTTCCGCTGGCGCGTCTAACTCTGTGAAGCACCGGTCTCGAACGGCAAGGAGCGGACCAATGAAGCGCGCAGGGATGCTGATCGCACTGGTTGCCCTCACCACGCTCGTCGCCGGAACGGCGTACCCCGCCACCGTGCGCCGCGTCCGATCGCCAAGACGCGCCGACAACCCCGAAGAGGAAGAAGAAGAGCACCAAGTCGTCAGGCGCGGCAACGTCGTCCGGACGTCGACGACCGGCAACGTACGACGCTCCGAATCCCCGCGCTCACACGTGACGACGTCTCCTCCTGTGACGAAGACGCCCTGCAGCGAGACGCGGCGCGTGGCCGGCTCGTCTTCGACTCCCGTGGCAGGTTCGTCCTCGGCTCCCGTGGCGGGCTCGACGCGGCACCCCGTGAGCGGCTCGACGCGGCGCCCCGTAGCCGGCTCGACGCGGCACCCCGTGGCCGGCTCGTCGCGGCGCGAGGCCGGCAACGTGCGGCGAGTAGCCAACACCACCGGCAGCAGCCGGAAACGCTCGCCGACCAAGCGACACAGCGTGCGCAATGTGCCGTACGCGACCCGCAAGACCGCGCCCAGCCGCACGCTGCGGACGCATCCGTCCTACGCCGAGCGCCCGGACCGCGTCCGCCATCGTGAAACAGGCTGCTGGGCTTCGTCCCACTCGTTCACCTATCGCCACGCGGACACCAGCATCCGTGTCCATTCCGGACCGCGGGGACCGTACTGGCACAAGGGGCGTTGGCACCCGTACCGGCAGGGCCGCCGCCGCGTGCTCTACTACGGCTACTGGATCGACACGAGCGACTACTACTACGTCAACCGGATCGAACCGCCGTGGGCCAGGAGCGACTACTGGGACGACGACGATGTGGTGGTCTCCATCGAGTACGACGAGCCGAGCACCCGCGTGGTCGAGGCCGACTACGACTACGTCGACGAGGCCGCGGACGGGAGCCCGGTCGCGGGCGATTTCATCCTGAAGCGCGGGATCGTCGACGCCGTCATCGTCAAGGAGCTTCAGCTCTCGACGACCGAGTGTCGGCGCGTCGACAAGCTCATCGCCCACGGCATCCTGCGCCAGGTGCTCGAAGAGGGCGGCCGCCGGAGCGACGCTGACTACGACTTCGACGAGCGCCGCCGCCGCTTGACGCTCACGGCTCCGTCCGAGCGGATCGCCATGATCGAGACCATGGTGCGCGACGAGCGCACCTTCGAGGCCGTCATCGGGCCGAACCGCTACGGCCACATGGCGGCCGTCGTCGTGCTCGTGTCGCCCCTCTACCTCGAGAGCGACTTCCGCGGCGCCGTGCAGCTCGCGACCGACAACTTCGACGCGCTGCGCCGCCTGCTCGAGGAACGCGACTGGCGCGACGCGCGCGACGGCACAGCGTGCTGGCTCAACGCCGAGTACGGCACGGCGACCGTCATCGACGAGGAGGGCAACATCGAGCGCGCCTTCGAGCTGATGGAGAACCAGCCGTTCGTGCCGAAAGACTTCGTACGAGAGCCGTAGCGGCCCACGCTGCCGCCGGCACCTGGAGGGGGTACGGAAGTGCGTGTTGCGATTGCGATCGTCCTGCTGCTTGCCGCCGCGGTGACGACTGTGGCGCTCGCGCCGGCCGCCTCAGCGCCGGCCGCCGAGGACGCCGAACCCACGAAGGCCACCACCAGCCAACCCGAACCCACCGCCGAGCAGAAGCCCACCTGGGAGGACTGGATCAACTCGAACGCGTACGACCCGATCCGCCGCTGCTGGGTGCCGATCCCCGACGGCGTCGAGCCCGGCCCCGAGACCGGCTACGTCTGGAACCTCGGCCGCTGGGAGCTCGTCAAGATCGTCCAGCGCGAGGGCCACGGCTGGGGCTACTACGACCACCGAGGCGAATGGCACGGCCGGGACGAGGAGCGCACCGTCTACCGCGTCGTCGTCTGGAAGCCGCGCCACTACGAAGCGACCCTGCCGCGCAAGAGCTTCGAGGAAACCCGGCTCTCCAAGGAAATCGAGCTCGAACCCGCCGACCGCGAGCGGCTCGATGATCTCATCGACCGCCACGTCATCCTCGAGATGCTGCTCGATGACGCGCCGGGCACGGACCTTCGGGGCGAGGCCGTCGTCTCATACGCGCTGAACGAGGGCACAGTGAGCCTGTCGGGCCGGACCGAGCTCGTCGCCAGGATCGCCACGCTCATCACCGACGACGCGACCTACCGCGCCACCATGACCGAGCAGCCGCACGGCAACGTGGTCGAGATCATCAGCCTCGTCGATCTGCGGTGGCTCGACCGCGAGCCCGAGGCCGCGCTCGACGTCGCCGAGCTCAATTTCGCCGGCCTCGAGCGCCTCGTCCGGGCGCGCTCCGACGAGTACCGCCGCCTCCACAAAGCCCTCTGGCTCAACGAGACCTACGGCACCGTCACCGTCATCGACCACCCCGACACCATCCAGAAGATCCGCGAATACCTCGCCGCCATGCCCTACGGCCCCAAGCCCGACCGCATGACCGGCGTCCCGCCACGGTAGGTGCGCTTCGACGAGCCGCCCACCGTATCGCCACCGCCGCATTTGACAGCCGCCGATGGCGTGCTATGGTATGGGTCCCTTCACGCGAGGAGGAGAAGGCTCAGGAACCCGGCCATGCGCGGGACCGATGTCCCTCAGGAGGAGAACGATGCGCACCAGTTTCATCGCAGCCCTTGTCATCCCTATTGCCGTCGCGCTGCTCGCCGGTTGCGGCGAAGTTGACCAGACAACGCCCACGCCGAAACCGACAACGGCTGCCGCCGTCGCAGCAGGATCGGACGCGGACGGCTCGACGTGGGGCGAGGAGCTTGCCTCCCTGCGGCCCGCCGCGGCGTCGATCACGTGGCACGAGTGGACGCTGCCGCTCAACGAGTGGGGCAACATCCAGGAGCGCCGGGTCATGACCGGGGCCGCCCTGGACGAGTACGACGAGCTCGTTGTGCTCGAACGGCTCGGCGACGCGAACCCCAAAGAAGCGAGCCTGTGGCCGACGGTCTTTACGCTCTCGACGGCGACCGACATGGTGCACGTCGAGGTCGACGGCACGCGCACGATCGAGGCCGGGGAGATGAGCCCCGCGCAGATACGGTATTCCGAGGATGCCTACGACACCTACATGCGCCAGGCGTACGCCTACAGCCGAGGCAACCTCAAGCCCGGCCTCATCCGCCGAGACCCCCTCGAGCCGTTCACGGGCGAGTACGACGTCGACATCTTCTACTGGCCCGCCGAGGATCTCGACCTCGGCCGCGACCTCGAGCGGATGTCGTTCGACAGCATGAACGCGATCTGGTTCCCCGAGCCGGTGCGGCCGCACTCGCGCGGCGCCACGACCGGCGGCTGGAACTGGGGCTACTTCTCCGGCCAGACAAGCACGCAGCTCGCGCCGGGCCGCGAGGCCGGCAAGCGCATCAGCGACGTGGCCCACATCACGCTCCACGAGTGGCTCCACCAGACCGCCCACATGCGCTGGCAGCTCGGCTACTTCGGCCTGCCCGGCCAGTACGACGCCGGCAACTACAACGCCGGCAGCCACCTCTACTACCAGCACTACATCATCACCCCACGCATGTGGCGCGCAATGCACCGGCGCGACGCGCACCAGGCCGCGCCGAATAAGCCGAAGCTCCGCTCCGCCGGCTACCTGCTCGACTGGCTCATCTGCGGCCAGTTCGAGGGCAACGACCGCGACGCGATCGCGCGCGACGTCGTCCACCAGGTCTGGACCAACATCCAGATCCAGGGCCGCGCACTGACGCCCGAGGAGAAGAGCTTCCCCGAGAGCGAGGCGATCCTGCTGCCCGACGAGGGCGACGAGCTGATGGGCAACACGTGGGTGCGCCACACGCCGACGCGCGACCTGTTCAAGCAGGATGCCTATGACGAGGAGCTCGACATGGTCTTCCTGCGCCGCGACGGCAACCGGGGCGCGTTCCCGGTCCCGCGCAAGAACGTCTTCGCCTATGCGTCCACGTACGTGTGGTCGCCCGAGGACCAGGACGCCGTCGTCTGGGCCGGCTGCATGACGCCGTTCAAGCTCTACCTGAACGCCGAGGAATGCCTGCGCTCGGGCCGCGGCACGGCCCAGGACGAGGCGGTCCGCAACGTCCGCCTGCGCACGGGCTGGAACCGCGTCCTGGTCCTGACGACGGACCAGGCCGAGGAACACTGGTACTTCAGCGTCAAGTTTACCGACCGCGACCGAAACGACTTGCCCGGCCTCAAGGTCTCGGCGACGCGGCCTCCGGAGCTCGATCCCGACGCGATCCTAACCGCCGACGACGCCGAGCCGAGCGTGCCGCCGATCGAGACCACGTACTACTCGTGGGAAGGCGACGTGGCCGACGACTGGTGGGGCGCGCTGCCGATCCTGAACGAGCAGCACTTCGAGGCGCTCTTTGGCCAGAAAGGCGTCCGGATCGACGGCAGCCGCGACCTCGGCCGCCCCGTGCCCGGGCCGGACCGCAGCGGCCACGACAAGACGATCCTGATCGACGTGAGCGCGATCGCCGACATCCGCTCGCGCGTCGCCGCCGAGCGTGACAGCTACGACTACCTGCTCAACAACCTGATCAACCACTCGATCGAGACGACGGCCCTCATCCGCTACACGCACCCCGAGACCGGCAAATCGCGCGACCTGCTGTTTGTCCGCATCGACATGGTCGAGCCGTTCATCGAGCTCATCGAGGTCGCCGACCCGCGCCCGCTGCGCGACAGCATCATCGGCACCATCATGCGCGACACCAAGCAGGCCGTCGTTTTCGAGACCTACCTCGGCGAGCCGCTGCCGGCCAACGAGCTGGCGCTCCTGACCGTTCGCGACGCCGACCTCGCCCTGCGCGCCTGGCCGAGCGTCCCGCGCGTCGTGCGCGGCCAGCCGCTCATGCTCAACCTCGAGGCGTCGTACGTGCCGGCCCAGGCCGGCCACGCGATCAATCTCGAGAACATCGAGCTCCGACTCGAACGCCGGCTCCGCGCCGAGACGGCCGACACGGTCCGCACCGGCGACGTCTACACGCGCTCGCTCGTGAACCTGCTGCCGGGCGAGACGCTGACGATGGAAGCGCCCATCGACACGACCGCACTACCGGCCGGCGTCGTCAACTACACCGGCTCGATCTCGTACACGCGCGACGGCACGCCGCACGTCCTCGAGCGGCCGGTGCCCGTCCACGTGCTCGATCCGGTCAGCGTCACGCTCAACATCGACGGCAGCTCCCTGCTGACCTCGCCCCACGCAACGGCCTGCGTTGTCGTCCACAACAACCTCAGCACACGCGCCCGGGGCACGCTCCGGCTCGAGCTGCCCGAGGGCTGGACGGCCTCGCCCGCCACGGAGCGCTTCACGCTCGACGAGCAGGACGACGAGACGCGCGTCGAGTTCGAGCTGACGCTGCCACCCGACGCAGCGAGCACCACGCACGTGCTGCGCGCCGTCGCCGAGGTCGGCGCCGCGACGGGCGTCACAAGCCAGGCCGCGCACCAGGTGCAGGTCGCGCTCGGCGACGCGCTCGTCCACGAGGACTTCGAACACGCGATCCCGTCGGACTTCGCTCACCCCCACGGCCTGTACAAGGTCGAGCTGGCGCGCGACGAGTACGACGTGCCCATCGCCTTCAAGGGCTCGACGTGCCTCAAGGTCCAGGACGGCGGCGGCAGCCGGTACGGCTACGTCAGGATGTTCGGCACCGACCGCTTCTGGCCCGCCGGACGACGCAAGCCGCACACCACCTACACGTACGACACGAACGACTACCCGATCGTCGAGTGGTGGATGCGCTCGGACGGGCGCGACGCCAACCTCGGCGTCCACGTGCGGCTCGACACCGACCGCGGCCAGCAATACTACGGCGTGCTCCTGCACGGCCTGTGGGAGCAGCACTGGGATTTCAGCCGGCGGCTCGACACGGTTGACTTCCCGACCGACCGACGCTGGCACAAGATCACGATCAACCTCGACGAGCTGCTCGACAACTACCTCGGCAACGAGCCGCACATCGTCCGGGAGCTCCGGTTCGGCGACACCCGCGTCTTCGCCTCCGGCTGGTGGTTCGCCCCCCACAAGTACAGACACTACATCGACGAGTTCTCGATCCGCAAAGCACGGCCCGACGAGCAATACGCCCAGGCCAAGGACGTCCTCTCACTCGAGGGCGAGGACCGACCCCCGGCGTTCGAGTCACGCACGCCGACGGACGGTCTCCTGCTCACGGTCCGCCCGCGCGACGTGAGCACCACGCAGAGCGACGAGATCCTCCTCGACGGCTGGTATGCGAGCACCGGCATCGCGCCGCTGTCCGTCCCGGGCCGTCCGGCCGACGGAAGCGTCGCCGTCAAGCTCGTCGACGAGAACGGCAAGGACGTGTTCGACGACCAGCCTGACGGCTGGCTCCTGCTTTCGCCTCCCAAGCGGCGCCCGGATCGGGACGCCGACCGCGAACCGCGGCCCGTCATCCTCCTCGAGCTGAAACCCGGTGAAAGCGTCCGCTGGACCTCCAGACGCGACGGCGCCCTCCGCATCGACGAGACCATCACGGACTACATGAAAAGCAAAGGTCTCGAACCGCTCGTCCCGGCCGGCAGGTACACGCTGACGGCGCGCGTCATCCACGGCGCGCCCGACAAGCCAGAGCTCGAGCCGACCGGCTGGCAGGGCGAAATCGTCTCCAATACGGTCAATCTCATCATCGAGCCGTCGCCCACGAAGGACGAGCTGCTCGCCCAGCTCGAGAGCCCCTACCCACGCGACCGGGCCCGGGCCGTGACAGCCCTCTGGAAGGGAAACCACGTCGATACGCTGCCGACCATCGTCAAGACGCTCGACGACGCGGACGCGACCGTCCGCCTCAACGCCGTTTGCGCCATCGCCGAGTTCGCCGGCAGCGATCCGAGCCGGCCGTCCGGCCCAAGCCGCGATGCAGCCGACGAGGCACAGGCGCCGAGGCTGTCCGATGAGCTCAAGGCCGCCCTGGAGCCGACCGTCGCGCCGCTCATCAAGGCGCTCGGCGACGACAACTGGCGCGTCGGTGAATACGCCGGCTTCGCGCTCGCCGAGATCGGCGACCCGCGCGGCATCGAGCCGCTCACGGAACAACTCGAAAACGACTCGCCCTGGATTCGCCACCGGGCAGCCGACGCGCTCGCTGAGTATCAGCTCTACATGCCGGTCGACCCCACAGACGAAGGAGGCCGCAACGTGGCCGTCCAGGCCGCGCTTGAAGCGTTCGACCGGCTCGTCGCCGCGACCGACAACGAGATGCCCTCGACGCGCCTGCACGCCCTCCAGGCCGCCCGCAGGTTCGTCGGCCGGCCCACAGGCGCCGATGAGAACAACGCGGTGGCACGTGACGCCTTCGTGCCCGTGATCCGCAAGGCGTTCGGCGACCCGTGCTGGAGCCTGCGCGCCGAAGCAGCCAAGGCCGCGGCCGAATGGCCCGAAGCCGACTTCTCCGAAGAGCTCACGGCGATGCTAACCGACCTCGACTGGGTCGCCCGCGAGGCGCTCGCCAAGGCGCTCGGCGAACTCGGCAACAAGCGCGGCGACCTCGCCGTCAACACGGCCCGCGCCGAGGCGGAAGCGAAGGGCGAAACGCTGTCAGACGAGCAAGTGAGCACGATCGCGCTCGAAGCGAAGCAGCCGCAAATCGACATGCTCACGAAGCTGCTGAGCGACGAGCGGATCGAAGTCCGCTGGGCCGCCGTCCAGGCGCTGCACGGGCTCAAGACGGGTAAGTCGATCGAGGAGCTGACCGGCCACGACGCCAACTCCTGGCGCGTCCAGACAAACTGATCTCACGCAAAGGCGCAAAGCCGCAAAGAGACCACGCCAGGAAGTGCCAGTGCGTGTGGCGGCCGACGTGGCAGCGCAGCAGGAATGGGCATGTTGTAGCGACGGCCCAGGGACCGCTGGTTCCTGGGCCGCCTTCTTCTTTGCGTCTTTGCGCCTTTGCGTGAGGTCCTCAACCGCCCAGGACGAGGACGCCGACGATGATGTAGGCGGCGCCGCCAAGGATGTCGTTGAGGACGGTGACGAACGGCCCGCTGACGACCGCCGGGTCGATGCCGAAGCGCGAGCAGATCAGCGGGATGAGCACCGCGTTGATCGAGGCGATCAGCACGGCGCCCGCCATGGCGAGGCCGATGATGAGGCCGATCTGAACGCTCGCGGCGAGCAGACCGGCCGTCAACGCCGCAAGCAAGCTGAACACCAACCCAAGCAGCAACGCGACCGGCACCTCGCGCCGCAGGTTGTAGATGAGGTCGCGCGGCTCGATATCGCCGACCGCCAGGCCGCGCACGAGCACCGTCGAGATCTGGAGCGCCACGTTGCCCGCCATCGCCACCTG
>CAZCQN010000102.1:0-11030 GCA_964500825.1 uncultured Verrucomicrobiota bacterium | reverse complement strand
CCTTCACGTCATAGCTCGACACCCGCCGCCGCCGCACCCCGTGCCGCAGCCGCGCTAAATCCGCCAGCGAACTCCCCAGGTATGCCATCGGTATTTCCTCCACAGTTCTCGTGCAGTGGGCAGGCCGTCATCATCGACACGAGAACACCGCGGTGCAAGGGGAATCCGGCGCAGAGCGAGCAGTCTCTCAAGAGGCTCCAGGCGGCTCGGCAGAAACCCTCTCGCAGAGTCGCAGAGCCCGCAGAGAAGGGATTGGTTTACTCTGCGAGCTCTGCGACTCTGCGAGAGATGATACTCCGCCCGCGCAAGCGGAATCGGCGCTTGCCCGTTCGCGCAGGCCTAGGCGCGTTCGAAGTCGCGGGGGATCATGTGGGAGAGGACACGGCAGCCGTCCTCGGTGACGGCCATGACGTCCTCGATGCGCAGGCCGAAGCGACCGGGGACGTAGATGCCGGGCTCGACGGTGGTGGTCACGCCGGGCTCGAGCGGGACGGTGCTCCCCTTGACGAGGTAGGGGTATTCGTGGCCCTTCAAGCCGATGCCGTGGCCGAGGCGGTGGAGGAAGTAGTCGCCGTAGCCGCGTTCGGCGAGCCAGTCGCGGGCGGCGGCGTCGATCGACTCGCACGTGGCGCCGGGCCGGATGGCGTCGAAGGCGGCTTGCTGGGCGTCCTTGAGGACGCTCCAGGCCTTCTTGATCTCGTCGGAGACGGCGCCGACCATGAGCGTGCGCGAGACGTCGGAGCAGTAGCCTTCGACTTTGCACCCGGTGTCGAGCACGACGGCGTCGCCGCGCACGATTCGGCGGTCGCCGTTCGGGATGTGGGGGTCGGACGCGCGCGGTCCGCTCTGGACCATCGAGCCGGCGGCGAAGCCGAGTTCCTTGTATTTGCGGACGAAGAGCTGGCCGAACTCGATCTCGGTCATCCCCTCGGCGAACTCGGCGACTGCGTTGGCGATCGCCTGGCCGGTATTGGCGCAGGCTTCTTCCATGAACGCGAGCTCGCGGTCGTTCTTGCGCATGCGGCACTGGTTGATGAGCGGCTCGCCGTTGATGAACGTCGCGTTGGGGAGCGCGTCACGCAGGCCGTCGACGACCCAGTGCCACGTTTCGCCGTCGAGGGCGATCGTCGCGGTGTCGAGCCGGTGCGCTTTGAGGATATCGGCGATGAGCTTGAACGGGCTTTCGTGCTCCTCCCAGCGGCGGACGTCGCCGACGAGCTTCGCTTGCTCGGTCTGGTTGCCCTCGAAGCCGGGGACGACGTACCACGGCTCGCCCTCGCGCGCGATCATGAAGGCGACGACGCGGTCGGTGGGCCCCTTGGCGGTGCCGGAGAAGTAGAGCGTGTTGGCCGCCGCGCTCAGGTAGAGGAGGTCGGCGCCCGAGTGCTCGAGTTGTGCGCGCGCTTTCTCGATGTGTTCCCTGCAGAGTGCTTCGTTCATAGCTGTTCCTATCGTTGTTGTGACGGGCTCGAGAGTAAACAGGGCAGTTGCCCTTGAGCCTCCTACTCACCCGGAGGTGATGATGATCGAGCCAACCTCTCCGAGTATACCCCAAGTAGGTATCGCCACCGGCTTCAGCCGGTGGACGTCGGACCGCATACTGGTTCCGCCTGAGCGCGCTTCAGCGTGCTTCTCGACGATTGGCTTCAGCCGGCGTTGGGCAGCGCCTGAAGGCGACTGTCGAGAAGGCCTGCCCTCGCGGGCAGGGCGGCTGAAGCCGGCTGGCGAGCATTGTGCTACCGATGCGTGACCACCGGCTGAAGCCGGTGGCAGGACCTATCTTGGCGCAACGGAGCCATGTTCTTGAACCAGCTACCTTCTCTCTCTCCAACCTCTCAAAGAGCGAGGCTCAAAAACCAAAAGTTTCGCTGCAATGCGGAGTCAGCGGATCAGCAAGAAGACCGGGTAGTAGTACCTGTTTGTCATCTCCTCTCGAAACGTCAGACGAGCTCGACGTTGGCACGGGGGATCACGGCCTCGGTCCCGCTGTCGAGTGTGGCGCGCAGGGTGCGCACCTTCGCGCCGGTCTCGATCTCGACGAGCTTGGGCGGCAGCGCGGTGACCGAGCCGAGCTCGCCGAAGTGCGGCTCGCGGATGACGCGGATGTGCGAGCCGATCTTGAGCTCGCCGCCCGCCTCGGCTACTGCTGCGGCCGCGCTGTCGCGTCGCGGCACGATGACCTCGGGCCGGATGACGCCGGCGCGGATCTGTGTCGCGCCGTTGATCGAGCCTTCCTGGCCTTCGAGCGAGGCGAGCAGGTCGAAGGTTTTCTGGGCCATCTGGATCTCGCCGAACCCCTCGGTGAGCACGAGGGTGACGCCGACCGCCTCGTCGCCCGTGATCGCCACGCCGATCTCGTAGCCGAGCAGGTCGACGAGCTCCTTGTCGATGATGCCGGCAACCACGACGCCGGCGACCCCGGCTCGGGCCGCTTCCTTGAGCGCTTCGCCCGTGATGAGCCGCCGGGCCACGATGATCTTGCCGGCGAGCTCACCGTTGATGTCGCCCGGCTCGATCGTGCGGTCGGGGTCGGGCATCACTCGGATCGCACCCTCGCGCTCGCCGCCGATGCCGAAGATGCCCTGCACGACGGCGGCCGGCGTTTCGATCACCACCCCTTCCTCGGGGATGACCTTGATCACCGCGCCGCGCACGTAAGCGGTCAGCTCGACGGGCCTGGGCGCGTGCCGGATGCCGACGTTGCCCGAGACGTCGCTGATGTACTCGATCGTGCCTTCGGTCGGCGCCTTGGCCTCGGACTTGAGCAGGCCGAAGAAGTACTTCGTGCGTGCGATCACCTGCCCCTCGACCACGTGCTCGCCGAGTTCTATGAGCAGCCGCTGCGGCACCTCGCC
The DNA here is from genome assembly GCA_964500825.1 of uncultured Verrucomicrobiota bacterium. Lineage (GTDB taxonomy): Bacteria > Auribacterota > JABMQX01 > JAFGEW01 > JAFGEW01 > CAYUZG01. The sequence goes on along the minus strand of CAZCQN010000102.1, from coordinate 8,175 downwards.
CGGGTTGATGCCGAGCACGTGGGCGACCTTGACCTGGTCGAGATCGCCCGGCAAATCGGCCCGGGCGACGACGGTGTGCGGCTCGACGCGGTCGCCCTCCGTGACGAGGACGGTGCCCTTGATCGGCAGCTTGCGGGTCTTTCGGACGATGGCGTTGGGGGTGACCGTCAACCCCGGCGTGTATGCTGTGCCCACGTGCTGGCTGCGCCTCCGGTTTCGGTGTTCGCGCTGCTGGTTATTCGACGCGCTGGAGGCCGAGCGCCTCGGCCCACTCGTTAAGCTTGGTGCGCCGGGCGTCGTCATCCTCGGGTAGTTGCCTCGGTACGCCACGGCAGTCGACGATGAGGCCGACGTCGCCGCCGTGGAGCTCGACCTCGACGGCGCGGCCCGGCCCGTGGCCGACGTTGAAGCGCCGCGTCGGGTCGATCGTGCCGGTCGCTGTCTGACCGAGCTTGAGCTCGATGAGGCGTATCTCGCCGTAGTGAACCGTCTCGGCGATCGTGCGCCCGTCGCTTGTGGTCAGGTCGAGCCTGATGGCCGGCGTACCTTCCTTCTTGGCATTGCCGACGGCGGTGACCGCCGTGCCGAGCTCGATCAGGCAGTCGCGCCGGAACACCTCGCCCGCGGCGGCCGGGTGCAGTTCGCTCAGGATGCCGATCTGGGGCATCATGAAGATCGAGTCGACCGCGAGCTTCGTAATCCCTTCCGGCTGGAAGCCGTCGATCATCATCCAGGCCGCTTGGGTCCGGCTCGGCGCGTGGCTGAGCACGCCGCCGCTACCGATCATCCAGTCGAGCGCCATCATGTCGACGAGCGTCTCGCCCGTGTCGGTCTGGGCGAACGCGTCCGAGACGCTCCGCTGCTGCTGGATGCCCTTGAGGCCGACGGCGAGCAGCCTGTGGTGTTCGAGGCTCAGGCGGAGCGCCTCGCGGGCGATCGCCTGCTCGATCAGGAGGTCGGCGCGCGACGAGGGGATCGTGGTGGGCCGGATCATCTTGTTGCGGAGCGTGTTTCGCAGCTTCGGCTCGTCGATCTGGAACGGGACCCACTTGCTGACGTTGGCGATGCCGGTCTCTTTGAGCACGTTGCAGATCGAGTAGCTCATGCCGTAGTTGGCGCTCACCGTGCGGTTGAACACGCTCGTGCCTGCGCGCGCGTCGCCGAACACCGAGAAGATGTCGGTCGTGGCGCCGCCGATGTCGACGGCGAGCACGTTGGCTTCCTCCTCGCGTGCGAACGTCTGGACCGCGCGGCCCACGGCCATCGGCGTCGGCATGATCTCGCCGCTCACCCAGCTCATCAGCTTGCCGTAGCCGGGCGCCTGCTGCATGACGTGCTCGAGGAAGACGTCGTGGATCGCCTCGCGCGCAGGCCCGAGGTTCTCCTGCTCGAGCCGCGGCCGGATGTTGGGCACGTCGCGCACGGCCATCTTCTCGCCGATGAGGTCGTGCACGCCTTTGCGCGCATCGACGTTGCCGGCATAGATGACGGGCAGCTCGAAGCCGATCCCGAAGCGCGGCTTCGTGTCGGCCGCGAGCAGCGTGCTCGCCAGGTCGACCAGGTGCGTCTTGGTACCGCCGTCGGTGCCGCCGGCCAACAGGAACATGTCGGGCCGCAGGTGGCGGATCCGCTCGATGCGCTCGTACTCCTTGCGGCCGTCGTCGACGGCGAGCACGTCGATCACGATCGCCCCGGCGCCCAAGGCGGCGCGTTCGGCGCTCTCGGCCGTCATCGCCTTGATCACGCCGGCGACGCACATCTGGAGCCCGCCCCCGGCGCTCGAGGTCGACAGGAACAGGTCCACGCCCTCATTGGGCCCGCGTTTCGGGCAGATGATCTTGTCGCCGTCGAGCAGCGTGCGGCCGGTCAGCTCCTGGAGCTCGGTCACGGCGGTGATGACGCCGACGGTGACATCGTCGAACGGCGCCTCGACCGTCGTCGGCGCCTCGCCGCGCCCGATGAGCCGGTACGACCCTTCAGTCTTGAGGATCAGGATCGCCTTGGTCGTGGTGCTGCCGCAATCGGTGATCAGGAATGAGTCGGTTTTTTCGATATCCACCGTTTCGTCCTGGACTTGAGGTCGGTCTATTCGTCTGCCTTCCAGGCAGAGGCCGCTTGCCCTCCAGGCAGAAGTCGCGGCGGCAGGGAACGACTTGTATACACGCAGCAGGTGCGCTTCGTCAACCCTCTGAGGCAGGGGAGCGCTGGTCTCCTGGCCGCAAAGAAGCCCCCTGCGCCGCGCGCGGTGCAGGGGGCGATCGTGTCACAAGGCACCGCACGGTCCGGACCTCTGATGGGGAGCGTGCGGGGTACGCTGTTTACCAGTCTGCTTCTTCGCCGCCCATGCCGCCCATCATGGCGGCGAACATCATGCTCATCAGCCCTTCGATAGCCTCGTCGAACTCCTCGCGATCCATGGTCATTGTGAGCGTCGCCTTGGTGCCGGCTGCCTCTATCTTGAGCGCGTTGATCAGCGCCGCAAGTTCCGGCATCATCTCGGCCATCTGCTCGCCCAGCGGCTTGATCTGCATGTTGAGCCAGTCGACAAACTGCTGGGCCGTTTCCGCATCGGTGAAGCCGATGGCGACGTTGAGGTCAACGGCCGTCTCCCCGTAATCGAACGCCCCGCAGACGGTCTCGAGGGCCGAGGGGTCGAACTGCGCCTCCTCGCTGTCGTCGGCCATCGTCGCGCGGAGCGCCTCCGGCAGGCTGGCGACACCCCAGATGGACGCCTTCGTGTTGACATCCTTCATGAGCGCGGCGATCTTCGGATTGGTCAGGACGCTGGTCTCGGTGCCGCCGAGCATCTTGGCGATGTCGCCGCTGCCTTCCTCGGTCGGCACGAGCAGAATCACGCCGGGCAAGATGCACACATCCCGCTCGCCGTCGAAGTTGTAGACGGTCTTGCCTTCCACGGTCCTCGATTCGGGCGTTTCACCGGTACTCTCTTCATAGAACTTGAGCACCTCCTCCGCGGACGGGAGCTCGCCGTAGAGGGCGAAGTACACCCCAGGCTCGGCCTCCGGGTTCTCTGCGTTGAATACGAGGCCGACCATCACCTCGGAAACACCCTCGGTCAGATCGATGCCCATCTCCTCGAGGTCGCCGAACATCTCTTCCCCGCCCATTCCTTCGAGGGTGTCGAACACGCCGCCCTCGGCCAACTTCTCGACGTTGACGCCGAGGACGATAGACGAGTCCTTCGGCATGTACTGGGTGGTCGGGCCACCCGACGAGACGCCCGGCAGCGACGGGAGCGCCGCGTTCGCCGGCATTGGCCCGAGTGCGATGAGCGCCGCGGCAAGCGCTACACTCAGGACGAATCCCATACGGTTCATGCCACTTCTCCTTGATTACACGTTCGGGGTGACGTGTTGCTCACTCTCGTGTTGATGCCGACAAACCCGCAGGTGCCCGGCCGCCGCGCGCCACGGCATGCGGCGACGAGCACTCTAGGAGCGGCTCGACCAGAGTGTCAACGAATTTCGCGATGCGGCTGCCGCCGGCCTGCCCGGTGCGGCCGCCTGCGACAGTCTCGCTTGACACGCCGCCGAGCCTGGGTTATACGGACAACTCCCTTTCTGACATGTACCTGTGCCGGGATAGCTCAGGTGGTAGAGCAGGGGACTGAAAATCCCCGTGTCGTCAGTTCGACTCTGACTCCCGGCACTTCCCTTTGCCCGGACACGGAGGGCCTGTCACGATGCCGACCGTTACGTTTCCGCCCGAACAGACGCCGCCCGACGTCACGCCCCTTTACTATGCGGCCGCACAGGAGCAGCTTCGCGCGCTCATGATCGTGGTCGGCGGCCTGAGCCACAACCTGCGCAGCCCGCTCACGGCGATCATGGGCCGGGCCGAGGTCCTCGGCGTTCGGCAGCCCGAGCTTGCCGGGCCGATGCACGAGATCGTCAGCGAATGCGAGCGGGCCAACGCGATGCTCCAGGCGGCCACCGCGGCGCTCAGGCTGCGTGCCGATCGCGACCGGCGGCCGGTCAGCCTCAATGATCTCGTCGAGCGCGAGTGCGAGTTCATGTGCTTCGACCGCCACTTCAAGCACGAGGTCGACAAGGAGTACGTCCTCGCCGACGGGTTGCCCGCGCTCAGCGCGGTCTACGGGGTGCTCGCACGCGTGTTCGACGCCGTCGTGCGCAATGCCATGATCGCGATGTGCGACGCGGCCGAACGCCGCCTTGTCATCACGACCGAATCGAGCGGCGACGCGGTCCGGCTCAGCGTGCGGGACACCGGGTGCGGCATTGCGCCCGACCACCTGCCGCACGTGTTCGAGCCGGGCTTCACGACGCTCGAACAAGGAGGCGCCGGCCCCGAGCGGTACGGCCCCAGCCCGGTCGAGGGCGGCGGCCGCGGCTACGGCCTGGCGGTTGCGGCCGCGGCCGTGCACGACTACGGCGCCGCGATCGAGATCACCTCCGAGCCCGGTGCCGGTACCACGGTCGCGGTCCGGCTGCCCGTCGAGTAGTGGCATCGCTCTCGCCTCCACGGCGGGTGGCAACCTGAGCCCTGCCGCACGGGGGTTTGGGCTCGCTCCTTTGCCCGCTCAGCGCGGCATCGGATTGAGATCGATCGTCACCTCGGGCGGCCCCTGGTGGTTTGCCACCGTTATCCCTTCGACGGTCGCGGCCCGCATGTCCTTCGATTGGATCATGATCACGTACTCGCCGTCGGGCACCGTGTCGGTCGTGAACCGGCCGTCGCCGGTCACGAGGAGGCGGTAGGAGCGGAGGCGGTCGGGCGTCGCGATCTGCCCGCTGAAGATGCGAATCGGCTTGCCGGTCGCGGCGTTCACGACCCGGCCGGTGAGCACGGCGCCACGCTCGAGGACGGCCTCGACCTCGGTCGGCTGCGCGCTGTCTTGGACCGTGACGTCCATCTGCTTGTAGAGGAAGCCTGGCCGGGTGAAGATGAGCGTGAAGCGGCCGGGCGCGAGGCCTCCAAAGGCGAAGCCGCCGTCGGCGTCGGTCTGCACTTCCCGGATTTCCAGGTCGTTGAGGCGCACGTAGACGCGCACGCCGAAGATCGGGGTCTTCTCCTCGGTGACGGCGCGGCCCACGAGCACCGCTTCGGGCTCGAGCGCAATGACGAGGTCCTCGCCGGGCGCGTCTTCGTACAGGTCGACTGTGACCGAGGCCGTGGTGGTCGCATACCCGGGCGCCGATGCCGAGACCGCGATCGAACCGGACTCGGTGCGCCGCAGCCGGCCCAGCGTGAACCGGCCGTCGGCGTCGGTTGTGGCCGAGCGCTTGTAGCCGGGCTGCTCCGGGTCGTAGTTGAAGTCGCCCCAGCCGCAGACGACGGCGCCGGGGATCGGGTCGTTGCCCCCGTCGACGACCACGCCCATGATCGTGACGCCGGCATCCATCACGATGTCAACGTCCTCGATGAGGTCATGGCCCCTCGTGTCGACCGGCCTCGATTGCGTGGTGAGGTAGTCGGGATGCGCCGCCGTCATCTGGTAGAGCCTCTCGCGCATGCCGGGCATCTCGTAGCGGCCGTCCTGGTCCGAGCGGACGCGTTTCACGAACGGATCGGCGAAGTGGAGGTAGCCCTCGCCGACGTAAACATCGGCGTCGGCCACCGGCTCGCCAAACGTGTTGAGGACACGCCCCCGGATCGTTATGCCGGTCGAGAGCGCGATCTGCTCGCCGTCGATCTCGGCGAGCGTGACGTCGGTGATGTACGACACGTACCGTGCGTCGCGGATCTCGAGATGGATCTCATCCGCCAAGTGCGCGTTGTAGAACGCGACCTGTCCCTCGAGCGAGCTCCGCAGCGAGCGCCGCGCGAACACTTCGTCTGCTTTCCACCAGCGCACCGGCGCGCCGATCACCGGGTCGCCGCTCTCCTTGTCGATGAGCCGGCATTGCGCGACGGCTCTCGGCGTCAGTGCGAGGTCCAGGGCGATCGCCTCGCCGGTCAGCAGTAGGTTCGGCTCAGTCCTGGGCTCGTAGCCGTCGGCGCTCGCCGTGACGTCGACCTTGGCGCGTTCGGGCTCGAGCCACAGCTCGTACGAGCCATCGAAGCCCGAGGTGGCCGAGGCATCGCCCGCACCCACCGTGGCGCCCGCGACAGGGCCGCCCGTGGTCTCATCCGTGATCCGGCCGGCAAGCGTCGCACCGAGCGCAATTGCGATCTGCGCGTCCTGTGTCCCGGCCGGCAGTTCCTTCGATGCGGTCTGACCCGTCAGCGGATCGGACACGACGACGCGGTAGCTGAACTCGTTCAGGTGGCGCAGCGTGAAGCGTCCCGCCGAGTCGGTCTCGGTCGCGAGAGCCGAGGGCAGCAGGAGCGTATCAGTCTTGGCGACGGACTCGACGTGGACTGCCGCGCCGGCAATGGGCGAGCCATCGGAGAAGAGGACCTGGCCGGCGATCGTCGTTTCGGGCCGAAGCACAATCGAGGCCGCTTGGCCCGCGTCCTTATCGGCGCCGCGGTGCGGGACGCCGCCGTAGGCGTAGCCCTCGGCGAGGGCGAAAAAGCCAAGGCCCGTCTGCGGCAGGGCGTCGAATGCATAGGCGCCTGCCCCGCCGGTGGTGGTGTGGGCGAGCGCGCGGTCAGGTTCGGCGACGAAGTAGACGGAGGCGTTCGCGATCGGAGCGCCGTCGACGTCCGTCACCGTGCCCGTGACGGGCAGTCCGGGCGGCAGGACGATGTGGAACACCAGTTCGTCGCCAAAGGCGGCCTCGAGCTCGCGGCCCGTGAGCGCGGATCCTTGCCGTGCGACCTGGATCTCGATGCCGCCCGCGGGCACCTCGTCGACCTGGTACTCGCCCGCCGCGTTCGTCGTGGCCGTGCGGACGAGCCACTCGGGCAGCCGGGCCGTGGCGCCTCGGCCCGTGCGCGGCCGGACGGTGACGACGGCTCCTGCGACCGGGTGGTCGTCGAAGTCGCGGACCGTGCCGCTGACCGTCACACGCGGCCCGACGACGATGGCGAGCGTCTCGACGCGGTTGGGCCGGAGCGTCATGACGCGCACGTAGCGGGCGGCGCCGCTCGCCGGCTCGACCAGCCCGGCCGGGCTGGTGCCGGTCAGCACGACGACGAGGTACGCTCCCGGCGGCACGTCGTCCATGCGCGCGTCCTCCGTGGGCAGTTGCTCGTAGATGACCTCGCCGCCGTGAAGGGGCACGAGGGCCACGCTGAGCGCACCCGGAGCGCGGCCCATCCGGTCGGCGGCGCGCACGGCCAGGGCGCTGGTGCTGTCGCTCGGGGGCGCGGGCGATTCGGGATGCTCAGGCTCGACGACGGCCCCTTCGGAGTCGGTCTCCGGCGTCGTTTCGGCTTCGGGTGTTCTCTCGGCCCCTGGCGTCGCATCGGCTTCGGCCGGTTCAGTAGTCTCCTCCGCCTGCAGCGCCTCCTCCTCGTCCGGCTTCTTGCCGGCGTCCTTGAAGACCATCCAGATGCCGAAGACGACCAGCATCACAACGAGGAAGGCGATCGTCGTGCTCCGATTCCCCATGAGTTCTCCTCTGCCAGCGTGGTCCGCATACAGTATAGCCCCTTGCCGAGGATCCGTGTAGGGGTCTCGAATCGGCGGATAATGATTCGCTACGCTTGGCCCCAGCCGCGGAGCGGCGACAGGGGGTAGCCTGGGCCGTGAGGCCCAGGAACTCGCAGGCACAACAGACAATGATGAGCGCCATCGGCGCGGCAGGGCTGGCACCAGCGCCCCGGCGCTCTCCTTTCGACGAGTATCTGCCGCCCCTACGGGGCTCTCTGGATTGAGGGCGACCTTTCACCTGGGCCTGACGGCCCAGGCTACCACCTGCCGCGCCTACGGCGCTGGCGCTCGTTGGCCTGTTCAGTGCGCACGCCTGCCGGCATCACTTCGTGGGTGAACGGCCTCTCGACAGGGAAGACTCCTTATCCGCCGATTAGGAAGGGGTGGTTTGCCTTGCGTCGGTGCGCCGGGGTGGTATCCTACGCCCCCGTCTGCCCAGAGCAGGATCCACAAGACGACGGACTACGGACGGTGACCGATGACTGACTTCGATGGCGACAGCGCATACCGGATCCTCGAATCGATCGCGTACCCTCGCCAGACGGGGACCGACGGCGAGCACAAGGCGGCCGAAGAGATCGCTGGCCACCTGCGTGCGGCCGGCCTCGAGGCGGCGCTCGAGCCGTTCCGCATCTGGACCTACACGAACGACG
>CAZCQN010000101.1:0-11137 GCA_964500825.1 uncultured Verrucomicrobiota bacterium | reverse complement strand
CCCCGAAGCGACTGTGTTGGGCGTCAAGCGGTTTTCGGGTTCCACGTGGTGTTTGTTTTCACCATGGCGTTGAGGATCGTCAGCAGCTTGCGCATACAGGCGGTCAGCGCCACCTTGAACGTCTTGCCCGCTTGGCGCAGCCGCTGGTAGAAGGTCCGGATCGTCGGGTTGAAGCGCATCGCCGTCAGCGTCGGCATATAGAGGGCGGCGCGCACCAGAGCGCGACCGCCCCAGATGCGGCGGCGCCCGCGCCATTGGCCGCTGTCACGGTTGACGGGGGCCAGCCCGACGAGGCTGGCGATCTCGCGCCGGTTGAGCCGGCCCAACTCGGGCAGGCACGAGATGAGCGTCCAACTGGTGCCCGAGCCGACTCCCGGCACGCTGGTGAGCAGCTCTTTGGTGCGATGCCAACGGGGGTCGCTTGTCATCTGCTGCTCGAGTTGGACGTCCAGCTCGCCGATCTGCTCGTCGAGCACGCCGATGAGCCGCTCGATGCCGCGGCGCACCGAGGCCGAACGCGCTTGCTCGAGCCGGTTGCGCTCGGCCACGCGCAACTCGACCAGTTGCCGTCGCCGCCGCACCAACTCATCGAGCGTCTGCTGATCTGCCGAGCGCTGGCCGCGCGGCTCAGGCCGCACGGCGCAAGCGAAGCGGGCCAGCACCTCGGCGTCGATCGCGTCGGTCTTGGCCAGCCGCCCCGTGGCACGCGCATAGTCGCGCGTCTGGCGTGGGTTGACCACGGCGAAGCAAAGATTGGCCGCCGCCAGCGCGCCGGCAGCAGCCCGCTCATAGCCGCCGGTGGCCTCGAGCACAATCAAGACGGGCGGCTCCACCAGCAGCTGCTCGACCAGCTCGGCCAGCCCCTGGCTGGCCGACGTGTAGCGGGCCGAGCGCCCTGTCGGATGCCAGTACACGTCGAGGTGGTGCTTGCTCACATCAATGCCGACAAACAACTCTGAGCTCTGTTCCATGTGCTGCTCCCCTCCTTGCGAATGCGGGCTCGATGGCCCCAGCGACTGTTCGGGATCCTGACACATCGGCGAGCGGGGATCCTGCTTCGGGACGGTCTCTGTCGACCCGGGGCTAATCGATCTCCCGACCTCGCGGCTGAGCCCCCCTGGGGGGCTCAAGGTGTTGTTCCTATCTCAATGTGCACCTTCTCGACAACCCAGACCGAACACCAACCGCTCAACAACACACAGGAGAACATACAAGGGGCTTCACAGGTACAGCCCCGGCGCCGTGCCCACGCTCCCTGCCCCGAAGGGGCTCCATAAGATAGCCCAGGGCAACGCCCTGGGTCTGGAGGGAGCAAGAGATCACCACAGAGCCCGAAGGGCTTCCATAGGGTTTCTCTTTCAACAGCCCCACGAGCCCGCGAGATCAGCTTCAGCACCGCTGGCCGAGGCCGAACACCGCAGCGCTAGTCGCCCTGCAGCGCCTCGATGAGCGCAGCGGGATCGACGATCGGCCCCAGCGAGAACTCCTTCCCGTCGTGCGCCACTACGATCGTCCTTCCTGTCTTCATTGCCAACGCCCAGAACCGCTCTGGCGTGATCTCGGGCTCGACCTGCGCGGCCAGCGCGTACACGCCGGCGATATACGGGATGGCCCAGCTCCAGCCCCCTTGCCGGTAGAAGGCGTATTCGTCGGCACCGTTGGGGCTTGCCGTTGTGCGAGAGCCGCTGGGAACCAACAGCCGGTCCGAAGGGTGCTCCTCATTCTCATACAGATCGCTCTCCCACCACATTGCAGGCAGATACGACTCGAACGCGTCAGGATCGCTCAGCGGCACACGACCCAGGGCATGGAACTTGAAGCCGTGCACCTCGTCGATGCACGAAGAGACGACAAGCATGCCGGCCTTCTTCGCCTCGTCGACCGCCGCCGTCATCTCCTCGTACCCTCGCTGCCCATGCCTCCATCCCACGCTGATGGAGATCACGCGGATCTTGCGGCCCTCCGGCAACTGCGCGTTGATCTCGAGGATCCGCCGAACCGCCTGCGCGTAGTAGGCGTAATTCAACTCGATACGACCTGCGTCCTTGTCACGGTCGAAGTTCCGCGATGCGATGTAGTAGAGGTCGGCTTCCGGGGCAACGCCCACCGTTTTCCCCACGGCGATTGAAGCCACGGCCGCCCCGTGCATGCCGGCATTCTCGTCGGGCGTGAGCGCAATCTCCTCGTAGAGGCGGAGGCGATCGACGTATTCCTGGTGCTCGATCTGAATGCCGCTGTCGATGATGGCAATGCCGACCCCGCGGCCCGTGATCCCCCGCTTGTGCAGCTCGCGGACGCCCAACCCCGGGTTTTTCCCCATCTCCAAAAGGGCTTGCGGATCGAAGCCCTCCGGCATCCGATCCCTGGGTGGCCATACGGTCCGGCTGTCGTGACTGGCGTAGAGTAGACTGTCGAGCGACTCGCGCAGATCGAGACCCGAGACATCATAGCCCCGCAAGTCCACGTCGAGCGGCGAACTGCGGTCCAGATTACGCGGAGGGAGCGCATCGAGCGCGCCGCGACCGTAGTCCGCCGGCTCCGGATGGTGCTCGATCTTCGGGAACGTGATCGGCGCCGGCTCCTCGGCTGATGGTGTCGATGCGGCGTTTGCTGTCCCGCAGGCGCTCAGGCAAACGACCACCAACAACGCCACAGACAATGACAGAAGCTTTCTCATGGCCTTCTCTCCTTTACTCCCCCTGCAGCGCCTTGATGAGCGCGACGGGATCGATGATCCGCCCCAGCGGGAACTTCTTGCCATCATGTTCCACGTCGATGGTCCGACCGGTCTTCATCGCAAGCGACCAGAACCGCTTCGGTGTGATCTCGGGATCGACCTGCGCCGCGAGCGCGTACACCCCGGCCGCGTACGGAATCGACCAGCTCAAACCACCCTGGCGGTAGAACACGTACTCGGCATCGCCGTTCGGGCTCGCCGTCGTCCGCGAGTCGCTCGGGGTCAACAGGAAGTCCGTATACGGAGCGCCCCGGTAGAAGCCCTCTGCCACGTGATGCCACGGCTGGCACGACTCAAACGCGTTGGGATCATCCAGCGGCTCACGACCCAGGCCGAGCAGCTTGAAGTCGGGGCCATGCACGTCGTCGACGCTCGAGCACACCACGAGCATCCCGGCCTCCACCGCCTCTTGGGCCGCCGCCGTCATCTCGTCGGCGCCCTTCTGGCTCGGATTCCATCCCACGCTGATCGAGATCACCCGGATCTTGCGGTCCTCCGGCAACTGCTCGTTGACCTCGAGGATCCGCCGCACAGCCTGGGCGTAGTACTCGAACGTCCTCGGGTGGCCCTCCTCGAGTGGCTCGAATGTCCACGACGCGATGAAATACAGGTCGGCCTCCGGGGCGACGCCGACCGTCTTGCCCACGGCGATCGACGCAACCGCCGCGCCGTGCATCTGTGGGTCCGTGCCGGGCCTGACGTTGATCTCCTCATACAGCCGCAGACGATCCGCGTACTCCTCGTGCTTGGTCAGCAGAACCTGGTCGATGATCGCCACGCCGACCCCGCGCCCCGTGATCCCTCGCTCGTGCAGCGTGCCAACGGCGAGGCCGGGGTCCTTGCCCAGCTCCATAATGTGCTGCCAGTCCAAACCCGCCGGCATTCGCTCGTCGGGAGGCCACACGGTGTCGTCGTCAAAACTCGCCCAGAGTAGATCGTCGAGCGACTCACTCAGATCGAGGCCCGACACGTCGTAGGCCCGCAAGTCCACGTCCCGCGACCACTCAGACTCCTCATCCTCGCGCGGCAGCTCTTCAAGCGCCCCTCGCCGGCCGTAGTCCCCGGCCGCGGGATGACGGTCGATCTTCGGAAACGTGATCGGTACCGGCGTGTGCTCGCCGGACGCCGCTGTTGCCGCGGCCGCACTGCCACAGACACCCAAGCAGGCGACGGCCAACAGCAACAGAAACAATGGTAGCGTTCTCATAACGTGTCCACCTCTCTCGACGACAATCCAGGCCCGTGGACGAGCGGGCTCCCAGCCACCCGGAGTCTCTCCAGCATGAGATCTACTCGTTCGCACGGCAGGAGCCCGGAAAGGCCTGGACCGAAGCGTCACCGTTACGTGTGTGCTAGTACTACCAGAGTAGTATAACGTCAAGAACCTTTCTGCTCGCCCGGACGTGCTTTGTCAGCATCACGGTGCCTAGCAGGAAGACACGACCACAGGCAACGCGCAAGACGCCTGAGCGCGTGCCCTGAGCCCCCGGAGAATCAGACAGGATTCACAGGATCAACAGGATCATGCTCGGCCTCGTCCCCGTCCTCCTGATCCTGTCGATCCTGTCAATCCTGTCTAACTCCTCCTCTCCCCGAATCACAACTTCGGGTCCAGCACTGCCCGCTCAACACCGACAAGCAAGAGGGCATCCGACCTTGACCTCTACCTCCTCGCCTCAATAGTCATGAGGAATCCCCTTAATATGCAAAAGCAAATGCTCGTCGTCACCTGCGACATCCCCAATCCACCCGTAGTTCGCATCATCCTTCGAATCCAGGTCCTTAACATAAGGCTTAATATCCAGGAGCGGCGTATTGTCGAATACATCAATCCCCGAAATCGCGATCTCATTATCAATTATCTGCTTGATGCGCACGACGCTGATCCCGATTGGATTCGGCCGAACAGGCGACCTGCTCGCAAACACCCCTACTTTTCCCCCGCCAGTCCACGGCGGGTTCACCATCATGGCAAGTTGCCTTGTCAGCCGATCGATATGATAGATAACATAGATATAGCGAAACCCTTCCAGGCCGGCGAGCCCCGCGGCGTACTTCCTATTAAGGACGATTCGGAAATCCCCTTCCTCATCATCCACGGGCTGGTAAGGAGCCGTACTGACGTATGGAGTCCTTATCAAACCGATCCGCCTGAACTTAATGCGCTTACGCATCACCATACCTCTTGGTGTCGTTCCTTCCCTGTGCGACTCTTCATGAGACAGGATTGACAGGATCAACAGGATGTTCCCGATCCCCTCGATCCTGTCTAACTCCTCCTCCTCTCCCCCACAACCACAGCTTCCGGTCCAGCGTGCGCTCCTGGATTGCCTCGATCAAGCGCCCATCGCCTATTCTAATGGGCCAGCCGACCAGAGGGCCGAAGGCCCGACGGAAGCTAGCCCGGGGCGCCAGCCCCGGGAACCGCGCCACCACCCAAACTCAGCCGAGCCCCGAAGGGGCGACACAACCGCCTCGCCCGGGCCTGTGTCGCCCCGTCGGGCCTCAAGCACAGTATGAAGCAACGCGCATCTACCTCGGCCTCACGATCACGGCGCTGACCAAGTTGGGTTGCCTTTCTCGTCGGCCAGGACCAGCCCCGGACCGTACTTGAGCACGCCCAGCAGAGCGCGCAGCGACCCGTCCTTGTCGTGCAGGGCCAATGTCGGGCCATCCTCCTCCATTCTCAGCCAGATGCGCGGCGTTCCCTTCGCGTCGCCCAGGCTCAGCGTTGGCCCGTCCTCATCCAGTCTCAGCACGGCGCGGAGCGTCCCCTTCTCGTCGTACAGCCCCAGCCCCGGCCAGTCGTTGCTAACGCTCAGAGCGGCACGGACCGCGCCGTCCTCGTCCTCGATCATGACCTTGCGCGTGCGCACCTCGCTTCTCAACGCAGCCACTTCGCGCTCCAGCTTCCCAAGACGTTCCTCGGTTGTCATGGGGGTCTCTCTTCTCCTGTGCGTGGTGATTCGCCCGTCCCGAAGCTCCGCCCGCACCAACTCGCCAAGCCCGCAGGCCGGCCCAGGGTTGTGCCCACAACGGCCTCAGCCGCGCGCGCCTGGTCCCGAGCCCCCACCGCGACTAGCGGGAACCCTTCGGTTTCGTGTCCCCCTTCGGGGCTCAAAGGTGTTTGCGGCGTCCCGATACCTGGCCCTCACGGGCCAGGCTATGTTCCGCCGGCCCTTCGGGCCTCGCCCTACAGCCACAACTTCCTATCCAGCGTGCGGTACTGGATCGCCTCGCTGGTGTCCTGCGAGCAGAAGGTCCCGCGTGCCATCAGCAGCAGCGACTATGGAGATCCTTGACCTCCTTCTCGAACTCCTCATATGACAAGCATGCAAATGAGGTCTCCGCCAGGCCATGCACGAGACCCTTCAGCTTCCTCTCGGCGGTGACAAAGATGTCTGCGTATGACCCGCAGGTCACATGCCATACATCGTACGGATCCCCTTCTTCAATCCGCTTGCCCCTTCGCGACCGATCCAGAAGCAGAAACAACCCTGCTTTGTGGAAGACGCGAATCCCTTGCAGCTCGGATACGGCTTCCGCCAATGTCATCCGATCGAGGACCTTCTTCCCGGCGGGTTCCTCTTCGATTGCCTCTCGGCACATCTCCGGGTGCCGGCGTTCAACGACCTCCGGCGATGTGGTCGCCGGCCATCGCCTGATGGAGCCGTCCCTAGCTGACGCGCGGTCTATAGCGGTCTGCCATTTCGCCACGAGTCCCGCCTTCTGTTTGTCTCGGTCGTCTCTGATGTCGCCGATAAGCCGGGGGTCACTAGGTACCTGCTCCACGCAGCCCTGCAGGAATTCCCAGAGTCTAGACACGTATTCGCATCTCGGCTTCAGGAACGCGTATGGCCCGCGCCTTCTCTCTGACAAGGCTTTGAGTTCTTGCATTGACAGAAGCTTCCGTTCCGCAACGAAGTGGTTCCTTGATGCAAGCCGAAGCATGGCGTATGCGGTCCAAGTCCTGATCATGGTCTGCTTCCGTGTTGCCCTGAGCGGGAGCTCCAGGATGTTCATGTCACTGATCGCGAGAGTGATGGCACTGCACTTGACCAGCTCCCCAAGGTTCTGAAGGAATTCCTCATCTGCCGAGATTGTCTGCCACACGTTGTTATCGAGGTAGAAGGTCAACCCTCTGATCAGAGCCACAGCTTCCGGTCCAGCGTCCGGTACTGGATCGCCTCGCTGATGTGGTGCGAGCGGAGGGTCGGGTCGCTCGTGTCAGCGCCGTCCTTGGCGTCGGCGCCACCGTTGGTGTCGGCGCCACCGTTGGTGGCGTGCTCGATGTCGGCGATCGTGCGGGCGACTTTGAGGATGCGGTCGTAGGCGCGGGCCGAGATGCCGAGCTCGTGCATGCCGCGCTTGAGTAATTCTTGGGCTTTCTCGTCGGGCCGGCAGTACTTCTTCAGAATACGCGTCGTCATCCCCGCGTTGGAAAAGATCTTCATCCCGCGAAAGCGTTCGAGCTGGACGCGCCGAGCCGAGTTCACTCGGCCCCGCACGTCGGTCGAGCTGTCGCCGCCGCCCTCGGACGCCACCTCGCGGTACTTGAGCGCGGGCACGTCGACGTGGATGTCGATCCGGTCGAGCAGCGGCCCGCTGATCTTCTTGACGTACCGGTTGATCTCGCGCGGCGTGCACCGGCATTCGTGCGTCGGGTCGGTGAAGTAGCCGCACGGGCACGGGTTCATGGCCGCCGCGAGCATAAACGACGCCGGGAACGTAAGCGACCCGACCGCGCGGCTGATCGTGATCTTCCCCTCCTCGAGCGGCTCGCGCAGGACCTCGAGCGCGTCGCGCCGGAACTCCGGAAGCTCGTCGAGAAACAGGACCCCGTTATGCGCCAGGCTCACCTCGCCCGGCCGCGGGATCGTCCCGCCGCCGACGAGGCCCGCCGTCGAAATCGTGTGGTGCGGCGACCGGAACGGCCGCGTGGCGATCAGGTAGTTGTCGCGCGTGAGCAGCCCGACGATGCTGTGGATCTTCGTCGTCTCGAGCGCCTCGTCGAGCGTCATCTCCGGCAGGATCGTCGGGATGCACTTGGCCAGCATGCTCTTGCCCGCGCCCGGCGGCCCGATCATCAAGATGTTGTGCCCGCCGGCGACGGCCACCTCGAGCGCGCGCTTGACGTGCGCCTGCCCCTTCACATCACGTAAATCGATCGGGTACTCGGCGCGCGCGGCAAAAAGCTCGTCGAGCTCCGTCCGCGCCGGGTCCGGCCGCGTTTCGTCCTCGACGAGCTTGACCGCCTGCGCCAGGTGCTTGACCCCGTACACCTGGAGCCCGTCGACGACCGACGCCTCGGGCGCGTTCTCGACCGGCACCACGACGCCCCGCTTGCCGTTCTGCCGCGCGCAGACCGCGATCGGCAGCACGCCGTTCACGCGCCGCACGGCCCCATTCAACGCCAGCTCGCCGACAATCACGAAGTCGGCGAAATCCCCGTTCACGATCTGGCCCGTCGACGCGAGCAGCCCGAGCGCAATCGGCAGATCGAAGCTCGGCCCTTCCTTCTTGATATCGGCCGGCGCCAGATTGATCGTCGTCAGGCCGTGGATGGGGATGAAGCCGGAATTGGCCAGCGCGGTGAAGACGCGGTCCTTGCTCTCCTTGACCGCCGCGTCCGGCAGCCCGACGATCACCGTCTCCGAGCGCGGCGACTGCTTGTAGTTGACCTCGACCTCCATCAGGTACGCGTCAACCCCAAAGATCGCGCTCGAAAACACCTGCGCCAGCACGCGCCGCAACCTCCTCGTCCCAGCTTGCCTGCTGTGAGCAGGCGTGAAGCAGGGAGCCTTTCTAGCACACGAGGCGACGGCAAAGCAACGGCGCCGGCAGTCCCCGTGTCCTCCCTGTACCCAGTGGTTGGATAGTCGCGGTTTCTGCCCAAGCGGGCGGCGATTGCAGTTGCGCGCGCGGTTCGGTAGGCTGGGCCGGCCTGAGGACGTGTTGCGGGAAACGGCGCATGCGGATTCTGTTTGTTACGGGGAGTGTGGACCGGTCAGAGGCGGCGCTGTGTGAAGCGCTCGTCGGGGCGGGCGACCACGTGGAGGTCGCGGGCAATCCAAAGGCCGAGACGCGCGATATGCTCGTCGCCGCCGGCGTGCGTGTGACGCCGATCTCGACGGAGAAGCGTGAGCGCGCAGGGGCGGTCCGGGCTGTCCGTAAGCGACTCGAGGAGGGCCGCTTCGACATCGTCCACGCGCAGGGCAAGCGGACGCTGGCGATCGCGTTACGTGCCGCGCGGGATCTACGGGTCAAGGTCACGGCGTATCGCGGCATCGTCGGGAACGTCCGCTGGTCCAACTGGGGCGCGCGGCGCCTGTACCGGGACCGTCGAATCAGTCGGATCGTGTGCGTGTGCGACGCCGTGCGCGAGGCGCTCCGCGCGATCGGCATTCCGCAGTCATGCCTTGTGACCGTCTACAAGGGCCACGACACCGCGTGGTATAACCCTGTGCCGCGCGAGGCGCTAGTCGAGCTGGGCGTCCCTCCCGAAGCGTTCGTCGTCGCGTGCGTCGCCTCGATGCGGCCGCGCAAAGGTGTCCCCGTTCTCGTCGAGGCCGTCGGCCGCCTGCGCGACCGCGGCATCCACTTGCTCCTCGTGGGCGACGTGCGCGACGTGCGGATCCCGCGTGCCGTCCGGAGGCTGGCGCTCGACAGCATCGTCCACACGACAGGCTTTCGTCGCGACGCCCCGGCCCTCGCCGGCACGTGCGACGCCTTCGTCATGCCGTCACTGCGACGCGAGGGGCTTGCGCGGTCCGTCATCGAAGCGATGGCCCAGGGCGTCCCGCCCGTCGTCACCAACGTCGGCGGCCTCCCCGAGCTCGTCGTGGATGGCGAGAGCGGCCTCGTCGTCCCGCCGAATGATCCCGACGCACTCGCACGCGCCATCCAAAGCTTGCTCGACGACGCCTCACTCCGTTCCCGTCTCGGCCAGGCCGCCCGGCAACGCATCGAAGCGCACTTCCACGTCCGCGACTACATCCAAAGGATGCGCGCCCTGTTCCAGGAAACGCTGAAGCAGTAAGGCCCGTCGGGGGCCTGCTTGAAGCGGGCGTTGGCGCCTTGGTGGATGGCCTCACGCGCCGCGATCTCGCGGGCCACGGCCGGCAGCGTCTTGAGCCAGCATGTGAAGCACCCAAGACACGCCTTCACCGTAAGATCGGCCACGTACACCAGCTCCACCTCGGCGCCCGCTTCTTTCACCCCGTCGAGAAACGGGCCCAGGACCGCCGCCGTGCGACGCTGATGCGTCGCCTAAGCCGTTCATCCCGGAACGGCCGTCATGCCGCGCTCCTTTCTCGGCCTGCTATTGAGCGCGAGGATCTTCATCCTGTTCGTTCTCCTTCAGTTTCGTCACGCGCAGGGTCGAGAAAAACAACCGGCCACGCGGTGCGACGCCGACACGTCGCACCGAATGGCCAGCTGATGGATGCGTTGTGGTGTACCCACTCGCCTCCGGGCGAGCCCACTCGCCGCCGGGCGAGTCTAGTCCGCCTCGCCGCCCGTCAGCGTCGCCAGGTACGCGGCGCCGAGCTTGTCGACGTGGCCCGCGATGTTCTGGAACACGTCGAGGTGCTCTTCCTCGTCGGCGAGCAGCTCCTCGAAGAGCTTCTTCGAGACCTGGTCCTTCTCGGCCCCGCACGTGTTGGCGGCCGCGTTGTACATCTTCACCGCGCCGGTCTCGAGCCCGATGTCGGTCGCCAGCATCTTGGCGATCTCTTGGCCGCTCTTGGTCTTGCCGTCCGGCGTCGTCGTCGGCGTCCCGCCGAGAAACAGGATCCGTTCGGCCAGCTTCTCAGCGTGCTTCATCTCGTCGATCGCCGTGTTCTTCAGCACCTTCGCCAGCTTGCCGAAGTCGGTGTCATCGAGCTCGTAGTGGTGGGCCATGTACTGCGAGATCGCCGTCAGCTCGCTCGCCCGCGCCTTGTTCAACAGGTCGATCACCTTCTTGCTCATCTCACTCCTCCGTCAACATGACCTCGTTCACCAAACGTTTCCCAAACGCGCGCAGTATCGCACCGCCGACACGCCCCGTCAACCGACCACGGGCGTGCAGACCCCCGAAGGCGCCATGTGCCAGCCCGACCAGCCCCCGATCCACGCCCGCGACCACGGCCCGCCGAACCCTCTCGGGACGCGGCTCATCTCCACAGCCGGGCCGGGGCAGACAGAGGCAGGCGGTTCCTGGCCCCAATCCGTTGGAAACAAGGAGGTTCTGTCGTCGGGCGCAGGCCAGACACACACCCAGAGCCAGCGCAGGCCGGGGACCCAATCACACGGCACCGGGCAGAAAAGGCCGATTTTCGAAAAAAAACCTTGACGCCGCGAGCCCAATTCCGTAGTATCTCGCCCGAGAAGGCAGAGGTTGTACCTCCCAAAAAGGTA
>CAZCQN010000100.1:0-11193 GCA_964500825.1 uncultured Verrucomicrobiota bacterium | reverse complement strand
GAAATCGTCGGGTAGCTGCTCACTCGGCACGTTCCAGTTCTCGTAGCGCGAGCCGGCCAGGTAGAGGTAGCCGATGCTGGGGGAATGCCACGTCTTCCCGCTGGCGATCGCGTCCTCCCACTCGCCGAGGCCATCGCGCCGCAGCGGATACGTGCGGCAGTAGAGCGCTTCGATCCGCCCGTCGAGCAGCTCCCGGAGCGCTTCGGCCGATGACGCCGGCAGCCGGTCGGGGTTCGTGTCGCCCTCCGGAAGCCTGAAGTCGTTGTCCTGCGCGTAGCCGCGCAAGAGGAACCAGACCTGCTGCAGGTTGTGCCTGCACTCGACGACGCGCGCGCTGTGCCGCACGCCCTGGAACGACGCAACCAGCACCGTCATAAGTAGGCCCAGGATGCCGAGGACAGCCATAAGCTCAACGAGCGTCATCCCCCGCTGGCGCTTCATGTGACCTCCTAATACGGGAAGAACTGGACCCAGGCGTCGGCGCGCGGCGGCCACGACTCGAGCCACATCCGGCGCCGGAGATGCCCGACGTGCATGTCGCAGAACAGCACGTTGCCCCCGCGATGGTGCCGCAGCGTGAACATGCCGACCGAGTACGACGGGAACATGCCCGCCTCCTCGCGCTTCTCGGACTCGCCCATCTCAGGCACGACGTCGGGGTCGAGGTTCTGGTCGAAGAGCAGCACGGTGATCTCATCGCGCATGATGAGCTCGGTATCCACAAACGGCGGGTAGTCCCAGCCGTGGAAATCGGCCTCAAGATACGAGTTCATCGCGAAGCTGTAGTAGCCGAACGTCTCGTAGTCGAAGGCGGGCTTGCCGGGCTCGGGCACGGCCGACGGGCACTGATAGATCGTCTCGCAGTCGGGCAGCTTGCCGGCATCGCGCAGCTCGCGCATCGGCCGGCCGCTCAGGTAAGGCGGCAGCACGTCAACCCAGCAGCACTCGCCCTGCGGGTCGTTGCCGTCGGCGCGCACAATGCCGTAGTTCGAGTCGGTGTGCGGCCAGAGCGAGTCCCAGTCCCCGGCGTACAGACCGAACGCGGTCCCCCACTGCCCGAGACGCGACTGGCACAGGATCGTGCGCGACCGATTGCGCACACCGTTGACGGCCGGGAAAAGGAGCGCCAGCAGGATGCCCACCACACCGACGACGGTGAGCAGCTCGACCAGCGTGAATCCGGGCGAACGCCGGACTCGCGGGCGCTTCCCCATCTCGCTCCCCACGAATGACCTCGGAGCAACCCTCGCACGGAATCCGATTGTAGCAGGAGGACCCTGTTCGGTAAACCCTTTTTTGCTCAGGATCGCGTGCGCCCGCGACGCGGTCGCCCGGAACTGCTCCGCGCGAAACGAGTCAAAGACAACAGCGCCCGGCTCGTGCGTCTTCGGCGTTGACCGCGCACGCGCGGACGGGTAGCATATGGCTGGCGCGCAGTTCCGTGGGAGGGCAATCTTGAACACCCCCAGCTTGAGCAGAACTCTCTTGAGTCTCGTCGTGGCATCTGCTGCGGCAGTCTGCTGGCTCGCGGCGGGCGCGAGCGAGACTGGAGACGTCCCTGAGGACGCCCCGCAGTCGGCACTGTGGTTCAACCAGGCATGGCCCTGGCGCCAGATCGTGCGCGTCGACCGGCTGGAGCACCTCGAGCGGTTCCCGACCGGCGGCACGACCATCGAGGTCGGCAGGGCGGCACGGCCCGATTGCGCCGACGTCCGCGTCGCCACCGCCGACGGCCGCGTCATGCCGCACGTCATCCTCGGCGATGCCGGCGTGCTTGGCGCCGATGCCAACACCGTCAGCGTCCGTTTCAAGCTCGCCGACAGCCGCACGTCGACCTACTACGTCTACTACGGCAACCCCGACGCCAGGCGGCTCGCCGCCGCCGGCTTGCCGGCACAGCAGGGTGGGATCCGGCTCGAGATGCGCAGCTACCGCGGCGCCAAGGTCGCGAGCCCCGCCGAGTTCCGCGCCACATTCGATCAGGCGCCCAACGTGATCGGCACGGGCCAGCGACCCCAGATCGACGACACAGTGAACCCGTTCTCGCCCCAGACGCCGCGCTGCCTGGCCGTCTACGACGGCGTGCTGCGCGCGCCCGAGGCCGGCCCCTACGGGATGCGCTTCAAGGTGACCGGCCTCGCCTACCTGTTCCTCGACGGCGAGCTCCGCCTGGCCCAGACGCGCGCGCACGGCAACTTCACGAGCGACGACTCAATCTTCCTCGAACAGGGCGACCACCAACTCGCCTTCTGCGTCTTCGGCCGCCACCCGACGAGCTACATCGCCCGACTCCAGTGGCGGCCGCCCGGCCAGGGCGACTACACCACCATCCCCGCCGACGCGTTCCCCAGCGACGCCGGCTTTGCCGTCGTCGCGCGCCAACGCTTCAAGCAACCGCTTGACGCATACTTCACGGCCAGCCTCGCCGGACAGGTCGGCCTGATGCGAACCGACACGGTGCTCTCATCCGTGCGGTTTCACGCGCTGTGCACCTCCAGCCTCGGCTCAGTCACCTCGTACCGCTGGGATTTCGGCGACGGCGGCACCGGCGCCGAGCCCGAGCACACGTACAACAAACCCGGCACGTACACGGTGACGCTCACGGCGCGCGACACGCTCGGCTTCGAGGACAAGTTCTCGCGCACGATCACGCTCCCCGCCGACGTGCGCACCAAGATGGAGCTCGTCCTCGACGAGCACGAGCCGCGCAAGATCATCCGTGGCGACGCCGGCTCGGGCGCGGACGCCGATCCCACCGTGCCGGTCCGGCTCGGACTGAAACTCATGGCCGACTCCCATGTTGACCTCGTCGTGGAGCAGCGCATCGAGTGGCAGGGACACACGGCCACGCTGCTCGCCGAGCCGCTGAGCTTCTTCACGTCCGCGCGCGCGCGCCGGGCCGAGTATGCCTCTGGGCCCGCGCCGGGCCGATCCAGCTCGCGCTCACGTTCTCGGTCAGCCCAACCGTCGACCTCATCCCCGAGCAGGGCGCGGAGCGGCAGGGACACACGGCTACCCGACGCGTTCGAGCAGCCCCTCGACCTGCCCGGCCTCCCTGCGCCGGCCGTTGCCACCTATCGCGTGCTCAGAACGGCCGAATCGGCGCTCGAGCGGGAGCTTGTCCTCGAGGTCGAGCTGCCCAACCTGCCGGGCGGCTTCAGCGTGATCAGCATCGCCCGGTTCGGCCACGTGGTGTTCGCGCGCACGAGCCTGCGCGTCATGCCCGACACCGACCCGTTCCCCGAGCTCGCCTCGTACGACCCGAGCCTCGTCGACACCGACGGCAATCACTTTGTCATCAAAGTGACCCGGCGGACCGAGCTTCGGCGCGAGCCGCTCGCCGACGTGCTGGCCGATTCGCCCGAGGCGCTGCGCGTGGCGATCGTCGACAACTCGCTCTGTCCCGCCGGGCCGGGCTACGACGAGGCGGCCCTGTTTTGCGGGATGCTCGGCACAAAGCTCGAGGAGCGCTTCCCGTCGCGTGCTGTCACAATCCGGCGCTTCGCCACCGACCGTGGCTCCCTCGACCACTTCCCCGTCAGGCGCCTCCTCGAGGCCGGCGCCGCGATCGAGCGCTTCGAGCCGCACGTCGTCGTCATCTCGCTCGACCAGGAAGACATCACGGCACGGACGCCCCCGGAGACGATCGCGGCCTCCCTCAATCTGATGATGAACCACGTCGCCGCGCACGGACGCGCGAAGGTCATCCTGGTGACGCCGCCACCACGCGTCGGCGCGCTCGCACAAGCCGAGGTGTTCGCGCTCGCCCTTGGACGCCTCGCACTCGAGCGTAACGTCGAGCTGGCCGACGTCTACGAGGCGATCGTCCTGCGCGAAGGCGATTGGATAAACCTCTTCGTCGACGACGAGCCGACAGGCGAGGAAGGCGTCACGATGATGTACATGAACACGACCGGCCAGCAGCTCGTGGCCGACACGATACTCAAAGCACTCGTGAGGGAGTAGCACGCCGTGGCCTCAACACCCGCCGCCCGGCGCGCGCTTGGAATCGTTACGCTCGCCGTGGTCGCGCTCTTCATCGTCGATCTGGCGCTGCTCGCGCGCATCGCGCGCACCGAGCGCCGCCGTGCAGACGATGGCAACCCGCAACGCGCGGGCCACAGTGAGACCCTCACGAATGAGGGAAGCACGGGCCGCAGCGACCTTCGGACAGCCTACGAGACGCTTCAGGCCGAACACGAGACGCTCCGCAAGCAGGCCGACGAGCTCGGCGCCAGGGTCAAGCAAATCGAGGACGAGAGCGATGCGCTGCGCACGACGGTGGCAACGCGCTTCGGCGACCACGAGGTGCTGCGCAGCCAGGCCGCGCACGGCGCCGCGGCCGTCGCCGAGCTCGAGGCCGCCAACGACCGCATCGCCACGCTCGAGCCGAAGCTCAAGTCGGCCGCCAACCTCGTGGCCAAGCTCAACAGCGACGTCAAGACCGCCAGGAATCGCGCCAAGAAGCTCGACACCAATCTCAAGACAGCTCGAGCCAAACGCACCGACGCCGAGGAGCGCGCCGACGCACTCCAGAAATCGCTTGACGAGGCGACGCAGAGACTGGAAGCTGCCAAGGACGTGATCGAGCGACAAACCGGCGAGATCGCCGCGCTCAAAGCGACGATTGAGCGGCTCAAGCAGCAGCTCGGTGCCGACGAGGGCGCCGCAACGCCGGGCGGGGGGTCAGGATCGTGAACGATCAGGACGTCGTAACCGATCGGCAAGTCGCGCGTGACGTGCTCGCCATCGAGGCCGACGCGATCCGCCGGCTCGCCGACCAGCTCGACGACCAGTTCGACGCCGCCGTCGACATAATCTATGACTGCCAGGGGCGCGTCGTCGTCACCGGCATGGGCAAGACGGGCGCCATCGGCCGCAAGATCGCCGCGACGCTCGCCTCGACCGGCACGCCCGCCTACTTCGTCCATCCCGAGGAGGCGCTCCACGGCGACCTCGGCATGATCGTCCGAAACGACGTCGTGCTCGCGCTCTCCAACAGCGGCGAGACCGAGGAAGTGCTCCGCGTCGTCACCCTGATCGAGACGATCAAGAAGATCGGCGCGCGCATCGTGGCGATGACGGGCGATTCCAACTCGACGCTCGCCAGCTACGCCGACGTCGTGATCAACGTGGCCGTCGAGCGCGAGGCCGGCCCGATGAACCTGGTGCCGACGGCGAGCACGACGGCCGCGCTCGCGATGGGCGACGCGCTCGCCGTGGCGCTGCTGTGCCGCAAGGGGTTCAGCCCCGAGGATTATACCTTTTACCACCCCGGCGGCAGCATCGGCCGCAAGCTGCTCAAGATCAAGCACGTCATGCGGCAGCAGAACGTGACGCCCGTTGCCCACGAGGGCGCGCTCATCATCGACGCGCTCCACGAAGTCTCGCGCGCGCACGCCGGCACCGTCTCCATCGTCAATGATGAGGGCCGACTCATCGGCGTCTTCTCCGATGGCGACCTCCGGCGCTCGATCGAGAAGGATGAGGGCGCGCCGCGCAAACCGATCGGGCAATTCATGACCCGCGACCCGACGACGGTCACACCCGAGGTGCTCGTGGCCGAGGCGCTCCGCACCGTCAAGGACCGCGACATCGGCGCCCTGATCGTCGTCGATCCCGACCACCGGCCGATCGGCATCGTCGACGAGCGCGATCTGCTCGGACTCGCCTGACACCGGCGCCACCGGGAGACGCAGCCGTGATCAAGCTCATCATTGTGGACGTCGACGGCGTGCTCACCGACGGCACGCTCTGGGTCGACAACGTGGGCGAGAGCGCCAAGCGCTTCCACGTCCACGACGGCCTCGGCCTCAAGCTCGCCATGCTCGTCGGGAAAACCGTGGCGCTCATGACCTCGGCCGGCTCCGAGGGGCTCGCGCGCCGGGCGGAACAACTCGGCATCGAGCGCGTCTACCAGTATGTGCCCGACAAGGGGAGCGCCTACGACGAGCTGCGCGACGAGCTCGGCCTGCGCGACGACGAGATCTGCTACATCGGCGACGACCTGATCGACCTGCCGCCCATGCAGCGCGCCGGCCTCCCCGTCGCCGTGGCGAACGCGGTCGAGGAGGTCACGGCCGCCGCCACCTTCGTCACAACGCATCCGGGCGGGCACGGCGCGGTGCGTGAAGCGATCGAGCATATCCTGAAGACCGAAGGGCTCTGGGACGACGCGATCGCCCGGCTCATGGCGGCGCGAGAGGCGACAACGTGATCACGCTCGACCGGACAACGGTGCGCATGCTCGGGGGGATCGGGCTCGTCATGGCGATCGCCGCAGCCCTCGTGTTCCTCTACGCCGTGATCCACCCGTCCGAGGCCAACATCGAGCGCGCCAAGCGCGCCCTCGACCAGGAACGCCGCCCACCACAGCAGCGCGACCCGAACTACGCATGGCCCGAGATCACGCGCTGGGACTTCACCACCCTTCTGCCCGTGCCGGGCAAGGTGAACCGGTACCACTGGCGCGCCCAGGGCGAGTTCGCCTGCAGCCTCGACAGCGACCGCGAGCGAATGGTCAACTTCCAGCTCGACACGCCGAACGCCGATGAGCCGATCAGGCTCACCACGCCGCTCGCGGTGTTCGACAGGAAGTGCCGAACGCTCGAGTCCGAGACCGACACGCGCATCACCTTCCCGTGGGGCACCGTGCGATCGGAACGGATGCGCCTCGAGCTCGACACCTCGAACGCCAGCTTCGACCAGAACGTCGCCGTGAGCGTCGAGCGAAGCCGAGCCATTGGGAACGGCGAAGAAGAAGAACCAGGCAACAAGCAAGGCGACGACGAGACCGAGGCCGAAGAGAAAGAGGTGGAATCGCTCCGCATCACGGCCGACCACTTCGAGATCTACAGCGACGAGGACAAGGGCATCTTCACGGGCAACGTCGTCGCCCGCGACAGCAACGGCACGATCTGGGCCGACCAGATGATCGTCGAGTACTACACCGACGAGGAGAAGGAGGCCGACCCCACCCTCACCGGCGCGAAGCGAATCACCTGCACCGGCAACGTCCGCATCGACCAGAAGACCGAGCAGGCGATGTGCGACAAGGCCGTCTTCGACGTGGCGAACAACATCATCACCATGGAGAAGTCCGAAACGGCCCAGGTGCTCTACCGCAGGGACGACGGAGAACA
The DNA here is from genome assembly GCA_964500825.1 of uncultured Verrucomicrobiota bacterium. GTDB lineage: Bacteria > Auribacterota > JABMQX01 > JAFGEW01 > JAFGEW01 > CAYUZG01. Next base: position 4,051 of record CAZCQN010000100.1, on the reverse strand, counting down.
GCAAACCCAAATCCGCGCCGACAAGGTTGTCATCGACCGCAACCCCGGCGGCAAGGCGCTCTTCTCGGGCAAGACGGAAATGGTCCAGTTCAGCGAAACCGCCCAGAGCTTCTTCGGCCTGGAACCGAAAGACGAGGAGCCGACCGACGATGGCGGCGCCGGAACCACAGACGACTAGCGAGCCCGAACTCGCGAACGCCGAGCAGCCGGCGGCCGCGCCGTCTCCTGATAAGGCGAGCGAGGCCACCGACGCCCACCTGCTGCATACCGAGGGGCTGGTCAAGTCGTACGGCGGCCGGCGCGTCGTCAACGACATCGAGATCGTCGTCGACAAAGGCCAGATCGTCGGCCTGCTCGGCAAGAACGGCGCCGGCAAGACCACGACCTTCTACATGATCGTCGGCCTCATCCGGCCCGAGGCCGGCACGGTGCGGTTCGCCGGCTCCGACGTCACCCACATGCCCATGCACAAGCGCGCCCGGCTCGGCATGGGCTACCTGTCGCAGGAGCCGTCGACCTTCCGCACGATGACGGTCGAGCAGAATATCATGGCCATCCTCGAGACGCTGCCGCTGTCGGACCACGTCCGCCGCCGCCGCGCTCGACGCCTGCTCGAGGAGCTCGACATCGCCCACCTCGCCAGGCAGAAGGCCTACACACTCTCGGGCGGCGAGCGGCGCCGGCTCGAGATCTGCCGCGCGCTCGTGACCTCGCCGAGCTTCATCATGCTCGACGAGCCGTTCAGCGGCGTCGACCCGATCGCCGTCTTCGACGTGCAGCGCATCATCGGCCAACTGAGCGAGCGCGGCATCGGCGTGCTGCTGACCGACCACAACGTGCGCGAGACGCTCTCGATCGTCGACCGCGCCTACATCATCAACGAGGGCGTCGTCGAGGTCAGCGGCCCCTCGGACTACCTGATCAGCGACCCGACCGCCCGCAAGATCTACCTCGGCGAGCAGTTCTCCATGTAGCGCGCTCTTTTCCAGAACGCCCCAGTCACCATCGGGCGCGTCAACGAAGGGAGAGACGATGAGGGCTCCGTTCAATGTGCTCGTGTTCCCCTATCGCGAAGTCGGCGACGGACTGTTCGAATACGCCCTGCTCAGAAGAGCCGATGCCGGATACTGGCACGCCGTAGCCGGCGGCGGGGAAAACGACGAGACGCCCCTCGAGGCAGCCAAGAGGGAAACGCACGAAGAGACAGGCATCCCCGCAGACTCTCCGTTCCTCCAGCTCGACACGGTCATGCCTGTGCCTGTCACCGCGTACGCCGATAGTCATCTCTGGGGCGACGATACGTACGCGATCCCTCAGTATTGCTTCGGCGTCTTGGTGAGGGACGAGCGACTCGTGATCTCGCCCGAGCACACCGAATACAGGTGGCTCCCGTACGAGGAAGCGGTCGCTCGAGTTCAGTATGAAGGCAGTAAGCTCGCGCTCTGGGAATTGGACAGGCGGGTACGGGGCTTGGGACCACGAGATGAGCCGCACGCCGCCCCGTCCTGACTACCTGCCCGGCAGCCTCATCACGCACTGCACAAGTGCCGTAGAACCTCCTCTTATGGGACCCGGACGCATCCTTCCAGGTTCTACTGCCTCCTTAACCCGCATTTCTCACGCCGCGCGCCGGGAAAATGGGGACAGGCAACTGGCTGCAGGCGTTTTTCAGAGAGACCGGCCGCTCAGAACAGGTGCCTGTCCCCATTTTCCCTCGACGACAGCGTGTCTATAGGAACCCGTGTGCGCCCGCCCCTCGTGAGAAATGCGGATTAGGGGTGACGCCTTCGCGCCGGCGTGTTTCATCGAGCAACCCCGACGGTGGCAGAAACTGACGTGGCCAGGTCCTCTGTCGCCGGTCCGCAGAAACGGCTCCGAATGGGTATTGCCACCGGCTTCAGCCGGTGGTCCGCTCAGGCAAGAGCATGACCCCAGCACGCTTCAGCGATCGCGCCTGTGGCGCGCCTTCTCGACAGAAGGCTTCAGCCACCGAGCCCTGCACGCGTGAACGCCCTTGTCGAGAAGCCGCCTAAAGGCGGCTTCGGGAAGGAAGCCCGGCAACCTGAGACCACCGGCTGAAGCCGGTGGCAGCACCTACTCCTGCTTGGACACGCCGAGAAGCCTGCAACACGCGACGGCGCTGCAACGAAACAGAGATGGCCTCGGGATAGGCGTCACTTCGGTGGTGCGTAGTGCTCGCGGACCCAGGCAAGGGCGTCGTCGCGTGTGGCGAGCGTGCCTTCGAGCTGGAGGTCCTCGACCGCGTCGAGGATTTCGCCGAACAGCGGCCCCGGCTCGTAACCGGCGGCGATCAGGTCGTGGCCCGTGATGAGCGGCGTCGGCCTGATCTGCTCGGGCGGCAGCTCGGCCTGCTTCATGACGAGGAAGTCGTAGACGGTCATGTCGCCGTGGCTCGCGACGCAGTCGGCCCTGTGCACGGCGAGCTCATCGTCGAACGTCTCGCGCCGGAGCAGCCGCTTGAGCTTCGCCTCGCGCATCTTGGGCGCGTGCATGAATCGCATGTGGTTGCGCACGATGTCGACGACCTGCTGCCGCATCTCGCCAGAAAACTTCAGCCGCTTGCAGATCGCGTCGGCGAGCTCGGCGCCCACCACGTCGTGGTTGTTGAACCGGATGCGGTCGGCCTCGGTGTAGGTCGGCGGCTTGCCCACGTCGTGCAGGAGCGCTCCGAGCGCGCGCACCGGGTTCGGCGCCTCGAGCGCGTCGAGCACGAGGGCCGTGTGCTCGAACACGTCGCCCTCGGGATGAAACTGCGTCGGCTGCTCGACGCCGGCCATCGCCTCGACCTCCGGCACCACGGCGGCGAGCAGGCCGGTCTCGTGCAGCAGCCGCAGCGCCCGGCCGCGATTCGGCCCGACGAGCATCTTCACCAGCTCGTCGCGAATCCGCTCCCAGCTCACCGTCGTCACCGTCGGCGCGAGCCGCGTGAGCGCCTCGAGCGTCGCGGGCTCGATGGCGAAGTCCAGCCGCGCCGCAAACCGCACGGCCCGGATCAGGCGCAGCTGGTCCTCCGCGAACCGCTCGTCGGCGTCACCGATCGTGCGCACGATGCCGCGCTCGATGTCGCGTCGCCCGCCGACGTGGTCGATGACCTTGCCGGCGACGGGATCGTACAAAAGACCGTTGATCGTGAAGTCGCGCCGCGTCACGTCCTCTTCGGCCGTCGCGTACGCGACCGCGTCCGGGTGTCGCCCGTCGGAATACGCGCCCTCGGTGCGGAACGTGGCCACCTCGTACTCGCGCCCGCCCAGGATCACGAGCACCACGCCGAACGCGGCGCCGACCGGCACGGTCTTGCGGAAAAGCATCATGACCTCCTCGGGCCGGGCCGAGGTCGTCACGTCGTAGTCGTGCGGGGGAACGCCCATCACGAGGTCGCGCACGCACCCGCCGGCGAAGTACGCCTTGTGCCCGGCGTCGCGCAGCATGCGGACGATCCGCTCCGCGTTCGCCCGCAACTCGGGCAGGCTGTCGTTCGGCGTTCTCATGGCGCCAGGTCGCTCCGGCTCTTGTTGTTAGGAACGGCGAGCTAAAGAAACTCCGGGCCAGTATGGCACACCCCCCACAGACGCGCCAAGCGCTTTGCCCAGGCTGGCCCTACCCTGTTGCGGGACCCACTCGGGCAGCCCAAGCTGCACACCCTCCCCGATCTGAAACGACCCGCATCGGCGGATAATGGATAGCTGTGTTCGCCCCAGCCGCGGAGCGGCGGCAGGGGGTAGCCTGGGCCGTGAGGCCCAGGAACTCGGAGGCGCTCGCGCTGGTTAGCTTGTTCACTGCACACGCCTGCCTGCATCACCTCGTGGGTGAACGCCGTCTCGACAGGTAAGACTCCTTGTCTGCCGATTCGGGACACGAAGCCCTGCTTGCCGAACGCGCACTCCTGTGATATCCTTGCAGTAACGATCACCTGGTGCGGAGGGGCATTCCACGTGAAGCGTTTCTTCCTTCTCTTTGTCCTGATCTCCGTCGCCGCCGCCGTGCTCGCCGCGAGCGCCGCGGCCGTCGAAGTCACGGTCAAGTCGGACAC
>CAZCQN010000099.1:0-11198 GCA_964500825.1 uncultured Verrucomicrobiota bacterium | reverse complement strand
AGGCGGCTCCGTTGCAGCGAGCAGCCTGGCGCGCTCCACCTGTGAGAAATGCGGGTTAGCGGCTCAGGTCCCTTGGTGAGTACGCCTCTCGACTTGCGATCTGGTGCGCTAGCTGCGTCTCCTGCCTCGTGGGCTGCGGCTGCGGCCGCCGCGGCGGGGCCTTGTAGGCCTTGGCTCTTCGGAGCGCGGTGTGTGTTTCTCGTCGGGTTGTTCGGGCGGGGCGTGCATGCTGGCGCGGTACGTCTCCTCGAGCAGCATGGCGATCAGGTCGAGCTCGTCCTCGTCCTCGGCCAGCGACCGCGCCAGCGGCATGAAGCGCTCGATCCGTTCGCGCTCGACGCCGCCCAGGTCGCGCCGCCGGTCCTCGAGCAGAGCGGTCAGCCGTTCGCCCAGGAGCCGCTGCACGGCCTCCTCGTTGGGAAGCTGGCGGACCTCCATATCGATCTTGTAGTGGTGGGCGATCCGTTTCAGCTCGGCCTCCTGCGCGACGGTCACGAGCGAGATCGCGATCCCGCCGGCGCCCGCACGCCCCGTCCGGCCCGAGCGATGGATGTAGCTCTCCAGGTCCTGCGGCAGGTCGAACAGGATCACGTGCGACAGGTGCGTGATGTCGATGCCGCGCGCGGCCACGTCCGTGGCGACGAGGAACCGGAGCTGCCTCTGGCGCACGCGGTTCATGACCTGCTCGCGCTGCGCCTGCGTCAGGTCGGCCGTGATCTGGTCGGAGTCGAACCCGAACCGCGCCAGCACCTCGGCCAGGAAGCGCACCTTGTCCTTGGTGTTGCAGAAGATGATGGCGCTTTGGGGGTTCTCCACCTCGAGGATGCGCACCAGCGACCGCTCCTTGCCCATCGAGGGAACCGCGTAGTAGATGTGGTCGGTCTGCTCGACGTGCACGCGCCCGTGGCTCAGGCTGAGCAGCTCGGGCTTGTGCAGGAACTCGTTGGCGAGCGTGCGGACCTTGGGCGGGATCGTCGCCGAGAACATCCCGCTCTGGCGCTTCGCGGGCAGGAAGCGCAGGATGCGCCGCATGTCGGGGTAGAACCCCATCGAGAGCATCTCGTCGGCCTCGTCGAGCACGAGGAACCGGACGCGGTCGAGCGACAGCTTGCGCCGCGACAGGTGGTCGAGGATCCGGCCCGGCGTGCCGACCACGACGTGCGCGCCCTTATCGAACGCCTCGATCTGGGGCCCGTAGCCCACCCCGCCGTAGACGGCGACCGATCTGACCGCGGTCCCTTCAGCCAGCCGCTGCACCTCGCCGTAGACCTGGAGCGCCAGCTCGCGCGTCGGCGCGAGCACGAGCATCTGGCAGTGCGGCGCGCCGGCGTCGATGTGCATCAAGCCCGGCAACAGGAAGGCGCCCGTCTTGCCGCTGCCGGTGCGCGATTGCACGATCAGGTCGCGCCCAGCTTTCAGGTAAGGGATCGCCTTGACCTGCACGAGCAGCGGGCGCGACCAGCCGCTCCGGGCGACCGTGCTCCGGAACGGCTCCGGGAGCTGGTCGAACCCGAAATCCGGCAGCCTTTCCTCGGGCTCGATGATGTCGGTGACGTCTTCCTGAGGTGCCTCGTCGGTCATCGGTTGTGTCCTGGGATCCCGAGTGTCATCACAAACGCCCCCCCATCCGCCGCGATCATTGACCTGCTGAGTCGGCTTGTCAAGACATACCCCGCGTCACAGCCAGTGCACACGTGGTCTTGCTCGACGAGCCGCGTCGCGGCGATTGGCAGTAGCCGCCGACGCTTCGCGTCGGACAGGCACCAGCCCGTGGAACAGGATGCGATGCAATACCCCGGAGCCCCTTCAGGGGCGATTCAGCTCGGACCGCATGCGTTCTCAATCGCCCCTGACGGGGCTCGGGGTGTTTGTCGATCCCGCCTCCCACGGGCTTGACCGCCTGCGGCGGGCGTGTCCTGCTCCGCAGGACCCTACGCCCGAGGCTACTCCCAGACGCCCCTGACGGGGCTTCGGTTCATGCACCGGCCTGGACTGAAGCCGATCGGGCTGCTTGTCGCAGGATGAGAATCCCAATGGCTTCATGGGGCAGCACCTCCGGATTGGGGTCGCTGGCGGTCGACGAAACAACGGCTTGTTGCAGCGGCGCTTCGATCGCATCGAGCGCCCCTGCGCGCTCGACGTGTGAGATACGCGAATAGCCCCTTCGAACTCGGCCGGCCGCGATTGTGCTTGACAGACCGGGCGCGCACGGCGTACCCTACGGTAGCCCAGAGAAGCTCGACGAGAAACGGTGGGTCGTCGGGCGATACTGCGGTTGTGGGGCTGGCCGCGAGCATCGGGAACCCGGATGCACGTTCCTCGTTCACGCGCACAACGGATTCTTTCTGCGTTTTCCCGCACTCGTGTCCTCGTTATCGGCGACCTCATGCTCGACGAGTTCGTCTGGGGCGAGGTCTCCCGCATCTCGCCCGAGGCGCCGATCCCCGTCGTCGAGGTCACCGCCCGCTCCACGATGCCCGGCGGCGCCGCCAACGTGGTCAACAACCTGTGCGCGCTCGGCGCACGCGCGTCGGTTGCCGGGTTCATCGGCACAGACTCCCCCGGCCGGCACCTGCGCGCGCTGCTCGACAAAGAGGGCGCCGACACCTCGCTCGTCGTGGCCAGCAGCACCGTCAAGACGAGCGTCAAGACCCGCGTCATCGCCCACAAGCAGCACGTCGTCCGCGTCGACGACGAGCGTGCCCTCGTCGACGGCGCCCGGCTGCGCAACCGATTGCTGGCGAAGCTGCGGTCGAGCCGGCGCGCGTTTGGCGCGATCGTGCTCGAGGATTACGGCAAGGGCGTGCTTTCGCAGCCGTTCGTCGACGAGGTTCTCGCTCTCGCGGGGGCCAAGGGCGTGCCCGTCGTCGTCGATCCTAAGAAAGAGCACCCCTTGAAGCTCGATGGCGCGGCGCTCGTCACGCCCAACCGCGAGGAGGCCTGCACGCTGGCCGGCGTGCCCGTGCGCGCCGACCTCGCGGGCGTCCCCGCGCGCGGCGACGTGCCGCCCGAGAAGATCGGGCGGGCGCTGTCGCGCAAGTGGCACGGCGCCGCCGTGCTGATGACGCTCGGCGCCGAGGGCATGTGCCTCGTCGAGAAAGGCCGCCGCGCCCGCCGCATCGCCACAAAAACGCTCGAGGTCTACGACGTGGCCGGCGCCGGCGACACCGTCTGCGCCGTCATGGCCCTCGGCGTGGCGAACAACGTCCCGCTCGACCAGGCGGCCGCCATCGCCAATGTCGCCGCCGGCATCGTCGTCGGCAAGGTCGGCACCGGCACGGTCACGCGCGCCGAGCTGCTGCGCGCGCTGGAGGTGGGCTGATGGGGCGCGTCGTCGGCATTATCCCGGCCCGGTACGCGTCGAAGCGGCTCCCCGGCAAGATGCTGCTCGATCTGGCCGGCAAGCCGCTCGTGATGCACACGGTCGACCGCGCGCGTGCGGCGACGCTGCTGGACCGCGTCATCGTCGCCACCGACGACGCGCGGATCGCCGACGCCGTAACCGCCGCCGGCGGCGAAGCAGTCGTCACCACCGGCGAGCATCGCTGCGGTTCGGACCGCGCGGCCGAGGTCGCCGCCAGCCTCGACTGCGACCTCGTCGTCAACGTGCAGGGCGACGAGGTCATGATCGAACCGGCCGTGATCGACGAGGCGGTCCGGATTCTTCTCGACGACCCGGAAGCCGACATGGCCACCATGGCGTGCCCGATCTCGACCAAAGAGCAATACGAGAATCGCAGCGTCGTCAAGGTCGTGTTCACGGCGGGCGGCGAGGCGCTCTATTTCTCCCGCGCGCCGATCCCGCACTCGAAGACGGGCGAGTTCTCGTCGAGGCTTCCCGTCCATCGCCACATCGGCATCTACAGCTTCCGGCGCAACTACCTGCTCCAGTACGCCGCGCTGCCGCCGTCGCCGCTCGAGCTCGCCGAGGACCTGGAACAGCTCCGCGCGCTCGAGCACGGCGCGCGCATCGTCGTGGGCATCACCGACGCGCACTCGCGGCTCAAGATAGACACCGAGGACGACCTGGAAAGGGCACGGGCGCTTCTATGCCGAAGTACATCTTCGTAACCGGCGGCGTCGTCTCGTCGCTAGGCAAGGGGTTGACGGCCGCGACAATCGGCACGCTGCTCGAGAATCGCGGCCTGCGCGTGACGCTGCAGAAGTTCGACCCCTACATCAACGTCGATCCCGGCACGATGAACCCGTACGAGCACGGCGAGGTCTACGTCCTCGACGACGGCGCCGAGACCGACCTCGACCTCGGCCACTACGAGCGCTTCACGACGGCCGAGCTGACGCAGCTCAACAACTGCACCTCGGGCCAGGTCTACGAGCGCGTCATCGAGCTCGAACGCCGGGGCAAGTGGCTCGGCAAGACCGTCCAGGTCATCCCCCACATCACCGACGAGATCAAGCGCCGCATCCAGGCGGCCGGCGAGGGCGTCGACGTGGTGATCACCGAGATCGGCGGCACCGTCGGCGACATCGAGGGGTTGCCGTTCCTCGAAGCGATACGCCAGTTCCGGCTCGACGTCGGGCCCGGCAACGCGATCAACATCCACCTGACCTACGTGCCGTATATCCGGGCCGCCGACGAGATCAAGACGAAGCCGACGCAGCACAGCGTCAACAAGCTGCGCGAGATCGGCGTCCAGCCCGACATCCTCATCTGCCGAAGCGAGCGGCACCTCAACGAGGAGGTTCGCTCGAAGATCGCGCTCTTCTGCAACGTCTCGCCCGAGGCCGTCATCGAGGAGATGGACGTCGAGACGACCATCTACGAGCTGCCGCTCATGCTGCGGCGCGAGAAGGTCGACCAGCGCATCATGGACCTCCTCCGGCTGAAAGCCGACGGCGGCGACCTGCGCAAGTGGCGCCAGATCGTCGAGATCGTCAAGAACCCCGAGCGCACCGTGCGCATCGCCGTCGTGGGCAAGTACATCGACCGCCAGGACGCCTACAAGAGCGTGTACGAATCGGTCGCGCACGCGGGCATCCACAACAGGGCGAACGTCGAGGTCAAGAAGGTCGATCCAGAGAAGATCGAGAAAACCGGCGCCGCCGCCCAGCTCAAGGGGATCGCCGGCGTGCTCGTGCCCGGCGGGTTCGGCACGCGCGGCATCGAGGGCAAGATCGCCGCCGCCCGGTACGCGCGCGAACGCGGCATCCCGTACCTCGGCCTCTGCCTCGGGATGCAGTGTGCCACGATCGAGTTCGCCCGCAACGTCATGAAGCTCAAAGATGCCAACAGCACCGAGTTCCAGCCCGACACCCCGCACCCCGTGATCAGCCTCCTCGACGAGCAGCGCAAGGTCGTCAACATGGGCGGCACGATGCGTCTTGGCGCCTATCCGTGCCACGTCACGAAGGGCACCAAGACACACAAGGCGTACCGGGCCACCGAGATCCACGAGCGCCACCGGCATCGTTTCGAGATGAACCCGGCCTATCGCCCTCAATTCGAGCAGGCCGGCATGATCATCAGCGGCCGCTCGCCCGACGGCGCGCTGACCGAGATCATCGAGCTCGCTGAGCACCCCTGGTTCATCGCCTGCCAGTTCCACCCCGAGTTCCGCTCCAAGCCGACCAAGGCGCACCCGCTGTTCCGCGACTTCGTATCGGCCGCGCTCGAGGCGCGAGAGGCCGTCGGTGAGTCCTGAACGCTCGTCTGTCCCCTGGCCCGACCGACCCGCCCGTTGACGCCGCCCGCAGCCGGGCCCTGGAACATTGTGTTGCCACCCCGTCGCCCGCGTGCCATCATCGCCCCAGGCTACGTTCTGACGAATGGGTGATTGGCTCTGTTCCGGCCAGGAGTGCGCGATGAAAGAGGTCGTCGTCGGCAACGTTCACATCGGCGGGCTCAATCCTCTGGTGCTGATCGCCGGGCCGTGCGTGATCGAAACCGAGGAAGCGTGCTTCGACATCGCCATGGCCTTGCGCGACATCGCCGAGGAAGGCCACTTCCCGTTCGTTTTCAAGACCTCGTACGACAAAGCCAACCGCTCGTCGATCGACTCGTACCGCGGCCCCGGCATCGAGCGCGGCCTCGAAGTGCTCAAGCGCATCAAGCGCGACCTGGTCGTGCCGGTCCTGACCGACGTGCACACCGCCGAGCAAGCCGAGGTGGCCGGCGAGGTCGTCGACATGGTCCAGGTGCCGGCCTTGCTGTGCCGGCAGACCGACCTCGTGCAGGCGGCCGCGCGCACGGGCAAACCCGTCAACGTCAAGAAGGGCCAGTTCCTGTCGCCGTACGAGATCCCGAACATCATCGCCAAGATCGAGGCATGCGGCAACACGCAGATCACGCTGACCGAGCGCGGCACGTTCTTCGGCTACGGCGGCCTCGTCAACGACATGTGCTCGATCCCCGTCATGCAGAACTTCCGCTATCCGGTCGTGTACGACGCCACCCATAGCGTCCAGCAGCCCGGCGCCGAAGGCAGCGCAAGCGGCGGGCGGCGCGAGTTCGTCCCCGTGCTGGCCAGGGCCGGCGTCGCCGCCGGCGCCAACGCCGTCTACCTCGAGGTGCATCCCAACCCCGTCCGCGCGCTCAGCGACGGCCCATGCATGCTGTTCCTCGACGACCTGCCCGAGCTCATGAAGAAGCTCACGCGCATCCACGAGATCGTCCACCCGCCCCGTCGCCGCGCGGGAAAATAGGGACAGGCACGTGTTTATTCTTCTGTAGCCGCGGCACGCATTGGGGAAATAGTGCCTGTCCCCGTTTTTCGCCGTGGGCTCGTCCCATGTGAGCCGCGTAGCGGCGATTGGCAGTAGCCTCGGGCGCAGACCCTCCGAAGCCTTGGCGAAGGAGGGCAAGCCCGTGGGAGTTGGCGCCCGACGAGCATAGAGCCCCGTCAGGGGCGATTGAGCTGCCGGGTTCAATCGCCCCTGACGGGGCTTGCAGAGAATAGTACCTGTCCCCATTTTTCACGGGCCTGTATAATCGCGCGGTCCAATGCCGCAATCACGACGAGGTGTGGAACGCAGCGTGGCTCGCATCGCCGACATCTGCCGAACAACCATCTGGGTCGCCGTCGGCCTCTACGCCTTCTTTCTGCCGTGGGGAGTCTCGGGTGCCCAGATCGCCCTCGGCATCGGCGTGCTCGCGTGGATCGCGCACTCGGTCGCCGAGCGCCGCGTCATCTGGCTCGGCAAGCCCGTCGGCTGGCCCGTGCTCGTGTTCATCCTCGTCATGCTCGCCGCGTCGCTGTGCGGCTGGGTCCGCAGCGAGACCCTGCGCGAGTTCGCCTCGCTCCGCCACCTGCTCGCCATCTTCCTCGTCGCCTCGACGCTCCGAAGCGAAGAAGGCCTGCGCCGCGTCACCCTCGTGCTCGTCGGCAGCCTCGCCCTCTTCTCGCTCTACGCCGTCAGCGCCCGGCTCGCCATGGTCGCCCGCCACGAGGCGTTCTACGCCCCGCTCGTCGTCTCGAAGGCGCGGGCCAACGAGATCAAACGCTACCAACGAGAGCGCATCGAAGCGCCCAAGCACGAGCAGAGCAACGACCGCGAACCGATCGGCGCCACGAGCACCGGCTTCTGGCTCCCCGACCTCGGCTCGATGAGCGAGGCCGGCCAGCTCGCCATCGGTTTCCCGATCGCACTCGTTCTGGTGCTCGCCGCGCGGCGAAGGCGGCTCCGCGCCGCCCTCATCGTCGCCGCCGTCCTCCTCGCCGCCAACCTCATCCTGAACATGAAGCGCGGCGCGTGGGTCGCCTGCTTCGCCGCACTCGTCGTCCTCGCCCTCGTCGAGAAACGGCGCCTCGTCCTCGTCGTACTCCTGGTGCTGATCGCCGTCGGCGCCGCCGTGCCGTCCGCCCGCAACCGCGTTGTCCAGGCCTTCGCCGGCGACGTCGGCCAGCGGCTCGAGCTCTGGCGTACCGTCCCCAAGATCGTGCGCCGCTACCCGCTCGGCGTCGGCCCCGGCTGCTCGTACCACGTCATCCAAACCAAGGAGCTCGTCCCGCGCGACGTCTACCTCCAGATGCCCGACCGCGTGCACTTCCACAGCACGATGGCCGAGCTCGCCGTCGTCGCCGGGCCGTTCGCCGTCGTGGCGTTCCTCTGGTGGTTCGGTGCCTTCGGCGTGTGGGCGCTCAAGCGCCTCCGCCGCATGTCGCCCGACGCCGCGACTCGGACCCTCGTCCTCGGCGGTCTCGTCGCCGCCGTCGCCTTCTTCGTCAACGGCCTGTTCGAGTACAACCTCGGCGACTCCGACGTCACCCTGATGCTATACTTGCTCATGGGCGCGGCCATCGCCGCCGCATCGACGCGGAAATCGGCTACCGGCGAAGTGCCGAGGAATCGCGCAGCACACGAGGGACAAAACACGCTCGCCGGCAGGTTGTAGGGCGGCTCGCCCCCGGCCCGCCGCAGCCGCGAAGCGGCGACAGAGGCAGCTCACCCCGGACCGTGCCGCGCCTTCGGCGCACGGCGGGCCGGGGGCGACCCGCCCTACAATGCTTGCGCCAGCGCGCCGGCTGAGCAGGCGGGCGCAGCGCCGAAGGCGCGACAGAACCTAGCCTGGGGCGAGAGCCCCAGGTTCACGACGACAAACAGAACCCGAGCCCCGGAGGGGCGACGGAACAAACCACGGAGACACACAATGGCGAAGGCTGAGATCGGCGTCCTGGGCGGCAGCGGACTCTACGACATGGACGGCCTCACCAACGTCGAGCGCGTCACACTCGACACCCCGTTCGGCGCACCGTCCGACGAATACGCCGTCGGCACGCTCGAGGGCCGCCGCGTCGCATTCCTACCGCGCCACGGCCGCGGCCACCGCTTCACGCCGACCGAAGTCCCCTTCCGCGCCAACGTATTCGGCTTCAAACTGCTCGGCGTCGAGTGGCTCATCAGCGTCAGCGCCGTCGGCAGCCTCAAGCAGGAGTACGCCCCGCGCCACATCGTCGTGCCCGACCAGTTCTTCGACCGCACCAAGTTCCGCAGGGACACCTTCTTCGGCGACGGCCTCGCCGCCCACGTCTCGTTCGCCGAGCCCGTCAGCCCCGTCCTGTCGGCCGTCTTGTGCGACTGCGCCAGGGCCGCCGGCGCCACCGTCCACAAGGGCGGCACCTACGTCAACATGGAAGGCCCCGCCTTCTCAACCAAGGCCGAGTCGAACTGGCACCGCGCGTGCGGCTTCGACGTGATCGGCATGACCAACCTGACCGAGGCCAAGCTCGCGCGCGAAGCCGAGATCGCCTACGCCACCATGGCGATGGTCACCGACTACGACTGCTGGCACGAGGACGAAGAGCACGTCAACGTCGAGATGCTCATCGCCACCCTCCAGGCCAACGCCGACACCGCCAAAGCCATCATCCACGAAGCCGTCAAGCGCATCCCGCGCGAGCCCGACCCCCTCTGCGCCACCGCCCTCGCCACCGCCATCATCACCGACCGCACCAAGGTCCCCCAAGAAACCCTCGACAAACTCCGCCCCATCATCGGCAAGTACTTCGGATAGCAGGACGGCCACCGATTCTTGCAGATACACACTGACTCAGCGCAGCTCTGTGCCGCAGCGAATCCGTGCCTATCTGCGCAGATCGGTGGTCGATTCCAGCCTCGCCGCCAACTCCGCGAACACACCGCGCGTGTGCTCGAAGAACATCCGGTAGCCGGCGCACAGCGACGTGCGCTTGCCGTCGAGCCGGTCCTTCTGACACCCGCCGTGGCACAGCGTGAGGAACTCGCACGAGGCGCACTCGTCGTCATCTGGGTCTTTCGACGCGGCGAATGCCTTTGCTTCCGGAACCTCGAAGAAGCCGGGAAACTCCCCGTCCATCACGTTCCCCAGCTTCAGCTCCGGCCGGACGAAGAAGTCGCACGGATACACGTCACCGTTATGCTCCACGACGAGATACGAATCGCACCGCTCGCCGAACGGGCAGTACGGCAGCGGCTCGCCGGCCGCGCGGCTCAGCATCGCCTCGAAAATCCGCACCGTCACGCGCCCGACATCGTCCTTGATCCACTCGTCAAACACATCGCACAAGAAACGCCCGTACTGCTCGCCCGTGACCGAGAAGTCCCTCAAACAACCCGTCGACGGGTCCGTCTCGACGACGGGAATGAACTGGAGCGCATCGAATCCCTGCTCGACAAACCACCGGTACAGCGCCGCGCCCATCCCGACATTCGCGTCCGTCAGGCAGCACAAGACGCTGGGCGCCGCGTCGTGCTCGCGCAGCAGGCGGCCCGTTCGCATCACCCTATGGAAACTGCGCCCGCGGTACCGCTCGTGCACCTCGCGCGGCCCGTCGAGGCTCAGGCCGACGACGAACTTGTACTTGCCCAAAAAACGCGCCCAGTCGGCATCAATAAGGAAGCCGTTCGTCTGGAGCGCGTTCCCGACCTGCTGCCCACCTTTGCCGTGCTTCTTCTGAAGCTCGACCACCCGCTCGAAAAACGGCAAACCCATCAGCGTCGGCTCGCCCCCCTGCCACGAGAACACCGACACCGGCAGCCGCAGCCCTAGATACGACGACACCACCCGCTCGAGCACCTCGTCCGCCATACGGTGCCGCCGCTCGGCGTACATCTCCTTGCCCACGCGCAGATAGAAGCAGTACGCGCACCGCGCATTGCAGTCCGCCGACGCCGGCTTGATCAGAAGCTGAAACGGTTTCACGGACATGTCGTCCTGCACGACCGGTTGACCTGGTGTTTCGGTGCCATGCTACATGGCTGCGCCACGCCCGCCAACCGCAATGCACCCACGATTCGTCTGCCTGGGCCGTCAGGCCCAGGAATACTCTCGCGTCTTTCGTCTCTGCGGGCTCTGCGCCTCTGCGAGAGAATAGGAATGTGTCTCGCAGAGGCGCAGAGCCCGCAGAGGGTGGAGTAGGGTCATTTTCGCCTTGTTTTCACGTGGAACACCTGATACAAAGGCCGCATGGGCGAGCCGAAGTCAATCGAGGGCACCGTCAAACGCATCGTCTTCACCAACGAGGACACCGGCTACACCGTCGCCCGCCTCGAAATCCAACGCGCGCGCGACCCCGTCACCATCGTCGGCAACCTCGCCGCGCTCACCGAGGGCGAGATCTTGCGCTGCCACGGCGACTGGGTCGACGACCCCCGCTTCGGCCGCCAGTTCGCCGTCGAGCGCATCGAGCCGCTGATGCCCTCGACCACGCAGGGCATCGAGCGCTACCTGAGCTCCGGCCTCATCCCCGGCATCGGCCCCG
>CAZCQN010000098.1:0-11262 GCA_964500825.1 uncultured Verrucomicrobiota bacterium | reverse complement strand
TACAGGGCGGTGGTCACCAGCGCGCTCAGGACGACGTGGAGCGGATGGAACACGTGGAACCCGGCCCTGGAGATTGCTGTGGTGGCGCCGCTGACAACGAGGACGACCATGAGGATGATGCCGGTCGCGGCGCCGGTGGCCGTGAAGGGGGCGTGGTGCTTGAGTTCTTTCGTAAGGTCTTTGAGGACGGTCATTTAGCGCGTGCCTCCCCTCGGGCGTGATTGCGTGGTTGTAGGGCGGGTCGCCGCGCGCGCGGGGAACGCGCGACGCCCGCCGAAGCCGCGCGTGGACGATGTAGGGCGGGTCCCCCTGGGCCCGCCGTCTTGTTCCGTGGCCGGAACACTTCCGGCGGGCGCAAGATCCGTCTGGAATATGTCTCGCACGCTCTTGTGTCGCCGCTTCGCGGCTGCGGCGGGCGGCTCACCGCAGGTGAGCTTAGGGCGACCCGCCCTACATCGCGCCCGCGATGCGCTTGGTTGAAAAAGACGGTCAGTCAGCGTGGCCATCGCCTCTACCCTTGCCTCTTGGCGTGTGGCTTGGTGGTCGGCTGCCGCGGCTTCGGCTGCTTGCCGCAGACGAGGATGAGCTCGTTGCAGTCGTCGCACTCGGCGACGCTGTGGTCCTTGGCGAACAAGTCCCAGTGTTTTTTCTGGTTCGGCGTGAGGATGCCGGTGCCCATGCAGAGGGGGCAGGTGCTGTCGAGGGCGGCCTGGATGGCGTTGCGGATGAACGCGGATCGGTTCGGGACGCCGCGCATGGCGTCGAGGAGCGAGGCGTCGGCCTTGAATGTGAGGACTTCATCCTTGTGCTTTTTCATCGTCGGGCGGTGTCCGGTCCGGGTGTCGATGTACGGGTGGTTGATAATACTTTGTAATACCGGCTGTCAACAAGAAAATGGGTGGAGATCGCAAGGGCGATATCAGGCGAGCCCGTTTCAACGGGCTTGTTCCGTTCCTGCATAGGCCAGTCCTTCAGGGCTGGTCGAGGGCGAGATCGCATACATCCCGGGAGCCCGTTTCAACGGGCTTCCAGCAGGTGGCTTAAGCCAGGAATGGTAAGGACGTTAAAACGCCCTACAAGGAGAGGGGTGGTGCACACGCAACCAGCCCTGAAGGGCTGGCCTACCAAGAGCGAAGGACGTTGAAACGCCCTGCACGGAGACGGGGCACGCGCGACCCAAGGAGCCGGGACTCACGCCCTTCTTGAAGAAGGTGCTCTATGTAAGCCCTTGGGGCTATTGGGTGATGTTGTGTTGGTTCGGAACCCAGGGCGGCGCCCCATAGGCGGTAACCTACCTCCTTTTTGGGCCTTGTCGTGTCGAGTATTGAAGCCGGCATACACGCGGCATTCCGCTGGCGAGGCTTTGGGAAAACGGGTGACGGGCCGGTTTCGTCGAGCTACACTTGCGCGAGTGCCTCAGGGTTGGGCTGATGGACGTTTACGACCTGATAGAGACGCCGGAGAACGTCGAGCTCGAGCAGCGGCTGGCGGGGATCGGCTCGCGGTTTCTGGCGGGGTTTCTCGACGTGCTCCTGCTGGCTTTGCTGTTCTTGGCAATAGTCGCGGTGGTCGCGATCGCCGGCCTGACCGTGGGGTTCGAGGGCACAGGCCTGTGGGCCGTGGCGTTCTTCATCATCGCCGCGTTCGTGGTCTCCTGGGGCTACTTCGTTGCGTTCGAGTACTGGGGGAACGGCCAGACGCCGGGCAAGCGGGCAGGCCGGATCCGCGTCGTCAAGGAGGGCGGGCGTCCGATCCGGTTCGCCGACGTGGCGATCCGCAACCTGTTGCGCATCGCTGACGGGTTCCCGTTACTGCTGATCTGCCCGATCGGCGGGCTGGTGATGTTCATGACGAAGAAGTGCCAGCGGCTGGGCGACTTGGCGGCCGGCACGGTGGTCGTCTCGGAGCAAGTGGCCGACTATGCGGCGCGCGGGCGCAGCCGGTTCGTGCCGAGCTACGCGGTCGAGCCGAGTGCGGCGGCGCTCCGGGCGACGGGCCTGACGCCGGAGGAGTTCCGCGTGCTGAGCAACTACTCGGCACGCCGGGGGCAGCTCACGGTTAAGGCGCGCGAGGAGCTGCTGCCGAAGCTGCTGCTGCCGATTCTGACAAGGATGGGTCAGACACTGGCGAACCGGCGGTTGGGGACGCTCGAGGGGTACGTGGACCTGCTGATGCGACAGGCCTGGGAGGCGGACCACGGAGCGCATACGCCGCCCGTTCAGGAGCCGCCGAGAATATGACGCCGGCACGATTCGTAGAGACACGCAGCCCCGCGTGGCAGCGGCTCGAGGCGCTGGTGCGGAGGGCGGGCGGCCGGGGCGTGCGTGTGCTCGGCAAGGAGGAGCTGCACGAGCTGACGCGGCTGTATCCGGCCGTGGCCGTTGACGTGGCGCGGGCGCGGATGTGCGGCGTCGACCCGAGGACACACGAGCGGATCAACCGGCTGGTGATCGCCGCGCACGGCCTGCTGTATCGAGAGCCTCGGACGCGGCGGCGCTCGGCGCTGCTCAGCTTCTTTGCCCGCGACTACCCGCGGCTGTTCCGGCGGCTGTGGCCGTACATGGCGCTGTCTGTGGCGATGTCGTTCGTGGCCGGGCTTGGCGCGTACGTGACGGTGCGAGCTCGGCCATCGACGGCGTACGTCTTCGTGCCGCGGGGGCTCGAGGCGGCCGACGAGGAGACGGACGTCTCGGCCGGCGACGTGAGCGAACGCTATCGGCGAACGCCCAGCCAGGTGATGGCCGCCTTCATCACGACGAACAATATCCAGGTCGCGTTCGCTGCGTTCGCGCTCGGGATCACGGCGGGGATCGGCACCGCCTACGTCCTGCTGTTCAACGCGATGATGGTGGGCGCGTTCATCGCCCACTTCCAGAACCACGGGTTCGGCACGGAGGTCGCCTGGTTCCTGACGCCGCACGGTGCGCTCGAGTTCTTCGCGATCTTCGTTGCGGGCGCGGCGGGGCTGCGGCTCGGGCTGTCGCTCGCGCTGCCGGGGCGGGTGACGCGGAAGGAATCGCTGAAGCTCGGCGCGCAGGACGCGGTGAAGCTCGTGCTCGGCACGATCCCGATGTTTATCGTGGCGGGCGCGATCGAGAGCTTCGTGACGCCGAGCCATCTGCTCGGGGGGACGAAGATCCTCGTCGGGCTCGTGGCGCTCGGCGTGACGCTCATCTACCTGCTCTTCGTCGGACACGGGCGCCGGAAGCGCACGGCCGCCACACCGTCTACAGCCGGCGCGTCGCCTTGATGCGCAGGTAGCGGTCGATCACGTCGTGCATGAGGGCGTGTGGGTCCGCGTCGAGCACCTCGACTCCCTGCCGTCGCATCGCCGTGAGCGCCTCCTCGCGCGCGGTGAGCACGTCGATGGCGACCGCTTTGCCGTACGGGTCGGGTCGGCGCGTGAGCGGCTCGTCGGCCACGGCGGCGATTTCGGGATTCGCCAGCGTGACCGCGAGCGGCAGATGATGGCGCGCGTAGCGGGCCATGTACGCGATGATGACGCCGCTCGCCTCGCGGTCGATCACGTCGGTGAACAGGCAGATGAGGCTGCGCTTGCGGTTCTTCGTGCCGATGAACCGGCACGCGGCGCCGTAGTCCGATTCGGTCAGGCGCGACTCGAGCTTGTAGAGTGCGCGGGCAACGCGGTCGATGTTCTCGACGCGGCGGGCGGGCGGCAGGTAGCTCTCGATCCGGTCGCTGAACGCGACGAGGCTGAACCAGTCGCCCTGGCGCAGCACGACGTAGGCGAGCATGAGCGTGGCGTTGACGAGGTAGTCGAGGCGGCTCATGCCCTCGAACTCGCCGGCCGTGGCGCGCCCGACGTCGAGGGCGACAAGGACGTTCTGGCGTCGTTCGGGCTGGTAGTTGCGCACGAGGAGGTGCGAGTGCTTCGCCGTAGCCTTCCAGTCGACGCGCGCCATGTCGTCGCCCTGGGTGTAGTGGCGCAAGCTCTCGAACTCGGTGCCTTGGCCGATCTGGCGCAACCGGGCGATGCCCTGCTCGGCCGTCAGCCCGCGCCGGACCATGAGCTCGTAGCGCTGGATGTTGGCGAGGTTGGGAAAGACGTGGAGCTCGGCGGGCAGCCTGAGCCGGAACTGCCGATAGAGCAGGCCAAGCGACGGTAGGATGCGCACGTCGAGGTGCGCGAGCTCGAACCGGCCGCGTCGGCGCGCACGCAGGTGGTATTCGAGCGTGCCGCGCGCACGCGGGCCGAAGACGCCGACACACTCATCCGGCGTGGCGACGATCGGCGGCGGCAAGTCCTCGGCGAGCCGAATCTCGGCGCGGCGGCGCGCGTTGTTGCGGACCTCGAAACGAATCGGCGTCGGCACGTCGAGCGAGATCCGTTCCGGCACGATGCGCTCGATGGTGACGCTGCGGCGGCGGGGCAGCAGCAGCGCGTCGACGAGAAGCAGGAACGCAAGCACGAGCAGATAGACGACCCCGACGGCGACGAACGACTCGTCGAGCACGCCCGCCATGAACAGGGGCGCGGCGATCAGCACCATGATGATGAGCCGGGGCGACGGCAGCATGGGTCAGCGCGGCACCTCGATGGTGAGAAGCAGTTCTCTGAGGCAGTCGTCGGCCGTGCGGCCTTCGACCTCGACCTCGGGACGCAGCAGGATGCGGTGCCGGAGCACGGGCAGCGCCAACGCCTTGACGTCGTCGGGCGTGACGAACGTGCGGCCGGCGACGATCGCGTGCGCTTTCGCGCCGAGCATCAGCATCTCGGCGGCGCGCGGACTCGCGCCGAGCGAGACGTCGACGATCGAGCGGGTGCGACGAACGATGCTCGTCGCGTAGCGGCGCACCATCGTCTCGACGCGCACGCCGCGCGTGGTGGCGCGGACGTCTTCGAGCGTCGGCACGTCGAGGACAACATCGAGCTTGGCGGTCGCGAGGTCCTGCGAGTCGAACCCGTCCTCGACGTGATCGAGGATGACGGCCTCGGCCTGCTCGTCGGGATAGCTCACGAGTATCTTGAACATGAAGCGGTCGAGCTGCGCCTCGGGCAGCGGGTAGGTGCCCTCGAACTCGACCGGGTTCTGCGTGGCGAAGACGGTGAAGACGCGCGACATCGCGTGCGGCACCGCGTCGATCGTGACGCGGCGCTCCTGCATCGCTTCAAGAAGGGCCGCCTGGGTCTTGGCGGGCGTGCGGTTGATCTCGTCGCCGAGCAGGATGTCGGCGAAGATCGGGCCCGGCCGGAACACGAACTCGCCGGTGGCGGTGTTGTAGATGTTGACGCCGGTGATGTCCGACGGCATGAGGTCCGGCGTGAACTGGATCCGGTGGAACGAGGTGCCGGTGACATGGGCGAGTACGCGGGCGATAAGCGTTTTCGCCGTGCCCGGCACGCCCTCGATCAGGGCGTGGCCGCCGGCGAGCAGGGCGACAACCACCTGCTCGAGCACGGCGTCCTGGCCGACGATGACCTTGCGCAGCTCGTTGACGACGCGTCGAGCGACTTCATTTGCGCGTGCGATGTCCATGAACAACCTCCGATTCGATTGAAGCCAGCTTGTCGAGAAGGGCCCCAGCGCGACGGGCCCTGAGCCGCCGCTCGGCCAAGGCGGTCTCGCACTCGGCGAGGATCTGCTCGTAGTGGTGCGGGTTGTGCAGCGTGCGGCGCGCGACGGCCGTGGCGAGCGCGTCGACGGGCGCGGACGGAGGCAACCCGACGGTGGCCGTGAGCGTCCGGCGGAATTGCGCGTAGATGAGCTCGAACGTCAGCCCGTGCGCCCGTGCGCTGCGGTACGTGGAGCCGACCGAGCGGACGTATTCGAGCTTGGTGCGCCGTCGCACGCGCACCGGCGGGTAGCGCGTGCCGAACCGGCGGCCCTTGTAGATGAGAAACAGCACGCCGGCCGTCATCAGGCACAGCATGGACCAGCCGGGGGTGGTCCGCACCAGCGACGTGCGAAGGAGCGAGAAGCCGGACTCGGGCCGGCCGAAGCCGACGTGGTACTCGTCGAACGCGACGCGAGCGCCTCGGGCACGTGCGAGCCCGTGCTGGACGAGGTTCGCCGCCAGGACGGCGTTGTCCTGCTCGCCGAGGTACTTGTTTGTGAGAAAAGAGCTGTCGGCAACAACGATGACCGCGCCGCGGCCCATCCGGTGCGAAACGATGCGCGTTCCCGCCGCGTCGGCGAACAGCGCCGTCCCCTCGCGATCGCCTTCGAGCGGCCCGTAGTCGTCGAGCTCAACGGTGTCATAGGTATCGAAGTGCGTCGCTGAGACGTCCTGTGCGAGCGGCAGCGGCGCGGCGGGCGCGCGCCGGGCGGTGGTGGCTCGCGCGGGCCGCGTGCGGCGCGTGTGCTCACGGGTGTCGCCGTCGGGCAAGCCGGCGGAGCGAAGAAAGGCGTAGCGAGATCGGCTGTACACCAGGACGCCGCCGCCGCGCACCCACAAGTTGAGGCCGACCAGCTCGCCGTCCTCGATCGGCACGAGGGGATCGAGAAGCAAAACGACGTCGCATTTCTCAAGCGTGTCGTCCAGCAAGGGGCGTTCGGAGCGCCGGACGTCGATGTCGAACCGCTCGAACAGCAGGTAGCAGGCCATGGTGCCGTTCGCGCGAGTCGAATGGGTCGTGCGTGCGGGATACGACTCGGGCTCACGCCGGCGCCATCCCGACGAGGTAAGGAGCACTACGACGATGACCGCGGCGATGCCGAGCACCGCGAGGATCACGTAGTCCGATCTACGGCCCGGTCGTGGCATGAACAAGAACTCGCTCGAACATGTCGTTCATCTGCTGATATGTGCCCTGGTCGCAGGCCGAGCCGCCGTAGATGGTGTCGTCGAATGCGAGGGCGAACCGGTGGAACTCGCTGCGGCCGGAGCGATGCGCCGGGAACTCGACGACGTAGTCGCCGTTGGTCTTGCTGTCGTGGAAGGCAACCATTTCGGCGTCGTCGAGCCGGTGCAGCAGGGCGCCCATCATGACGCCGATCGCGTCGCGGTAGCGGCCCTGCTCGGCCAGCTCGCGCATCGTGCGGCACAGCGCCGCGAACGAGCGGTCGGCGGCGCGCTCGAAGCGCACGGGCCCGGCATGGAAGCCCTTCCCACGCTCGCCGCGCAGGTAGAGGACGAGCCAGTGCACCCCGTACGCGATCAGTGCGACGAGGACGATCGCGCCGACGCCGAGAAGCACCAAGGTGATCACGGCGGCGACGCTCCCATCCCCGAGTGCGGGCAGCTTGAGCCACGGGAGCTTCTCCCTGAGCCATTGCACGAAGCGCTCGAACAGCGAAACCCGCGGCGCAAAGCGCCGGTGCGAAAGGATATCCCTGGCTTCGCTCCGGACGGTGTCGGGATCCGGGCGCTGGAAACGAACGACGCCCGCCGTCCCGGCGGCCGCCGCCCCGGCGGCAACGTGCACCACGGGGACAACGCACGCCGCGCCGACGAGAGCCGCGAGGATCGTGGCTGTGACCGCGCGCCTAGCAGGTTGCTGAAGAACCCGGAGCCAACCAAGAAACCGTCGGCTTCTCATGGACGTCTCTGTCGCCCCTTCGGGGCTCACCGGGTTTGTTGCCTCGTCGAGAACCTGCGCCTCACGGGCGTCTTGAAGAAGGCGTTCTATGGAAGCCCTTCGGGCTATCGCTCTGTTCGTTTTGGCCCGGTCCCCCAGGGCGTTGCCCTGGGCTGTGCTATGAAGCCCCTTTGGGGCAACAGACGACAGACCGACATCCCGCCTTTTCAACAAGACGTCACGCCCCAGGCTATGCGCTGTCGGGCCTCCGGCCCTGGTCGCGCGCCATCCAACCTCGCGCCTGTTTCTCAGCAGGCTGCTAATACTGGACCGGCGGCGCCCCATGCTCGGGCACCTCTTGCGCTGCCGACCCGAGGCTCTGGGCAAGCATCTGCAGATCGAACCCTTCCTTGCGGATGCGCAGGTCGTAGTAGAGCAGGATGAACGCGCCCGCGCTGATCGGCATGATGAGCATCTGGCCGGCCATCGAGAAGAGCTGCTGGACAATCACGGGCGTGGTGTAATCCCCTGGTGAGGGTACGCCGGCAACAAGACCACCGACGTACTGAAACAACTGGCCGATAATCGCATTGATAATACCGACAACGATCCAGAGGCCGAAAACCTTACCGAGGTTGCCCGAGACAAGGGCCTTGCTGCGGCTCATGCCCGACGTGGCGCTCTTACCCTCGACGACGATCGCCTGCGGCGTCAGCGTGTACCACAGCGCGAAGATGATGCCTGGGATGATCAAGAGAAGAAAGCCGATGCCGGTCACGATGGCGACGAGGATGGCTGCCCCGATGATCGAAAGGAGACGGGGCAGCACGGCCTTGTAGGCCTGGCCCACCGACACATCCTTGCCTAGATAGGACTCCGACACGCTCTTGATCAGCGCGGCGTTGCACAGCGCCTGCGCCAGCAGGAACAGCAACGCCGTGACAGCAGCCGCGGTGAAGAACGATCCGAAGGCCCCCAGGTCCAACTCCGCCCCAGGGCGGCCTTCACTCACTTGATGAGCTGACTGGGTCAGCTCAGACGAGGCGCTGGTGAGCCAGCCGACGGCCCCGAGTGAGATCAAGGTGATCGGGATGTAGATGATGGCTACGATGGCGACGAACCGGATGAAGTTGTTCCGGTAGAGCCTGAAGGCACGGTCGATGATCTGGCCCACGGTCATGGGCTCGAAGTGCTGTGCGTTCATGCTTCCTCCCCCCGGGGACCTGGCGGACGACTCCCAGCAGCAGCTCTTGTCCCCGGCTGATCAAATGCCTCAAACAGCAACCACAGTTCACATCCTATGGCGCCGTCGGAGGTGTGTCAAGCGCATCAAGCGCGCACGCCGGCCCAGATATCGGCGGAAGACGATCAGGCGGCTCTGATGAAGGGTTGAGATGCCCCGAGAGTCTTGTGCTGTGTAGCTCGACTCGTTCGCACAGTGGCGGCGGGGCGCTTGAGCATCCTGTTCCTCACAGGCCCGTCCTTTAGGGCTGCTAGAGCACGACGCATCTGCACCCGTTGAGGCGATACCAGCCCTGAAGGACTGGCCTGTGCTGAGAGAAGAAAGCCCGTTGAAACGGGCTCGGCAACGGCGGGTTCACAGGACAGGTGAGCACGCTCGGTTGGCCTGCACACACACGATGACGTGCAACTGCGCCATTCAGGAGATCTTCCTCGTTAGTGCAAACAACGCTGCCCGCCGAGTCGGGACGCCAAGAAGGCGCTTGACCGGCGAGGCGGCCGCGTGCTAGAGGCGTCGGGCGTCGGGGTGTGGCGCAGTGGTTTAGCGCACCTGGTTTGGGACCAGGGGGCCGGTGGTTCGAATCCACTCACCCCGATCTTTCTCGGCTGCATGCAGCCGAGAAAGATAGAGCAGGTGAGCAGGTGAACAGGTGAAGGAAAGGAGAGGGCCGCGGTTGGCGGCAACACGACTCGCTAGGCGAATGGCCCCACCTGCGGTCACCTGATCACCTGATCACCTGCTCAGTTCTTCGGTCTCGTCGAGGGGGTTGCCATGGCGTTCATGTTCGAGAAGCTTGAGGTGTATCAGAAGGCGGTGGACTTCGCGGACCGCATCGCCGCGCTCACCGAGGGCTTTCCGAGAGGCTACTGGTTCTTTCGGGATTAACTGAACCGCGCGGCGTTGTCCATTGCGGCCAACATCGCCGAGGGCAAGGGCCGCGGCGAATACGGCTACTGGGCCTGGCGCGATTGCCCCTGCTGCAAGGGCACCGGCTACTACGCCTACATCCCCGTCGCCGACAGCCACCGCCGCTGAGAGCGGATCCGGGCAGCTATTCCAACGAATCCGGATTCGTCTGCCTCCCGTGCGTCGCGTGCGTTATGATGGTCGCGTGGCCGTCAAACGCGTGCGAGGAGTGACTTACGATGAAGGTTTACGGAGCGGTTCTCATCGGCGGGGTGTGTCTGATCATTGCGGCCGTCCTTCACGGCGTCGTCTCGAGAGCCGCGGACGACGACGATGACGGGGATCACGTGCTTCAAGGCGAGCTGGTCGACTACTGGACGTTCACTGTCCGCGCAGGAGACAGAGAGGCAGGCGATAAAAGCCAACTGAATGTGCGCTATGAGCTGTTCGTGACGGACGATGCGATCATCATCAAGCCGATCGACGGCGCTGGGTACCTGCGCATTATTCCCATGGCGCGTCTCGTGTCCTTCCAGGCACACGCCGCAAGGGACAAAGACTGACGGGTCAGACGGTTCGCGTCGGATAGCGCCCGCCCGTGGAACACGACCCCCGAGAACGAAACGGAGCCCCTTCAGGGGCGACTGAGCGCGACGCAGCCCGCGCTTGAGTCGCCCCTGAAGGGGCTCGGGGTCTCGTTCGGCACCCAACACCACGGGCTTGCGCCCGAGGCTACTGTCAGTCGCCCCTACGGGGCTCTGCGATTCGGCTGTGCTTGGGTATTCTCGGCAGCCTGCTAGAAGTGGTAGGCGACGGTGGCGAAGACGCCTTCGTTGTTGAAGAGCTCGACGATGATGTCGACCTGGAGCTGGCCGTCCATGAGCAGGATTGTTGTCCCGATCAGGCCGCTCCAGGCGTCCTTCTCCTCGTATTCGACCTTCTGCGTGAAGGCCGGGTTGGGCGGCAGGGTGACGGTCGTGTCGACCTCGGCCGTCGTGCTGCTGTAGCGGATACCGACGTAGGGCGCGAAGTTGCCGGTGTAGTACGTGAGCATCGGCGAGATCATCAGCTCGGTCCACGCGATGTCGCCGATTTCGGCCGCTGCGAAGAGCGGGTTCGCCGGGTTGAACTGGAGGCTGGGGTCCTCGAACTTGCCGATGACGTAGTTGACGTCGAGCGAGACGAAGAACGACTCGGCGATCGGGTAGCGCACCGTGGCGCCGAGGCCGTAGGCGAACTGGGTCTCGACGGAGACGGTGTTGTCGAGCGCGGGCTGGGTGCCGCTTCGCGCGTCGATGTCGTAGTCGTACCAGGCGAGGATGGCGCGCACGTCGAGAAAGCCCTTGTAGCTGTAGCCCGGGTTGATGAAGTAGGCCGTGGTCTCTTCTTTGACGTCGAAGTCGAACAGGCTCGGGTCGAGCAGCGTGCCCGAGGGGCTGACGCTCTTGAGGTTCATCTCCTTGTCGCGCGTGCCGCCGCCGAACCGGAGCAGGAAATGGCTCGCCGGGGCGGAATCGAGCTCGGAGCCTTGCGCGGCCGCGTCGCTCTGGATGCCGACTGGAAGAGACGTGAAAGCAAGGACGGCGGCGCAGGCGAGTGCGATCGTCGTGCGGTTCATGGTCCACCTCCTCCG
>CAZCQN010000097.1:0-11420 GCA_964500825.1 uncultured Verrucomicrobiota bacterium | reverse complement strand
CCGGAGACGCTCATCCTCGGCGACATCGGCCCGACGGGCGCGCTGCCCGAATCGGCCGGCGGCTGCGGCGAGGACGAGTTCTTTGACGTGTTGCTCGAGCAGGCAGAAGTGCTCGCCGCTGCGGGCGTCGACGCGCTCATCATCGAGACGATCACGGCCATCGAGGAGATGCGGGCCGCGGGCCGCGCGGCACGAAAGGCAGCCAAGCTTCCCGTCATCGCCAGCGCGTCCTACGACCCAACTCCCGAAGGGAGCACGTTCCGTACGATGATGGGCGCGAGCGTCGAGGAGATGGTGCAGGCCGCGCTCGACTGCGACGCCGACGTCGTCGGCGCCAACTGCGGCAGCGTCAACATGCGCGACATGGTCGCCATCGCCGGCACGATCCGCGCGCTCACCGCGAAGCCGATCATCATCCAGGCCAACGCCGGCCGCCCGGAGCTTGTCGAGGGGCAGACCGTCTACCCCGAGACGCCCGAGCAGTTTGCCGAGCACGTCGGCGAGCTCGTCAAGCTCGGCGTCCGCATCGTCGGCGGCTGCTGCGGCACCACCCCGGCCCACATCGCCGCCGTGGCGCAAGCCGTCAAGGATCGCTAATCAAGGTTGTCCAGCACTTGTCATCAGGCTGCGCCGATGCGAGTCGGTGCATGCATGTTCTTCCCTTGTGGGCAAACCGCCTGTATCATTGTGGCAGTCGTGTGCACGGAGAGGCCACAGCGCTCCTTGGGAGCTAGCGTACTTGCATTAACCCAAAAGGTTAATGTAATCTCTTGACATCCTGCGCCGATGGAAGTAGTATTCAAAGACAGTGCGCTGCAGAAGCTCTGCTGTTCTGAGAAGAAGTGTCTGAAAGAATGGGGCACTGACAACGGGCGAAAGGTCATGCAGCGCCTCAACGAGCTGAGGGCAGCGGACACACTTGCCCTCTACATAAGGCTGCCGTTCGGGCGGCCGCACGCGCTAACGGGTGACCGGAAAGGACAGTTCGCTGTCGCCGTGAAGCATCCTCGCAGGCTGATCTTTGAACCGGCGAACGACCCCATCCCGAAGAGGGAGGATGGGAGTATAGAGCTGGATCGTGTCACGAAAGTGCGGATCATCGAGGTTGTCGATTACCATGGCTAGGGAACAGGACGCAGCGTACGAGCCAGACTACGCCATTCCACCTGGCGAAACGCTGAGGGAGACGCTCGAGGCGCTCGGGATGAGCCAGAGCGATCTTGCCCTCCGCACGGGCCGGCCCACGAAGACAATCAACGAGATTGCCAAAGGGAAGGCCACTATCACGCCCGAGACCGCCCTTCAGTTCGAACACGTTCTTGGGATTCCAGCCAGCTTCTGGAACAACCTGCAGCGCAACTACGAGGCCGACCTAGCGCAGCTCGCTGAGCGGCGTGAGCTCGAGAGATGCCTAGAACGGCTCAAGAGGCGCACGGTACGCGAAATCATCAAGCGAGGGTGGGTGCGCTCTTACGAGGACCAAGTCCAGCAGCTCCGTGAAGTGCTGGCGTTCCTTGGAGTGGCGTCACCCGGGCGATGGGAGGAGCACCTTCGGAGCATGAGGGCCTCATTCAGGATGTCAGCAGCGCGAGAAGCAGATCCTGAGGCGCTTGTGTTCTGGCTCCGCAAAGGAGAAATCGAGGCAAGGCGAATCGAGTGCGCTGACTACGACGCGACGCGTTTCCGTGAAGCGCTCGACACAATCCGCGGGCTGACGCGTTCTGAGCCCAGTGAGTCTTGGTGCGCGCTCAAAGCCGCGTGCACCAACGTGGGAGTCGCCGTCGTGCTTGTCGGAGAGCTGCCGAAGACGCGTGTCAGTGGGGCGACCCGCTGGATCAAGAACCGACCCCTGATCCAGCTCAGTCTTCGCTACAAGAGGGATGACCAGATGTGGTTCTCTTTCTTCCACGAAGCCGGTCATGTCTTGCTCCACCGGAAAAGGCCTGTCTACATCGACCTCGTCGGAGACAGCCACGAAGAAAGCAAGGAAGAAAGCGAGGCCAACCAGTTCGCCGCTAACACGTTGATTCCGCCCTCTCGCTTTCGGCAGTTCACCGCCTCCCGCCATCGGTTCAGCAAAGAAAGCGTGATGAGATTTGCGCAGTCACTCGGTATCGCCCCCGGCATCGTTGTGGGCAGACTGCAACACGAGGGTTTGCTTCCGCTGACTCACCTCAATGGCCTAAAAAGATCTGTGAATCTCGCCGAGTGAACGCCAACCTCGGCCTTCTGCTTCTTGTTGCCGACAGGCTTGCTTCCCCATAAGATGGGCCTACGAGAGAACACGGCTGTTGGGCGGCAGGGACGCCGGCAGCGTGTAACGGCCAAGCATCCGGCAATCACTTGTTCCGACATCCGGGACCGTGGGCACGCCCGGACCTTCCGCGGCGCTCGTTGGGCGCGCAGCGCCTGCTGCGCCGACGGCTCAGGAAGGAGGTGGGGCGCGATGCACGTCCTGATTTGTGTGGGCGTGCTGCTCGCGATCGTCATCATTGCCGCAATCGTGCTGGCGATCCGGAGCGCGTCGGGAGGAGGCTACGGCGATCATGGACGCCGCGACGATTAGAGAGCTGCTCGAGGACGTTGCGAACGGTGGCCTCGGCGTGGACGACGCGCTCGAGCGGCTGAAGCGGCTGCCGTTCGAGGACCTGGGGTTTGCCAAGCTCGACTCGCATCGCGCGCTGCGCCGCGGCTTCCCCGAGGTGATCCTCTGCACCGGCAAGACGCCCGAGCAGGTCGCCGAGATCGCCCGGCGCCACCTGGAAGGTAGTGCAAACCTGCTCGCCACTCGCGCGACGCCCGAGGTTCTTGAGCACATCAAGGCGATCGCGCCCGACGCCACCTACCACGAGCACGCCCGCGCCGTCACGGTGGTCAAGAACCCGCTGCCGAAGACGGGCGGGACGATCCTGGTGATCTCAGCCGGCACGTCCGACATCCCCGTCGCCGAGGAGGCTGCCGTGACGGCCGACGTGCTCGGCAACCGGGTCGAGACCGCCTACGACGTCGGCGTCGCCGGCATCCACCGGCTCTTCGGCCAGGCCGACAAGCTCCGTGAAGCGTCCGTCATCATCGTCGTCGCCGGCATGGAGGGCGCACTGCCGAGCGTCGTCGGCGGCCTCGTCGACAAGCCCGTCATCGGCGTGCCGGCCAGCGGCGGGTACGGCGCCAACTTCGGCGGGGTGACGCCGCTGCTTGCCATGCTCAACTCGTGTGCAGCCGGCGTTCTCGTCGTCAATATCGACAACGGCTTCGGCGCCGGCTACGCCGCGAGCCTCATCAACCGCCTCGCCGCCAAAGAACCCTCATGACCACGACCCCCTGGCGCCTCATCGTCGACGGCCGCGGCGACGCCGCCTGGAACATGGCGTTCGACGAGGCGACCCTCCAACGCGCTTCACAAGACAACGTCGCCACCCTCCGCTTCTTCGACTGGGACCGCCCGGCGATCACCATCGGCTACGCGATCGACGCGCCCGCCTCGCTTTTTTTGGGCGAGTGCGAGCGGCGCGGCGTGCCCGTCGTGCGGCGGGTGACCGGCGGCGGGATGGTGGTGCACGGCTCGGACCTGACCTACGCGATCACGTTCCCGCGCCGGGCCATCGCGCCCGACGAGGGCCTGATCGAGACGTACCGGACAATCAACCGCGCGTTCGCCAAGGCCCTGCAGCGGTTTGGAGTCGAGTCGGCCTTGCTCGAGAACGCGGCGGCATCAGGCCGGCCTGCCGGGGCGTGCTTCGCGCGGCCCACGCGCTACGACCTGGTGGTCGGCGATAGGAAGCTCGTCGGCAACGCCCAGCGCCGACGCGGCCAGTGGCTGCTCAACCACGGCTCGATGCTGCTCGACGACGGCTACCGCGAGCTGCTCCCCCTGCTGCGCGACGAGGCGGAAGCCGCCGCCTTCGCCGAGAACTCCGTCACGCTCTCGTCGCTCGTCAGCCGAGTCCCGAGCCGCGACGCCCTCATCGAGGCGATCGCCGACGCGGTCGGCACCGTCCTGGGCGTCCGCCTCGAACCCGCCTCGGCCACCAACGGCGAGCTTGCCCTCGCCGACGAGCTCGCCGCCGGCAAGTACGCCCGCCAGGCGTGGAACCTGCACGCCGCAGCGTGAATGCGCGCGACCCACGGAACGGCCGACGAGCGTCGAGGCAGGGCCGGGATCGACCGCCAGCGGCCGCAAGTACCGCCACAACTTCGACGTCGGCCCCGAGGACGTCTACCGCCAGAAGCGCCAGGTCACCCCCGGCGACCACAAACGCAAACTCCAGCCCGACACCATCGCCTTCCTCAACGACAAGTTCGCCGCCATCCTGCCTGCCCTGGGCTACGCACCGTAAGCGGCGCGGTCACGCCGGCGCGGTCAGCAGCAATTTGGCTTTGGCGAGGGTCTGCTCGGGGTTTTCGTACAGGATGGTGTGGAAGCCGGCCTCGCGGCCGGCCCTGGAGTTGGCCGGCGCGTCGTCGATGTAGAGGCATTGGCTCGGCGTCAGCTCGAACAAATCGATCACGGCCTCGTAGAACTCAGGGTCGGGCTTGAGCACGTGCAGCTCGTACGAGAGGGCCATGCCGTCGCACTCGGCCAGCTCGGGCCAGCGCTCGAGGATCCAGCGCATGTGGTACAGGTTCGTATTCGACAGCAGGTACGTCCGGTGCGTTTGGCGGACCTGGCGAAAGAACTCGAGCATCGGCTCGTTCGCCGAGAAGATGTCGCTCCAGAGCCGGACGAACTCGTCCTCGTCGAGTTCGCAGTTGAGGGCCATCGAGATCGACTCGCGGAACCGGTCGGGGTTGAGCAGGCCAAGCTCGAAATCGGTCTTCAGGTGGGCCAGCGCGATGTCGTGGAACTCCTCGGGCTCCATGCCGACGGCCTCGCTGAAGTTGCGGACGACGTCCGCCGGGTCGAACAGAAACAGCACATTGCCGAGATCGAAGAGCACGGTTGTGATCATCGCCGGCCACCTCCTGAGCGAGTCACGCGCCTCGCGCGGAGCATACCGACCGGGGCCAGCCGCTGCAACGCGTTTTCGGGAAAACGGGAACAGTCACCTATTCCCGCCGGGAGCCGCTTGCCGGGAACCGCGATCCATGATAAGGTGTCATACAGCGCGTGAGCGGGAGGCAGCGCACACGAGGGAAGGCGGACACACTCGATGAGACCGGTCGCGCAACACCTTATCACCATCGCTGGGGCGGCACTCGTCTGGCTCGGCGCCATCGACGCCGTAGCCGCCCTCCAGAGGCAGGAGACACGGCGTAACCTAGACCTCGATCTCGTCACGGGGCAAGACGGCCAAGAGCAGCGACTGCCAACGGAGGAGCGCGACGGCGTCCCATGCACCATCATCGACGTGCCCGCTGGCGAACAGGTCAAGGCCTGGGCCAACGGCGAGTTCAACTGGACCGACGCGCGGGCCCTCGTCTTGCGCGCCAAGCTCGGCACGCCAAGCCAGGCACCCGTGCAGCTCATCGCCTTCTTCCAGGATGTCGACTACTGGTGGTTCCAGAAGCTGCTGCGCAACAAGCTCGCGGGCGACGCGGACAGCGGGTGGACCGAGATCACCGTGCCGCTCGTGCCCGAACCGACCGACGCCGGCACGAAGTACGCCTGGCAAAGCATCGGCCACGCCAAGCCGTACGACCGCAACGCGTTGCGCAAAGCGCGCCGTGTCGGCCTCATCGTGATCCCCGCCGACACGCGCGGACGCGACGACGGCCCCGTGCGCGTCCTGCTTGCCGGCGCCCACCTACTCGTCGACGCCGAGCAGCCCATGGACCCGCCGTGCATCTGCGACCTCGTCGCGCCGCCCACGGTGCGCAAGTACGAACGGTTTGAGGTCGCCTTCCGGCTCGACCGTGTCTACCCGAACCCGTTCGATCCCGACGTCATCGACGTGCGGGCGCAGATCACGACGCCGTCAGGCCGCACGGTCGACGTGCTCGGCTTCTGGTACCAGGACTACCGGCGGCGCATCATCGGCCAGCGCGAGGAGCTCGTGCCGGTCGGCGAGCCGTCGTGGCGCGTGCGGTTCGCGCCGTCCGAGGTTGG
Organism: uncultured Verrucomicrobiota bacterium; assembly: GCA_964500825.1. GTDB lineage: Bacteria > Auribacterota > JABMQX01 > JAFGEW01 > JAFGEW01 > CAYUZG01. The sequence goes on along the minus strand of CAZCQN010000097.1, from coordinate 5,374 downwards.
GCTCCACACTATGACGATCACGGCGCGCGACGCCGGCGGCGAGCGGACAACGAAGCCGCGCCGGTTCGACGTGCTCGACAGGCCGAGCGACGGCTTCCTCCGCGTTTCGAAGGCCGACTACCACTACTTCGAGTTCGAGAGCGGGCGCCCGTGGTGGGGCATCGGGATTAACCTGCACTGCCACTACGACTACCGCTATCAGACGAAGGTGCGCAACAACGAGCGCATCATCGAGATAGACCGCTACACGCTCTTCTACGACGACCGGCTCCGCAAGTGCGCCGAGAACGGGATCAACTGGACCGAGCTGTGGTTCGCGTCGTGGGGATTCGAGATCGAATGGCGCGGCGACTGGCGCGGCTGGGCCGGCACCGGCCACTACAGCCTCGAGCACGCCTGGCGCCTCGACCGCGTCCTCGAGCAGTGCCGCCAGTACGGCATCTACGCCAACGTCGATTTGACCTGCCACGGTGTCTACCGCAAGGCTGACAACGAAAGTGCCACGTTCGGCGACGATGAGTTCCAGCACCACCCCTACTACAGGCGCAACGGCGGCTGGCTCCACGACGGCTCACAGATCCTCACCGACCAGCGCGCACACCAGGCGATGCGCAAACGGCTCCGCTACATCGTCGCCCGCTACGCCGACAGCACCAACGTCGCCTGCTGGACGATGATCAGCGAGGCCGACCTCGTGCTGCGCGACAACGACGACGCGGTCCGGCCCTGGGCGCTCGCCATGGCCGACATGGTCAAGGCCATGGACCCGTACGGCCACCCGACGACGAACCACTACAGCAACAACTACAAAGCCGTCGACCCGATCCTCGCGCGCGACCGCCGGATGGACCTCGTCGCCGGCGACGCTTACCGCGGCGGCGAGCCCGGCAGGTCCATTGACGGCACCAGGTGCAGCCTCTACTACGAGCCGATGCCCGGCCACCTCGTCCGGGCCGCCAGGCACTTCGACTCGTTCCGCAAGCCGGCGATCATCACCGAGTGCGGCGGCCAGTGGTTCGCCGGCCCGAAGCCGCTGCTCATTGCCGACACCCACGCCTTCGCCTGGGCCGGCTGGATGACCAAGCTCGCCGCGATGCCGATGACGTGGTGGGAGGACTTCGTCGACGAGCTCGACCTCTACCACCACTTCGCCGCCATCGCCCGCTACACGGCGGGCGAGGACAAGCGCGACCGCAACCTCCAAACGAAGCACCTCGATGCCGTCAACGCCGCCGGCGAGCCGATCGCGCACCTGCGCACCCTCGCGCTCGCCAACAGCACCGGCGGCTACGCGTGGGTCTACGACGCGAAATACTACGAGTTCGGCGTCTCAGCCCAGTTCGGCTACTACGCGCACACCCAGGCCAACACCGTTTACCACCTCGAGCGCAAGGGCGAACCGCGCCGGTTCGACAACGCTGTCGCTGTCATCACCGATCTCGAGGACGGGCACTACGACGTCGAGATCTGGGACTGCTACGCGGGCGAGGTCATCGACCGGACCCAACTGCGCGCCCAACGTGGCTGCCTCGCCGTGCCGCTGCCCGCCTTCACCCGCGACATCGCCCTCAAGTTCGCCAAGCGCCGCTAGTCGGCGTTTCTCACAGCGCATGCACGTCGCGTCGTCCCGCGTGAGCCGCGTAGCGGCGACTGGGAATCGCCTCGGGCGCAGACCCTCCGAAGCCTTGGCGAAGGAGGGCAAGCCCGTGGGACGAGATGCGACGCGATACCTCACAGCCCCTTCAGGGGCGACTGAGAACGTGTGCGGTTCGAACTCAATCGCCCCCGAGGGGGCTCCGGGTGTTCCTCTATTCCACTTCCCACGGGCTTGCGCCCGAGGCTACTCTCAAACGCCCTTACAGGGCTCCCGTTCTGAGGCTTCCATCCCGAACTGGCTCTGTCTCGTCGACCTGCGAGTAGGAAGTACCGATGGAGGCTCGTCGGCGGGTGATTACTCGAGCTCGAGGATGAGCTCCTCGTCAGGTTCGTCGGCCGACGCCGGACGCGGCCAGATGCGCTGGCTCTTCGGGTCGAGCAGAATCCGGTGGTTGGGATCGAGCACGATCCGCTCGGGATTGAAGGGAACGAGAAAAGCGAACGACTCGTGCCAGATCACTTCCTGCTTGCGCTGCTTCGTGTTGTTGGTCTTCTTCTCGTTCTCGTCGCCGCCGTTTGTGTCGATCGTCGTCCTCGTGATCCGCGCCACCTCGATGACGCGGCGAGCGCCGGGCTGGCCAGGCTCGCCGGCCTCGAACGCGATCTCGACGTCGAGCACGTACTTCGGCTCGGCCTGCGCCAGCGTGAACGCGACGTCGACCTGGCCGCCCGACCACGCCGTCGTCCAGTCCTCGACCTTCAGCGCCGGCGTGCTCGCACTGAACAGCCACGGCGAAAACACGTCGAGGAACTCGCGGCCGGTCGCCTTGTCGAACCGGACGCGTAGGTCCTTGAAAATCACCTGCTCGAACGCGTTCTTCTCGAAAAACGCGCGCTGCGCCTCGACAAACGCCTGATCCCCCGCCATCCAGTGAAGCGTCCGCGTGAAGTAGGCACCCTTGATGTAGACGAGCGCGTCGAACACCGTCTCGCTCTGCTCCTCGGGCCGGTAGACCATGGCCCGCTGGCCGATGTTGGCGAACATCTCGGCATAGAGCTCCCGCAGCGTGGCGAGGTGCGCCTCCATCGCCGCCTCGCCGTAGCGCTCGCCGAGGTAGCGCGTCTCGTAGTAGCTCGCCGGGCCCGCCGTGAAGCAGAGCCACTTGTCGAGCGCCGGGGTGACGAGGCACCCGTACCACTGCTGCGCAAGCTCGTTGCAGATGTGTTCCGGCTTGATCGAGCCGAGCGGCACCTGGTCGTTGATCAGGATCAGCCCCGCGCCGTGCTCGAACACCGTGTCGCGCACGTGGGGGCTCTGCATAATGATGAGCTTGTCATATGGATAGTCGCCCAACTCGACGAGAAGGAAATCGGCTGCCCGTACGAGCTCATCGAGAAACGCGCGTATGGTCGCCTCGTCGCCTGTGCTGGTTCTCAAGAAGAGGACGAAGCGGTCGCCCCATTTGGCGCTCAAGGGATCGGCCAGACCGTAACTCAGGAAGCGCCCACACACCGGCGTGTCACATCGCCAAGTCACCCCTCCCTCTGGATCCAGGGAGAAGGTGCCGTTTAGTATCACGTCCTCCGGCCACTCGGCCCTGACGAACTTGATCGTCGAGGTGAACGCGTCCTCGAGCTTCGTGACCGGGAACCAGAACGCGTGCGGGAAGGCGTGGCCGGAGTGCTCGCCGATGACGATGCCCGGGGTCTCCTTGCCGTCGGCGTTCGCGACCTCGAACGCGAGCGTCGTCTCGCCGTCGACGGGGATCGTCTCGGCGAGCGTGACCTCGACGAGGTTCTTGTGGCGCTTGAACTCGAGCGTCGCCTCGCCCTGCGTCAGGCTCCTGATCTCCAGCCCGGGGTTGAGCATGAGCCAGACGGTCGTCGCCTCGGTCGGGCCTGTTTCCTCTTCCTGCTCCCCGCCCTCGGCCTTCTTGTCCTGGTCCTCTTCTTCGTCCTGCTCGACCTCGGAGGGATTCGCGATCAGCAGACTGCCGGTGACAACGAGCCGCGTGCCGTCGATGTCGACGGTCAACTCAGCCGATTTCAGGTCGAGCGTCTGCTTATCGAGGGCCTTGGCCGGCTCGACGTCCTCCTGCGACTCGACCATGTAGAGCGGTGTCGGCGGCACGAAGTACATCGACGCGCTCTCGACGCCGTACCGCTCCCGGAAGAACTCGTCGAGCCTCCTCTCGACGCGCCCCTCCCAGATCTTCTCCTTGCGCTTGTGCGCGACGCGGATCTGGTTGCTCTTGGGGTGGTCGGCGATGAGCTTCCCGTACTGCTCGAGCGCCTTGTCCTCGTCGTTGAGCACGAGGCGGTACACCTCGCCGGTGTAGAAGACCGCGTCGTCGACGCGCGTGCCGTTGGGGAACTCGGCCATGATCCGCTCGAAGTCGGCGAGCGCGTCCCCGGCCTGCGCGAGCTCGATGGAGAGGATGCCGCGCTTGAGCAGGACCTCGTCGAGCTTCGTCGAGTCCGCGTTGTGCTCGATGAAGTCGGTGTAAGCGGCCACCGCCTCGCGCCGGCCCGCGTCGGTGTCCACGTCGCCGGCCACGAGCTCCGCGCGCGCGCGGCGCACGCCCTCGGCCGTCTCGGAGTCGGGGAACTCGCGCAGGACGCGGTCGTACCACGCCTTCGCCTGCTCGGGGTCGCCGAGGTGCTTTCGGTAGATCGTGCCGATGTGCGCGTACGCGTCGACGACCTCGTCGCTCTCGGGCCAGAGCTTGTAGACGCGCTCGTACTGCGCGATGCACCCGAGCCAGTCGCGCTCGGTCGCGTCGGGGTCGTCGCTGAGGCGGCGTTCGACCGTCCTGGCGTGGTAGAGCTGGGCGTCGGGGCTGCGCGGCTTGGACGCTTCCTTCTTGACAAAGTAGGCCACGCCCAGCACGACGAGAAGGAGCAGCGGGCCGATGAGCATGTACTTCTGGACGGACTCCATCGGCAGGCTATTGCGCGAACAGGTCGTCGGTCTTCTGGCCCGCGATCGTCTTCTGGAGCGACGTGAGCTCTGTATGCAGCTTCTTCAAGAACGTCTCCATCTCACCGCTGCCTGCGCTGCTCGACGCCGCGGCGCCCTGACGCTGCTTGCGGAGCAGCGCCCGCGCGCCCTTGATCGTGTAGCCCTGCTCGTAAAGCAGCTCTTTGATCCGAAGAATGAGTTCGATGTCTTTGCGCTGGTAGGCGCGCTGGCCGCCGCTGTTCTTCTTCGGCTTGAGCGTGGGAAACTCCGTCTCCCAGTAGCGCAGCACATACGGCTCGAGGTCCGTGATCGCACGGACCTCGCCAATCGAGTAGTACAGCTTATCCGACGTCTTGAGTCCCTGCATGACCCCTCACTTCCCTGCCGAAAGGGTCCGCACCATGACCGACCGCGCCATTATACTCGACGAGCAACGTGAACTCAAGCGAAATCTCGGCTCCTAATCCTCCGGCTCAGCCTGCGAACTCCCGGGACGGTCCGACTCGAACGGGCTGAGCTCGGCCCCCTTCAGGAGGCGCTTGATGTTTGAGCGGTGCATCACGACGATGAGCACGGCCAACACCGCGCCCGCAATCGTGTACTCGATCGGCCGGCCAAAAAGCACGTTCCAACCCGTCAGCGACAACGACGCCACCATCGACGAGATCGACACGATCCGCGTGAGCGCCACCATGACGAACCACGTGCCGAGCGCGCATGCAGCGGGAATCGGCGTCACGGCGAAGAACACGCCAACGCTCGTCGCCACTCCCTTGCCGCCGTGGAACCCGAGCCAGACGGGCCAATTATGTCCAA
>CAZCQN010000096.1:0-11438 GCA_964500825.1 uncultured Verrucomicrobiota bacterium | reverse complement strand
TCCGCAACCGATGGAGATTCTCTGGCGCCGGCAGGGTTTTTCAGCAGCCTGCTAGGCTCGTTGGCGTCGCCGGACGAGCCAGTACGTGACGGCAAGGCCGGCAACCACGACGACGACGATCACGACGGCGCCCCAGTCCTCCCACCAGCTCTCGATAGTCTCGTAGTGTGGATAGATGTAGAGGTCGTCTTGCCACGCGCGGATGTCGGCGGGTTTGAGCTGCCGCTGATAGATGTTCGTTAGATAGAAGAACTCGTTCGGGTGGGTGTTCAGGAAGAACTGGCGGACGCGCTGCAGCGGCTCATACTCGAGCTGCAGGGTCGACCACTTGTCGGACCACCCCTCCTTGTAGCGGGCGAGAAAGCCCTTGGCGAGCGTGCCGTTCTCGTCGGCATCGACGTTGACCCACGATTCGTAGAAGACGTAGATATTGATGTCCATCGGCTCGTCCTGGTAGCCGGAGATCTTCATCGGGTAGACCATCGCGTCTTCCTTGTCCGGCCGGAAGCGGAACCGCAGCGGATGTAGCACGCGCTCGCCGCTGCCGGTCGCCTCACGCACCTTGATCGCGGCGAAGACCCAGTCCTCCTGACGGTAGAACTCGACGATCTCCTCGGGCAACGCCTGGTAGCCGTTGTCGCTTAGCCACCCGTTGAGGCCGCCGGGCGCGGTCGCCTCGAGCACGGTCGTCTCGTAGCTGCCGACGGTTTTCTCAGACAGCACGCGCACGCCCTCGCGCCCTTCCTCGGCCTCCTTGGTGAAGCCAAGGTGCAGGTCGATGAGCGGCTGCTTTTCCTCCCAGAGCCGGTAGTTGACGTAGTTGAACAGCTCCTCGAACAGCTCGGCGTGTGCAGGATGGATCTCCGGCTCGCTCGGGAACGGAATGACCCAGGCGAACTCGGCCGGATCGCCGTCGTACGAAACTTTAATGACGAGGTCCTCGACGCCCTCGCGATAGACGATGACCGCTTCCTGCGAGCGTTCCTGGAGGCTTTCCTCGTACTCGGCCGCTTCGTACCCCTTTGGCCCGACAAGCTTCCCGTCGGCGAACGCGGCCGACGGGCCGAGTAGGACGACGAGAGAGAACGCAACAAACAGCCACTTCATAATACAGCCCTCCATGCATCCAGTGCGCCGATAATACCACGATGAACGCGCTCCGCAACGATCCTTTGCGTCCGCTGAACGGGGTGCTGCCGGGGCGCTTGTGGGCGGTCTGATCGGCCTTTCACGAGAGCGAAACCCGTGCTAGATTATTTGTGTTAGAGACGGTGGGCATACATAGGGCCCGCTGACGCTCCGGAGACAGGCTGCCATGTGGGACTACACGGATAAGGTCAAGGACCACTTCTTCAACCCCCGGAACGTGGGCACGATCGACCGCCCGGACGGGGTGGGCGAGGTCGGCTCGCTCGCGTGCGGCGACGCGCTGCGGCTGATGTTCAAGCTCGACGACGATGGCCGGATCGCCGACGTGAAGTTCCAGACGTTCGGCTGCGGCAGCGCGATCGCGGCGAGCTCGGCGCTGACCGAGATGGTCAAGGGGATGACGATCGACGAGGCGGCCACGATCACGAACAGGGATATCGCCGACTACCTCGGCGGGCTGCCCGAGCAGAAGATGCACTGCTCGGTGATGGGCCGCGAGGCGCTCGAGGCGGCGATCGCCAACTACCGCGGTGAGAAGGGCCTTCCCGAGGAGGAGGGCGAGATCGTCTGCCGCTGCTTCGGCGTGACGGATCGGCAGATCGAGCGGGCGATCAAGGAGAACGGCCTGACGAGCGTCGCGCAGGTCACCTACTACACGAAGGCCGGCGGCGGCTGCGAGAAGTGCCATCCCGAGATCCAGGCGATCGTGGATCGGGTCATCGCCGATACCGGCGGCGGGATCCGGCGCATGCCGGTGGCCGAGAAGTCGAAGCCGCTGACGAATATCGATAAGATCAAGCTCGTCGAAGAGACGATCGAGCGCGAGATTCGGCCGATGCTCCGGCAGGACGGCGGCGATATCGAGCTCGTCGACGTCGCGGGCAACGTAGTCTACGTCGCCTTGCGCGGCTCGTGCGGCGAATGCGCGCTCGCCGGCGTCACGCTCAGGGACTTCGTCCAGGCGAAGCTGCGCGAGTTCGTCGTGCCGGAGATCGAGGTTGAGGAATGGTCGGAACGAGGGGACTGATAGCGGCTGGGCGGCATCGGCGGCTGCTTGGCGCGTTCATCCGACGCGCGCTCGGGTGCTGTTTGCTGTGTGCCGCTGTGCCGACGGCGCTCGCCGCGACGACGAGGGAGTCCGATCCCGGCGTCGAGGCGGCCGCCCTGTTCCGTCTTGGCCTTGGCGTCTGCCGCGAGATCTCGGCCAAGGACGGAGCGGCGATTCTGGCGCGGGCCACCAAGCTCGAACCGGATAACGCGCTGTACGCCATCTACCTGTCGGAAGCCCTCTACCGGGCCGGCGAGCGTAACAAGTCGAGCGAACTCGCTGCCGAGATTCCGAAGCTGATCCGCGACGAGGATCTCCTCTTCTTCCACAAGGGCAAGCGGGCCCAGATGAGGGGCGACGTCGAGGACGCGCTCTACAACTACCGCGAATCGCTCCTGCACAAGCCGAGCCCGCACGCGTTCTACGAGCTCGCCGCGCTCGAGATCGCCGACGGGGACATGAAGTCGGCCGACCTCGACGTGACAATCGCCCTGCAGCACTTCCCGGACGATTACTTCCTGCAGAACCTGCACGGGACGATCCGGCACGAGCAGGGCCGCTACGCCGAAGCGATCGAGGCGTACAACGAGGCGATCGAGGCCAACGCGGCGCTGCCCGACGCGCGCATCAACCGCGGCCACGCCCACTACGAGAGCGGCGACTACGACAAGGCGCTCAAGGATTGCGAGGCGGTCCTGTCGGTCTATCCGGACCACGAGCGGGCCAAGTACCTCAAGACGCTCGTGCTCGAGAGGCTCAAGCGCTACGGCGCCGCCCGCGAGATCATCGACACGCTGGTCGAGACGCATCCGGACGACGCGCGCCTGTGGCTCGTGCAGGGCTGGCTTTACTACAAGACGAACAAGGCGCGCGAGGGCCAACGGATCCTGGAGAAGTACATCGAGGAGATGCCCGACGACCCCGAGGGCCACTACAAGCTCGCCACCCTCTACGCCGGCCGCCGCAAGAGCCGGTCGGCCTTCACCAAGCTGCGCCGCGCCCTCGAGCTCAACTACGCGCAGACGCTCCAGTGGATGCGCGCCGACATGGAATGGGACCGCTACCGCGACACCCGCAAGTTCAAAGCCCTCCTCGAGGACACGAAGCCGAACTAGCCTGGCTGCGCCTCTTTTCCCACCTGGTCGGTATGGAATTCCTGTTGACACCCGGAGTGTGATGAGGTAGTTATCGGCTGACATACAGGGATCTTCGGGGCGGGGTGAAAATCCCCACCGGCGGTGACAGCCCGCGAGTCCGTAAGGATTGACCCGGCGCAATTCCGGGGCCGACGGTGAGAGTCCGGATGGGAGAAGGTTTCGCACGGCAGCGCCAGTCGTTGCGATTATGACGCCCCGAGGGTTTCCTCGGGGCGGTTTTTGTTGGGTATTCCCCCGTGTTCCCCGTGCTCCCCGTGGTTGAAGAAAGAAAAACCACGGGGAGCACGGGGGACACGGGGGGAAAGAAGGTACACGAACATGGGACTGTGCACGGTTGACGAGGCGCTGGCGGATTTTCGGGCCGGCGGGATGCTGATCGTCGTCGATGACGAGGCGCGCGAGAACGAGGGCGACCTGGTGATGGCGGCCGAGAAGGTGCGGCCCGAGGACGTCAACTTCATGACGCGGCACGGGCGGGGACTGCTGTGTCTGCCGGCGACGGCCGAGCGGCTTGAGGTGCTCGAGCTGCCCGTGATGGTCGACAACAACACGTCGCTGCTCGGCACGGCGTTCACGGTGACGATCGACGCGAAGGAAGGCACGACGACGGGCATCTCGGCCCAGGACCGGGCGCTGACGATCCGCCGGTTCACGCAGCCGGACGCGAAGCCGGAGGATTTCGCCCGGCCGGGCCACGTCCAGCCGATCCGCGCGGTGCCGGGTGGTGTGCTCAAGCGCGCGGGGCATACGGAGGCGGTGGTCGATCTGGCGCGGCTCAGCGGCGTGTTGCCGGCCGGTGTGCTGTGCGAGATCATGCACGACGACGGCACGATGGCCCGGATGCCCGAGCTGCAGAAGCTTGCGGCTACGTTCGGGCTGAAGGTCCTCACGATCGAGTCGCTGATCGAGTACCGGCGCCGGCGCGAGAAGCTGATCAAGAAGATCACGGAAACCGATCTGCCGACCAAGCACGGGCAGTTCCGCCTGCACTTGTACGAAAGTCTTTTGGACGACATGGACTACGTGGCGCTCGTGATGGGCGACGTCACCTCGTGCACTGTCGCCTCGGGCAAAGGCGTGCTCGCGCGGATCCACTCGAAATGCCTGACGGGCGACGTGTTCGGCTCGCTCCGGTGCGACTGCGGGGCGCAGCTCGACGAGGCGATGCGCCTGATCGCGGCCGAGGGGTGCGGCGTGTTGCTCTACATCCACCAGGAAGGGCGCGGCATCGGCCTGGCGAACAAGCTGCGGGCGTACGCGCTGCAGGAGCAGGGCCTCGACACGGTCGAGGCGAACGTGGCGCTCGGGTTCAAGCCGGACATCCGCGACTACGGGATCGGCGCGCAGGTGCTCTACGACCTCGGGCTGCGCAGGGTGCGACTGCTCACGAACAACCCGAGCAAGTACATCGGCCTGGAGGGCTACGGGCTCACGGAGGTCGAGCGGATCCCGCTGCGGGTCGGGGCGACCAAACACAACGAGAAGTACCTCGAGGCGAAGAAGAAGAAACTGGGTCATTTGCTCTGAGGCCTGTGTCGCCTCTTCGGGGCTCTGGGTCCGTGCAAGCTTAACCAGCAAGCGGTACGTGGAGGGTAAGCGTATGGCGAAGACGATTGCCGGCCAACTCGTGAGCAAGGGGAAGCGGTACACGCTCGTGGCGAGCCGCTTCAATGAGTTCATCACGTCGAAGCTGATCGATGGCGCGATCGACTGCCTCAGACGGCACGGCGCCGGCGACGACGAGATCGAGCTCGTCTGGGTGCCGGGCTCGTTCGAGATCCCGCCCGTGTGCAAGCGTCTGGCCGGGGGCGGCACGTGCGACGCGGTAATCGCCCTGGGCGCGGTGATCCGGGGCGCGACGCCGCACTTCGACTACATCGCGAACGAGGTGGCCAAGGGTGTGGCGCAAGTCGCGCTCGGTGCGGCGGTGCCGGTGGTGTTCGGCGTGCTGACGACCGACACGATCGAGCAGGCGATCGAGCGGGCCGGCACGAAGGCGGGCAACAAGGGGGCCGATGCGGCCGCCTCGGCCATCGAGCTCGTGAACCTCTACGCTCAGCTCTAGGCGCGGTGTGCGCGAAGTGCTGGGCGCGCTCCATGCGCTGTCTTGGGCGCGCCTCACGCGCAGCTCTGGGCGTGGCTCGGGGTGGGCGTTTATCCCGTCGCGGGCCGTTGTTTGCGGTGTACGGGCGAGATGCGTCTGCTATAATCCCGCCTCACGCAAGGACCGACGGAGGAGAGCTTGATGCGCGACCTGGTGACGATCGGCATCGTCGGGTGCGGTTACCGGGGCAGCGAGGTGGCCGCGCAGGTCGGGAAACGTTTGCACGAACGGGCGCAGATCGTCGGCGTCTACGATGTAGATTTCGAGCGTGCCGGATCGCTCGCCTCGTATCTGGGTCCGCACGTGCGGATGTTCACGTGCGTTGAGGACTTGATCGACCGCGTTCGCCTCGTGGTCGAGGTGGCGAGCAACGACGCGGTGGTGCCGCTCGTGCCGCTGGTGCTGAACGCGGACCGCGACGTGCTGATCACGAGTGTCGGCGGGCTCCTCGATCACCCGGAGATCTTTGAGCAGGCAGAAACGAGCTATGGGCGATTGCTGATCCCGTCGGGGATGGTCGCGGGGGTCGATGCGCTCAAGGCGTGCATGGCTGGGACGGTCACGTCAGTCGCCCTGACGTCCCGGTTTCCGCGGGGCATGCTCGGCGACGCGCCGTACGTGCGCGAGCACGATGTCGATATCGACTCGGTCACCGACGACAAGGTGATCTTCGAGGGAACGGCGCTCGAGGCGTGCCGAGCGTTTCCGGTCATAGCCGAGGCGGCGGTGACGGTGGCCATGGCCGGGCCCGGGCTCCGGCAGGTGCACACCACCGTTGTGGTGACTCGTCGCTACAAGGCGGCCAGTCACGAGCTGGAGATCACAGGGGAGTTTGGGCGTGTTATCACGCGCACCGAGAACGTCGTGCTGCCCTCGTATCCGAGACTGACGTACCTCGGGCTTCAGTCGGCGGTCGCCAGGCTTCTCGAGTATGTCGATTCGATCAATGTCGGCACATGAAGGGCCGCAGCGCGCCACGGTGCAGGGACCCGAGAGCGAGCATTCGATGCCTGACCTGTCGGTCGTGATCCCCGTGTTCAACGAGGTCGAGAACATCGAGCCGTTGTGGGTCGAGCTGCGCGAGGTGCTCGACGGCATCGGGCGGCCCTACGAGGTGATTCTCGTCAACGACGGGAGCACGGACGGGAGCGAGGCGGTCGTCAAGCGGCTGGCCGCCAAGCACGAACCCGTGCGGTACGTCTCGTTCGAGGCGAACTCGGGCCAGACGGCCGCGTTCGACGCCGGCTTCAAGGCGGCGCGCGGCAAGCTCGTCGTCACGATGGACGCCGACATGCAGAACGACCCGCACGACGTCCCCGCGATGCTCGAGCTGATCGGCGACTACGACGTCGTCGTCGGCTGGCGGCACAATCGGAAGGACTCGGCGTTCAAGCGGTTCCAGGCCGCGTTCGCGCGCCGCTATCGTCAGAAAAAACTCGGCGACCGGTTCCACGACGTGGGCTGCTCGCTGAAGGTCTGCAAGCGCGAATGTCTCGACGGCGTGAAGCTTTTTGCGGGCATGCACCGCTTCCTGCCGATCTTGCTGGAGTGGGACGGCGCTCGCGTGGCCGAGGTGAAGGTCAACCACCGGCCTCGGACGCGGGGCGGGACGAAGTACACATTCTTCAAGCGCATGCGGCAGGCGCGGCAGGATCTGCGCGCCGTCGTGTGGATGAAGAAACGCCGGCTCAACTACCAGATCAAGGAAGAGGGATGAACGCAATCGTGTCGCTGTTTCCTGTGTTCAGCACGGCGAAGTTTCTCGGGTTCGAGATCGGGTTCTGGGGTATTCTGGGCTTTGGGGCGCAGGCGCTCTTCTTCTCACGGTTTTTGTTCCAGTGGCTCGTCTCCGAGCGACGCGGCCACAGCTACGTGCCGGTCTGCTTTTGGTGGATCAGCTTGGGCGGCGGTGGGCTCATGCTGGCGTACGCGATCGGCATCAAACAACTCCCGCTGATTCTCGGCCAGGCCGTCGGGCTCTTTGTCTATATGCGCAACCTCATCATGATCTATGGCAAGCGCCGGCTCGAGAAAGCGGCGGCCGTCGAGCCGGGCGATTCCCTCTACGTGCATCCCGACCGGGACCCTGCGGACGAACGCTCGGACGATGCAGCCGGCGGGGGTTGAACAGCTCACGTCTGCCCATCCGCACGCTCCCAACGTCGGGCGCCACGCCACGGCGCTGCTTCTTGTCCTGCTCCTTGTTTCAAGCATGGTTGGTCTCAGCGGCCGGTTGCTGTCCGGGCACGACGAGGCGCGCTACGCCGAGGTGGCGCGCGAGATGCTCGAGTCGGGCGATTGGGTCACGCCGCGCCTGAGCGGCATCGAGCACTGGCACAAGCCGCCGGTGACGTGCTGGGCGATCGCCGCGTCGTTCGCCGCCTTCGGACTCAACGAGTTCGCGGCGCGCTTGCCGTCGGCGCTCGCGGCCGTGGCGAGCGTCATCGCCGTCTACGGGACCGGCCGAATGCTCTTCGGGCGCGGGGCGGGGCTGCTCGGGGCCGTCGTGCTTGCCTCGTCGCTGCTGTTCGTGCTCATGGGCCGGCTCGCGACGCCCGACATGCTGCTCGCGTGCTGGACGTGCTGGGCCGTGTACTTGTTAGTCCGCACGTTTGTCCACGGCGATAGGCCGGGCACCGATGCGCTGCTGCGCGGCCTGTTTATCGGGCTTGGGTTCATGACGAAGGGGCCCGTCATCCTGCTATTCGTTGTCGCACCCGCGCTGCTGGCCGTCGCGCTGACGCACCGGTGGCGTGCGTTTCGTGCGGCGAAACCCTGGCTGGCTGTTGCCGCATTCTGTGTGATTGGGTTGCCGTGGTTCATCGTCGTCTGCGCCCAGAATCCGGGCCTGACGGGCTACTTCGCAGGCTTTCAAACCTTCGAGCGCGTCGCGAGCGACGTGCACGGACACAGCGGGTCGATTCTCTACTACGTTCCCGTCCTGCTTCTCGGATTCGGTCCTTGGATCGTCTTCGTTCCGTACGCGGCCGTGCGTGCCGTGGGCTCGAAAGCCGAGCCCGTCGAGGATGCCAAGGCGCGCGCCCTGCTCATGCTGCTGCTGTTCGTGGTGCCGCTCGTTGTGCTGTCGGTGATTGGCTCGAAGGGGCTCGCGTACATGTTGCCGGCGCTGCCTGCGGGCGCCCTCCTCGTCGGCCGGCTTCTCGACGAGGAGATAAGGCGGGTGGGTGCGTGGAGCCGGGGACTCGCGGCGAACGTGTGGGTAGCCGTGGCGGCAATGGGGTGTTTTGTTACCTGGCTCTTTGTTGTCTTCTTCGTGCGCGAGACGCATCCGGAGCTTGGGACACTGAAAGAATACGTGGTGCTGTTGATGGTGCTCGTTGGTGTTGGCGCGTTCGCTGTGGTGGGCGCGCTGCTGCGCCGGTTGAGGTGGTTGCTCGTGACCGGATTCGCGCTGCCCGTGCCGGTCGCTGTGCTCGTGATGCTGGCGACGATGCCGGACATGAGCGCGAACGTCAGTTGGGAAGCGTCGGGCAAGCACATGGCTGACGTGATCGCACCGCGCATGAACGAAGGCGACCGGCTCGTCTTCTATCGGAGCGTGTCGCACGCGACGAGCTTCTCCCTGCGGGCGCGGCCGATCCACGTCGCGTGCGAGGTCGACGTTCGGTTCATGAAGACGGCGGAGTACGCGGCCTGGGTGCTCGAGGGCGATCCGGTTGAAGTCCTGAGGCGGGTGTTCGAGCGCGCCGACGATGAGAACGCCCGCGTGTTCTGTACGGCACAACGAGCCGACTACGACGATCTCGTCGAGACGCCCGACGCGCCACGAACGTACCTGCTTGCCGAACGGCACAGAACGGTGCTGTTCTCGAACCGGCCGGATCAAGACGGTGGCGCTGCGTCAGTCGGGAACGGTCTTGCCGCGCCTGAGCAACCGGTGGAATAGGTCCTCGGCGGCGTGCTCGAGCTGCACGAGCCGCTTCTTTATCCACACGCTGAGGTCGTCGAGGATGACGTACGTGACCGGGATGTAGATGAGCGTGAACAGCGTTGAGACGAGCAAGCCGCCGATGACGGTGATCGCCATCGCCTGATACAGCTCGGAGCCGGCGCCCAGGCCAAGGGCGAGCGGCATCATGCCGCCGATCGTCGTGAGCGTCGTCATCACGATGGGGCGGAAGCGGACCTGCGCGGCGAGGACGACGGCTTCCCTCCGCTCGTGGCCACGGTGGCGCAGCGTGTTGATGAAATCGACGAGCACGATGGCGTTGTTCACCACGATGCCGGCGAGCATGATGATGCCGAGCATGACCATGATGCTGATCGGCAGGCCCGTGACCAGCAGCGCAACCGCCACGCCGACGAAGCAGAGCGGAATCGTCTGGATGATGATGAACGGGAAGACGAGCGACTCGAACTGCGCCACGAGGATCATGTACACGATGGCGATCGAGACAATGAGGGCGAACGACATCTGGCCCATCGCCTCGGCGCGGTCCTCCTCCTCGCCGCCGACCTGGATTGAGTAGCCGGCGGGCAGCCCTTCCTTGTCAACCGCATCCGTGATTTCCTTGACCACCTGCGACAGCACACCGCCCTCGGCCACGTCGGCGGTCACCTTGGCGACGCGGGCACGGTCTTCGCGTTGGAGCTCGACCGCGCCGAAGCCCTCTTCGACGTCGGCCAGCTCGCTCAGGGCGACCATGGTCTGGCTCTGCGGCAGGGGGACGAGGAGTTCGCGGATCTGCTCGATCGTGAGGCTCTGCGCGTTGGCGAGCTTGAGCCGCACGTCGTACTCCTCGTCCTGCTCGCGGTACGTGGTGACGACCTTGCCGGTGATGTAGGTGTTGAGCGTCTGTGCGACCGAGTCGTCGGTGAGCTCAAGATCATCGACGGAATAAGGCCGGGGCCTGATCTTGACCTCGCGGCGGCCGGCTTTGAGCTGGTTCTCGACGTTGATGGCGCCCTCGATCGGCTCGGCGAGCGAGGCGACGCGGTCGCCTACGGCGCGCAGCGGTTCAACCTCGACGTTCGTCGGGCCGCGGACGAGGACTTCGATATCGGCGCCACCACCACCATGGCCGCGGCCGATCTCACCGACCATGACGTGGCCGCCCGGAACGATGTTGACGAGCTCGCGCAGCATCTGACGCACCTTGAACGTGGACATCGTCCGGTGGTCTGTCATGGTGACGGTGAGGGACGCCGTCTGAGGCCCGACGGTGGCGCTGTAGTCCTTGAGCGAGGGCACGTTGTCGCGAATGACTTTCTCGAGCCTGCGCGTTGCACCTTCGGTGGCTTCGAGCGACGCGTCCACGGGCATCTGCAGGTTCATGCTGAACTCGCCGCGGTCGAAGCTGGGGAAGAACTCCTGGCCGCGTGTCCCGAGGATGAAGCCTGCCACCACGAAGATCCCAAGGACAATGCCGACGGCGATGGCCCGCTCGTGCAGCACGCGGTCTACGATGGTGCGGAAGCGCTGCATGAAGCGGGTCTCGGCAACGGCCTCGGGGTTCTTGACCAGGTCGATGGCCTTGTCGCGACGGGGCCGCATAAGCTTCGAACACGCCATCGGCACGAACGTGAGCGCGACAATGAGCGAGCACGCCAGCGCGAATGCGACCGTCAGCGACAGGTCGTCGAAGATCTGGCTCGGCACGCCCGAGACGAAAAACAACACGGGCACGAAGACGGCCATCGTCGTGTACGTGCTCGCCGAGACGGCGCCGCCGACTTCGTCCGCGCCCTCGTGCGCGCCCTTGGCCGGATCGCGGCTGATCGCGATGCGGCGCGTGATGTTCTCGATCATGACGATCGAGTTGTCGACGAGCATCCCGACGCCGAGCGCGAGGCCGCCGAGGCTCAGCAGGTTGAGCGTCAGGTTGGCCGCCTTGATGAGCGTGAACGTGGTGATGATCGCCGTCGGGATGGCGATGCCGGCGATGATGAGCGAGCGCAGGTCGCGCAAAAACAGCAGCAGCACGAGCAGCGCGATGATGCCGCCGATCGTGGCGTTGTC
>CAZCQN010000095.1:0-11492 GCA_964500825.1 uncultured Verrucomicrobiota bacterium | reverse complement strand
GTCGCGCACGAGCGTATACGGCGTGCCGTCGAGGCCGAGCATGACGACCTTCCGCCCGGCCCTCTTGCCGAAACGCTTGCCGAACAGGGCCACAGACAGATTCTCCTTCGGAAGCCACAGAGCACACAGATTTCGCAGATCGGCAGGATCAGTGTCGATTCGTGGAATCCGTGGCTAGAGATACCCCAGGTCAGCGAGGCGCTTCTTGATCTTCGCCTCCTCGTTGGGCGAATAGCCCGCACCGGCCGGCTCGGTGGCCTCGCTGGTCTTCAGGATGTAGCCGAGCTCTTCGAGCTTGGCGATGACGGCCACGGCGCATTCCTCGACGCTGAGCTTCGCCGTGTCGAGCACGAGCTCGGGAGTCAGCGGCTCCTCGTACGGCTGGTGCCAGCCGGCGATGTCGTTGATCTTGCCTTCCTCGCCCTTCTTGTAGAGGCCCTTCGGGTCGCGCCGCTTGCACTCGTCGAGCGGGCATTTTACGTACACCTCGACGAAGCGGTCGATCATGCTGCGCGCGCGATCGCGGAACCGGCGCAGGCTCGAGACCGCGGCGATGCTCGCCGCGATGCCGTTGCGCGCGAGGATGCTGCCGAAGAACGCGAGCCGCTTCGTGTTCTCGTCGCGTGCCTCGAGCGTGAACCCGAGGTTCGGACTGATGTTGGCGCGCACCTCGTCGGCGTCGAAGTCCTCGACCTTGATGCCGCGCTCGCGCAGCCGGCGCACGACCTCCTTGCCGAGTGTCGATTTGCCCGACGCGGCCACACCCGTGTACCAGACGACGAATCCTCTCTCCATGACTCCTCTATCCTCAGTTGGTGCAGACGGTTCCTTGTGTATCGAAGCCTCGCATGGATTGGCAACGACATTCCCATGGAGCCGCATCGCGGCGATTGGCAGTAGCCGCCGACGCTTCGCGTCGGACAGGCGCAGGCCCGTGGAACGCGTCGTCAGAACGAGAACAGATCCCCTTCAGGGGCGATTGAGGACGCGTGCCGTGTAAGCTCAATCGCCCCTGCGGGGCTCTCCCGGAAATCGGGGGCCACGCCGGGAACCACGGGCTTGCGCCCGAGGCTAATACCACTCGCCCCTGCGGGGCTTCTATGCTGGACGCATTGTCCATGCCGCGAGGCAATCTCATACGTCGTATCGCTCCGGACTACTCGACGAAGGGCGCCGGGTCGGCGTCAATCACCTCAAACACCTCGGGCCGCATGATCTCGGCCGGCGGCGGCGTGTGCTCGGTGATCATCTTGCGGATCCGCGTGCCCGAGAAGTTGACGTGCGCCTCCTCGGGCGTGGCGATCGTGCGGTCGCTCTCGATCTGGCCCGACTTCGTGTCGTAGAAGAAGTCGCCCCGGATGCTGATCGGCTGGATGCCGATGTCCGGGTAGTCGGCGAAGATGTTGATCGCCGCCTCGGGGTGATAGTACTTGCCGACGCCGGCGTGGTCGCGGCCGATGATGATGTGCGTGCATCCGTAGTTCTTGCGCATGATGGCGTGCATGACGGCCTCTTT
This sequence comes from uncultured Verrucomicrobiota bacterium, assembly GCA_964500825.1. Taxonomy (GTDB): domain Bacteria; phylum Auribacterota; class JABMQX01; order JAFGEW01; family JAFGEW01; genus CAYUZG01. The sequence goes on along the minus strand of CAZCQN010000095.1, from coordinate 9,976 downwards.
CGGCCCGGCGTAGCGCATCTCGAGCGGCAGGATCGTCAACACGACGTGCTCGGGGTTGTAGTAGGTCTCGATCAGCTTCTCGTACGCGCCGATGATCAGGTGGTCTTTGAAGTCGCCCTTCTTCTTCTTGCCGATCACCGGCTGGATCATCAAGCCGTCGACGAGCCGGAGCACGGTCTTCTGCAGGTCCTCGTGGCCCCGGTGCGGCACGTTGCGCGTCTGGAACGCGCAGACCGTCGCCCAGCCCTTCTGCTCGAAAAGCGCGCGCGTCTCCTTCGGCCACAGCTTGTACGGCCCAAAGGAAGTCGGCAGGAGCTTGAGCATCTGGATCGGGCCGGCAACGAGCGTCTCCTTCATCGCGTTCGTGCGCGCGACGCCCGGATGCGCCTCGTCCGTCGTGCCGTAGACCTGCTGGGCGAACTCGGCCTTGTCGAAGCCGAACGCCTCCTGGACCGTGACGAGCGCGTAGACGTCGCCGGCCTCGTCCGTGATCGCCACCTCGCCGTCGAGCTTCGCGGCGGTCGCGGCGTCGACGTCGAGCACGATCGGGATCGTCCACGGCGTGTCGTCGGCCAGGCGGCCCTTGGCAAGCACGCTCGTCGTGTCGCGCTCGCCCAGGAAGCCCTCGATCGGGCTGTAGGCGCCGCGTGCGATGTTCTCCATGTCGACCAGGACGCCCGAGCTGACCGCCACCTTCGGCAGCCCCTCGGCCTTCGTGAGTGCCGCGCTCGCCTCGTTGCCCTCGAGCAGGCGATTGACCAGCTTCCCGCCGTGCGGCTCGATCATCTGTTGTTTCCTCCGTGTATGATCGTGTTGCATCTACAACCGCGATGCATCCAGCCCGGTAAAAGGCGTCTGTTTACACCTTTTCCGCCGCGCTTTCAAGGCATGCCGTGAAAACAGGCGGCGCGAGCTTGTCGGAGACTCTGCGAGCTCTGCGCCTCTGCGAGATCGCTTCTTGTCTCTCGCAGAGGCGCAGAGCCCGCAGAGACAAGGACTACTTCAGAAGCGAGCGGCCTTCCATGTCCGCGGGAATAGGGACGCCGAGCAGGTCGAGGATCGTCGGCGCGCCGTCGATGAGATTGGCGGCATCGTCGCGCACGCCACCACGTGCGCCCGGCCAGGTCAGGATATGCATGCCGTGCTGCGCGTGCATCGCGTCGTCGGGCCCGATCTCGGTCTCGAACGACCAGATCGACTCGTGCCCCACGTCCTCGGTCGCGCGCCAGTACAGGTCGTCGAAGTAGACGATCAGGTCCGGCGCCTGCTCGATGTGATCGAGGCTGTAGATCTCGTTCGGCTTGAAGCACTGCGTGTTGAGCGGACGCCCCTTGTCGTCGGGGATCGACTTGAACAGCGCGATCAGCTCGTCGCGCGTGCGCTCGTAGTCGGCCGGGTCGACGGCGCCCTGGGCCTCGCGGCCCTTCACGTTGAGGAACACGCGGCTCACGTAGCCGCCCCAGCCCCACGCCTTCGTCTTCGGCCAGTCGACGTCGAGCTCTTTGAGCGGCGTGATCCCTTTGACCGGCTCGTTGAGTACCAAGAGGCCTTCCCGGATCAGGAAGTCATTGATGCAGATCGAGCCGTCCATCCGCTGCGCGCCATGGTCCGAAACGACGAAAACGGCCGTCTCATCATCGACGAGCTCGAGCACCGTGCCGATCTCGCGGTCGACCTCGACGTAGTAGTCACGAATCGAGTTCTCAAACGGGTTGCCGGCCTCGTACCGGCGGTGTTTCGGGTCGTGGTACTTCCAGAACGCGTGCTGGATGCGGTCGGGCCCCATGAGGACGAACATGCAGAAATCCCACGGGCGCGTCGTCATCATGTGGCGCACGAGCGTGAAGTTCTGGGCCGTCATCGCGTGGATGTCGCGCAGCAGCCGCGCCTTGTCGTCGGTGCGGAACTCATCGGCGTCGAGCATGTAGTCGCCGACGACCTCGCGGATCTCCGCGGCGAGTTCCTTCGGGTAAGTGTAGTCGCACGTCGTGTCGGGCGTCAGGAAGCTCGCGACGAGTTCGCCGTTCAAGGGCTTGGGCGGGTACGTCTGCGGCACGCCGATCACGATCGACCGCTTGCCCGCCCGGCCCAGGACGTCCCAGACGCGCGGCTCGCGCACTGCGTTGTTATTGGCGATCCAGATGTCGGTGTACGAGTTCCCCCTGCGGTTGCGGAAGCCGTAGAACCCCAAAGAACCCGGGTTCTTCGACGTGAGCATCGTGCTCCAGGCCGGGATCGTGATCGCCGGGATCGAGCTGTTGAGCTTGCCGTAGCGGCCCGCGTCCATCAGCCGCTTGAGGTTCGGCAGCCGGTCGGTCAGCTCGTCGAAGATCAGCTCGTGCGGCGTCGAGTCGAGCCCGATCACCAGCACCTTCTTCGCCTTCGCTGTCATGCTGGGTTCCTTTTCACCGCAGAGCGCGCTGAGCGCGCAGAGCCGTTTCCTTCTCTGCGATCTCCGCGCGCTCTGCGGTAAGTTCTTTCTCTTACGCCGCGAGCACGTCGGCCATGCGCTGGCCGATCACCGCCGGGGTCTCGGCGACGGTGATCCCCGCCGCCTTGAACGCGTCGATCTTCTCGGCTGCGGTACCTTTGCCGCCGGCGATGATGGCGCCCGCGTGACCCATCCGCTTGCCCTTCGGCGCCGTCTGGCCCGCGACGAACCCGACGACGGGCTTCGTCATGTTCTTCGCGATGAACTCGGCCGCATCCTCCTCGGCCGTGCCGCCGATCTCGCCGATCAGGACCACGCCCTTCGTCTCGTCGTCCGCCTCAAACATCTCCAGCAGGTCGATGAACCCCGTGCCCGGGACGGCGTCGCCGCCGATGCCGATGCACGTCGACTGGCCGATGCCCAGCGACGTGAGCTGCCAGACCGCCTCGTACGTCAGCGTGCCCGACCGCGAGATCACCCCGATCGGCCCCGGCGTATGGATGTAGCCGGGCATGATGCCGATCTTGCACTTGCCGGGACTGATAATCCCCGGGCAGTTCGGGCCGATCACCCGCGCCGTCTTACCGTCGAGCCAGCGCTTAACTTTAAGCATGTCGAGCGCCGGGATCCCTTCCGTGATGCACACGACCAGCTCGATGCCCGCGTCGACCGCCTCCATAATCGCGTCCGCCGAGAACGCCGCCGGCACGTAGATAACGCTCGCGTTCGCCTCGGTCGCCTCGACCGCCTCGGCGCACGTATCGAACACGGGTATCCCGTCCAGATCGGTCCCGCCCTTGCCGGGCGTCACACCGGCAACCATCTTGGTCCCGTACTCGACCATCTGCCGGGTATGGAACGCCCCCGCGCTCCCCGTAATCCCCTGGCAGATCACCCGCGTCGACTCATCAACCAGAATACTCACGCCGCTCCTCGCTCCTCCGCCTCCGTGGCCGAATCAAAGGCCGCACTATATCAGAAATGGGGAGTAAGGGAAGGGGGAGGACGCGTAATCCCGGTGCCACTAGGGTAGCTTGCCTGTGAACCGCACACGCATCCTTTCGTTCGCGAAGGTGCCTTTGCGACGCTTTGTCGGCGGGTCGACTACCTCAAGGCAGCCCTGTAGCTCCAGTTCCTTCAGGGCAGGCTTGTGGGCGTGAGCTGGAGTTCGGACCAGAACGTGCTCGTGGACTTGCGCTATCGTCATGGTCCTGCCTGCTAGGACGCGCGCGAGTTCCCTGGCGAGTGCATGGCTGTCGTACTCGGCGAGAAGACGTAGCTGCGCAGGATCATCGTTGTCGGAAAAACACAATCCTCCTGATCGATCTATCTTCCACATTGCGGTCTTCATCACCTCGAGACCTCGCAGGCTGTTCGTGCAGAAGAACAGCCAGTAGATCAGATGTCCGTGAGCATCGCGCATGGCGAAGTCCAAAACGAACTTCGCTCCCGCTCTGGAATGAAGGGCACTCTTGTAGGCGTTGAGCATGAATCCCCGACGCTCTTGCTGTGGGAGTCTGACGGCAGGTTGCCACTCTTTACCGCCAAAGACTGCTGAGATCGTGCTCCATTTCGCGGTGTCCGGCATGAACTGGTTCAGTCGATTCCAATTGAGATACGAGAGAACCTCGCACACTGGGTGGGTCATGATCCTGGCGATCAGGTTGAGAGGGACGTGCGACCAGCCGAATTGGTCCAGGAAGAAGAACGCAGGCCCGAGACGCCCGCCCTGTTCTTCAACGCGGTCGATTTCGCCATGGAGGACGCGGGCACAGTCCTCGCAGACGACATCGATTCTCGAGATGCGCTGGCAAGCCCGTATTCTCTTGTCCCACTGCTTGAGCAGATGTTTGAGATGCTCACACCTGTGGGTATCCTTCTCAATGAAGAGCAGCCGAACAGGTGTGGGGAAATCTCGGGTATGCTCGACGAGCAACTTCACGGCCAGGATGGGGCTTCCAGGCTCCCTATCCTTGTACGCTCCGGGTCCAGCGAATCCGTCGACGAAAAGAAGCTCCTCTTTTCGCCCTGGGTGTTTCCCCGATTGGTGGGATAAAATGGCCGTCCACGCCTTGGCGTATTCTTCCAGTATCGCGTGCTTGGCAAGCGTGTGTGGCTCGGCAGGCCAGAGTATGGAGGAAGGATCGGACATGTCTAGGCCACTGCGAGTCGCTCCTCGAGTGCGAGCGGCATCTCGTCCCACGTTCTGCCATCAAGAAGGCGACCTGCCTTCTTCTTGTTTGTTCCCCCCCACTGCTTGAAGAAGAAGGGAACGCCTCGGCCCACACACGTGTCGCGGATCGAGCGTACCCACTCGGGCTTCATCGGTCGGGAGCCCGGACCCGATTCCCCGCCGACAATGACCCAGTGAACCCCTCTGAGCGGGAGCCGACGCAGCGGGGTCAGGAGGGGTTCCAGGGACAAGAAGCGTAGCTTCGCGGGGATCGTTCGTAGGCAGACGATCCGGCCGAGAGTGTCCTTGTCCTCAACCGTTGCGCCAAGCCATATATTGTCGGACCAGTGAAGCCTGTCAGCATACTCGGCTGCCACCTCAGGCCGCTTTGTGAGCACCTGGAAGACATGATGCGTGCACCTGTTCATGACGTCGAACACCCGGCGGACGAAATCAAACGGGATTTCTCGGAGGAAGAGGTCGCTCATTGAGTTGACGAAGATGGTCCGTGGCTTCTTCCACTTTGCTGGTCGATCGAGCATCTCGGGGTGGATTGCGACATCGAAGCCCTTCACGTACTGCGGCTTGCCCATCGCCTGCAGCCGCTTCGCCATTCGCTCGGCATAGCAGTTTTGGCAACCGGCACTGATCTTCCTGCAGCCGGTCACCGGATTCCACGTTGCGTCTGTCCACTCGATCCTCGATGCGTCTGCCATCGGTCCCGCTCCCAGCCCCGGGTCCTTCATCTCGTGAGAAGCACACAAGGTCTCCACTACATTAGCATGTGGATCTATGGACGCAAGGAATTTTTGCCTCTTTTTCGCCTAGCTTTCCGGAGTCTTCCGCCTCACGACGAGAGAAGTGCTGAGCAGGCGGCAGGGGATGGCCCCGGGCTTCGCAGGCCGTGGACCGCTTGACCGAGGACGTGTCTGCGGCTAGTCCAAGTGGCCGAAGTAGTTGACCTTCATCGCGTCGCGGACGGCCTCGAGGACGGGGCCCGTCGTCCTGCGCGCGCGCCGCGTCGATTCGAGGATGAGCTCGTCGACGTCTTTCGGTCTCGCCTCCCACACGGCGCGGCGTTCGCGGATCGGGTCGAGGAAGGCGTTGAGCGCGGCGGCGAGCTTCTTCTTCACCTCGACGTCGCCCACCTTCCCGGCGCGGTAGCGGTCCTTGAGGTCGTTGACCTCGTCGACGTTCGGGTTGAACGCGTCGTGGTAGGCGAAGACCGGGTTGCCCTCGACCGTGCCCGGGATGTCGGCCCGGATGCGTTTCGGGTCCGTGTACATGCCGCGGACCTTCTTCTCGACCTCGCCGGCGGTGTCCTTCAGATCGATGCAGTTGCCGAGTGTCTTCGACATTTTCGGCGAGCCGTCCGTGCCGGGCAGCCGCTCGACCGCGCCGATGAGGGCCGCGGGCTCGACGAGCGTCTCGCCGTACAGCGCGTTGAACTTGCGGACGATCTCGCGCGTCTGCTCGATCATGGGCGCCTGGTCGGCGCCGACGGGCACGAGGTGCGCGTTGAACGCCGTGATGTCGGCCGCCTGGTGGATGGGGTAGGCGAGGAATCCGACCGGCACCTGCGGGTTGACGCCGAGCGCGGCGAGCCGGTGCTCCTCCTCGTCGTCGAACTCGCCCTTGCCGAAGCTTTTCTGGGTGATCTCGGACTTCACCGTCGGGTTGCGCGTCAGGCGCGAGAGCGTCACGAGGTTCATGTAATAGATGGAGAGCTCGTGGATCTCGGGCGTCATCGACTGGAGCACGATGGTCGCCACGTCGGGATCGATCCCGACGGCGAGGTAGTCGAGCACGACCTCGCGCACGTTCTCGCCGAGCATCTCGGGATGCTCGAAGTTGTCGGTGAGCGCCTGCACGTCGGCGATGAGCACGTACGTCTCATACTCGTGCTGGAGCTTCACGCGGTTGGCCAGCGAGCCGACGTAGTGGCCCAGATGCAGCGGCCCCGTCGGCCGATCCCCTGTCAGAATCCGTTTCTTATTCATTTGTCAGCCACAGATTGCACAGATTAACACTGATAGTCAGGACCCTAATGCTGCTTGTACTTTCTTGTGCACAGGATGCGCCGGATCTCGGGCTTGTCGCCGAAGTTCAGGAGCAGGCCGAGCTCGTACTTCGTCGCCGTCAGGTAGTTGATGAGCTGAGCCGCGTGCTCCTCGGTCAACGTCCGGACGGACTTGAGCTCGACAACGACCTTGTCCTCGACGACGAGATCCAGAGCGAACTCGCCAATCACATGTCCCTTGTATGCTACCGTAGCTGGGGCTTGCGTCTCAACCTCCAGCCCCGCCTCTTCCAGCTCAATGACCATCGCTCTTTCGTACAGCTTCTCCAGGAAGCCACGGCCGAGCCGATTATACACCTCATAGAGAACCTTGATGACCTTCTCCGTCAACTGCCTGTGCGGAAACGGCCGTCCGTCCTCGGCAACGGCGCTATGATCATCCATTTCTATCTGTGTCATCTGTGCAATCTGTGGCTGACGTCCTCAGCGGCGTCGGAACACGAGCGAAAGAACTACGACGCCAGCGGCGATCAGCCCGATGATGACAATCGGCTTCTTGTACCACTCGATCTTCTGGTATTCGAAGCCGGGGTGGAACTCGAACGAGTCCTGAACCTGCCGGAACGTTGACCCCAACCTGCTGAGGTGGCTCTCGAGGCAATAGCAGTTGACCATCACCAGCTTCTTGCGACCGAAGTGCCCAACACAGAATCCGCGGACCCGTCCTACGTTCGCGACGTCAGCGCGGAACTCCCAGATGAACTTCTTCTCGGCCGGGATGAACTCCGTCTTGATCGTCCCCATGTTACCGACCGCCTCGGCGACTTCACGTTTCGCAACGGACTTCAAGTCCTTCTCACTTACTCCGGTCACCTGTGTCACCAGCCGGCGCATCTGGTTCTCACCGGGCTGGCCCTGAAAACCGTAATCGACCACTTGCACCATGATATACGGGTGCACGAACCAGGGCTGCGTCCTCGCCTGGAAGGCAACCTCGAAGTGCATCTTCTTGGCCGCCGCGTCTGTGAACGCGGCTTTGCGGAACTGCTGTATGACGTTGTCGGGGATTCGGTGCCAGCCGGCGGGAGCCGTGACGGAAAAACCATTGGACTTGCTCGAGTACGTCTCCTGTGTTCGGCTCCCTGTAGCACGGGCCTGAGTGATGTATCCTGCTCCGATGATGCAGACTGCAATCCAGGCCAGGACGAGATTCCTAGCCATTGTCCTACTCCTTCGAGTGTGTTTTTCCGCTGACAGCCACTTGCTGGACCTGCTCGAACATCGCCTGGAAAAAGCGGAGCTCCTTTGGCTCGTAGACCATCTTCAAGCCCCGGATCTTGTCCCGATGCTTGTGAAGCTCCACGATTGATTCAGCGGTGTACTCCATCTGCGTGTTCGTGTAGACCCGGCGCGGGATCGTGAGCCGCACGAGCTCGAGCGCGGGGAAAACGTTCTCGCCGGTTTCTTTGTCCCGTCCTTTCGAGACCGCGCCGCGCTCCATGCTCCGGACGCCGGAGTCTTCGTAGATCGCTGCGGTGAGCGCCTGCGCCGGCCACTGCTGTCTGGGCAGATGCGGCAGGAACTCCAGCGCATTGAGGAAGACCGCGTGCCCGCCGACCGGTCGGATGATCGGAACGTCGTGTTCCATCAGCATCTCGCCAAGGTATCGCACCTGCTCGGTCCGATATCTGAGGTAGTCGACTTGAGCCCCTTCCCTGAGCCCGCGGGCGAGTGCTTCCATGTCCCGCCCCGCCATTCCGCCGTAGGTGTGTAGCCCCTCATAGACCACCACCAAGTTGCGGGCTTTCTCGTAGATCTCTTTGTCGTGCGACGCGATGAAGCCGCCGATATTGACCAGGCAGTCTTTCTTTGAGCTATACGTGCAGGCATCCGAGTAGCTCATCATCTCGTGCAGGATTTCAACGACCGACTTGTCGGCGTATCCGTCCTCCCGCTGCCTGATGAAATACGCGTTCTCGCTCGAGCGCGTCGCATCGAAAATCAGCTTCAGCTTGTGTTTATCGCAGAATGCCCTCACGTCTCGCAGGTTCTGCATCGACACGGGCTGGCCGCCCGCCATATTGACGTCCATTTCCACGTGCACGCACGCGATCTTCTCCCGGCCGTGCTCGCGGACGACCTGATCGAGCTTCTTCAGGTCGATGTTTCCTTTGAACGGGTGCTCATTCTCGGTGTCGTGGGCCTCGTCGATGATGACGTCACACAGCACCGCGCCGCGAAGGTCGATGTGCACCTTCGAGGTCGTGAAGTACATGTTGCGCGGCACGACCTGACCTTCCTGGAGCAGCACCTTGCCCAGCAGATGCTCAGCGCCCCGGCCTTGGTGCGTCGGCACGACGTACTCGTAGCCGAGGACGTCGCGCACCGCCTCTTGCATCGCGAAAAAGTTCTTCGAGCCGGCGTACGCCTCGTCGCCCAGCATCATGCCCGCCCACTGGTTGTCCGACATCGCCGACGTGCCGGAGTCCGTTAGCAGGTCGACGTAGACGTCTTCCGATTTCAGCAGGAACGTGTTGAAGCCCGCCTCGCGGATCGCCTCGCTTCGCCTCTTCTGGTCGGCGATCTTGATCGGCTCAACAACTTTGATCTTGAACGGCTCAATAGGAGGTTTCATGCACACGACTCCAAAGCAGTGAACTCAATACGGCGAAGCAACAGAGGACAAACCGAAGATGAGGAAGCAGTTATGCTGTTGGACCGGCCAACACGAAACGAAGTCGGCATTATCAGCAATATGGCCCTTTCACCATCTGCGTTATCCGTGCGATCTTCGGCTATTTGCTCTTCGTCGCCGCGACGACCTTTTCGGCGGCGTCGGCCATGCTGTCGGCCGTCGTGAGCGCGAGGCCGCCACCGACGGCACGTCGGGCGTCGTCGAGCATCTTCTTGCCGAGCTGGACGTTCGTGCCCTCGAGCCGCACGACGAGCGGCACGGTGACCTCGACTTCTTTGACCGCGTCGATGATGCCCTGCGCGATCGTGTCGCACTTCATGATCCCGCCGAAGATATTTACCAGGACGGCTTGGACGCGTTGATCCGCAAGGATCAGTTTGAACGCCTCGGTGACCGCCTCGGTCGTTGCCGAGCCGCCGACGTCGAGGAAGTTGGCCGGCTCGCCGCCGTAGTACTTAATGATGTCCATCGTGCTCATCGCCAGGCCGGCACCGTTGACCATGCAGCCGATGTTGCCGGTGAGGTTGACGTAGCTCAGGCCGTGCTCGCCGGCGCGCACTTCGATCGGGTCCTCCTCGTCGAGGTCGCGCAGCTCGGCGATCTCCGGGTGGCGGAACAGGCCCGAGCCGTCGACGTTCACCTTCGCGTCGAGCGCGC
>CAZCQN010000094.1:0-11516 GCA_964500825.1 uncultured Verrucomicrobiota bacterium | reverse complement strand
CTCTGGGAGTGGTCGCGCGAGGCGATGCACTACGTCAAGCTCGGCCGCAACGTGAGCTGCAAGCTTTGCCCGAACGGCTGTATCCTCGCGCCAGGCGATCGGAGCGCGTGCCGCGTCAAGGTCAACATCGACGGCACGCTCTACACAATTGCCTACGGCAACCCGTGCGCGGTAAATGTCGACCCGATCGAGAAGAAGCCGCTGCTGCACTTCCTGCCGACGACGGGCGCGTTCTCGATCGCGACGGCGGGCTGCAACCTGCGCTGCCTCAACTGCCAGAACTGGCAGATCTCGCAGAGCACGCCCGAGGAGACGGACAACTACGATCTGCCGCCGGCGAAGGTGGTCGAGGCGGCCAAGCAGTCCGGCTGCTCGTCGATCGCGTACACGTACTCGGAGCCGACCGCGTTCTACGAGTACATGGTCGATACCGGCCGGCTCGCGCACGAGGCGGGCTTGAAGAACGTCTGGGTCACGAACGGCTACATCAACCGGAAGCCGCTCGAGGAGCTCTGCGACGTAATCGACGCGGCCAACGTGGATCTGAAGAGCTACAACGAGGCGATCTACAACCGGCTCAACGCCGGGCATCTCGCGCCGGTGCGCAACACGCTCCGGACGCTGCGCGACAAGGGCGTCTGGTTCGAGGTGACGACGCTGCTCGTGCCCACCTACCTCGACGACATGCGCATGATCGAGCGGATGTGCCGCTGGCTCATCAAGGAGATCGGCCCCGGCCACCCGCTCCACTTCTCGCGCTTCGTCCCGCAGCACAAGCTTCGCCACCTGCCGCCGACGCCCGTCGAGACGCTCCGAGCCGCCCGCGAGGTGGCGCTCAACGCGGGCCTCCACTACGTCTACGTCGGCAACGTCGCGCTCGACGAGGTGCCCGGCTCGGCGAACACCGTCTGCCCGGACTGCGGTGAGCTGCTCATCGAGCGGCGCGGCTACCTCGTCATGCGCAACGACATCGCCGACGGCGCCTGCCCGCACTGCGGCCGCGCGATCGAGGGCGTCTGGCAGTAACAAGCCGCTTGGCCCCCGGCGCGTCGGCATGCTACATTCAAGACCCACGACGGGCGGTTAGCTCAGATGGTGAGAGCGCCTGCCTTACAAGCAGGAGGTCACTGGTTCGAATCCAGTACCGCCCATGACGCCCGCTCTCTCGATCTCTCGACGCGCACACCCGGAGTCCAACCATGCCCGGTGGAGCAGAATGCGGACGGGGCTTGACAAGCTGGCCGGGGCCGGGCAGTATCCGGCGTCCTTGATGGAGGAGGCCGTTTCATCTGCGATGCTGGAGGGCGCGAGGCCTTCCGTCGCACGGCCCGGATCCTTGGTGGCTGGGGTTATCAGGGATCGGCAAGCAGGCTAATCCGCAGCGGAAGGATCGGTTTGCCCGATGCGCAAGACACTCATCCGCACGCTGACGTTCGTCTTCGGCCTCTACTTCATCCTCGAGTTCCTCCTCCCCAAAGAAATCGGCGGCAACTTCGACAAGACGGCCCTCCGCGCGCCCGCCGTCCTCTATGACGCCGAGTCCGGCGAGTACCGCATGTACTATGTCGGCCTCTATAACCGCCGGACGCAGGCCGTCGGCCTTGCCACGAGCAAGGACGGCGTGTCGTGGGAGAAGTACGAGGGCAATCCCGTCATCCGCTCGACGCTGTTCAACTCGGCCGACCGGCGCGGATTCTCGTCGCTGTGCCCGATCAAGATCGACGGCGGCTACGAGCTGTACTACCTCGGCCACGACATGAACGTGCCGCCGCACAAGACGATCTGTTGGGCCACGAGTGGCGACGGCTTCGCGTGGGAGAAGCATGGCCGGCTCGAGGTCAAAGGCGAGATCCCGTGGCGCCAACACGACGAGCTTGATGCCTCCGCGGTCCGGCGCACGCCGCGCTATACGAAGCTTCAGGCGCTGGCCGTGATGGTGAGCGACGGCAAGCGCGTCCTGTTCATCGCCCACACGAACGCGAGGGGCCGGACCGAGCTGCTGCGGGCCAAGCGAACGGGCACGAATGGCGAGTGGGTCGTCCTGCCTGAGCCGCTTCCGCTCACGGGCCTCAGCGCGACACAGAAGATCACGTCTCTGACGTACGTGGAGCAGGGCGACGCTGGCGAGCTCTGGATGTACCTGAGCGACAAAAAGCTGTGCCGGGCGCGCCTGAGCGACACGATGGCGGTCGAGTTCGTGTTGGGCACACCCCCAGAGCTAGAGGCGCCCGAGGAAGAGGCGCTCGAGGAAGGCGAGAAAGAGCCGTGGCGCGGCTTCTTCAGGCGGATGTGGGCGACAGCCCAACCCCCCTGGGAATATGAGGAGCCCGTGCTGGCGGAGCCGTGGCGGGCGTTTTTCGCTCGGATGTGGGCGAGGGCTCAGCCGCCGTGGGAATATGAGGCACCTGTGTTGCCGGAGCCGTGGCGGGCGTTTTTTGCTCGGATGTGGGCAACGGCCCAGCCCCCGTGGGAGTATGAGGAGCCTGTGCCGCCGGAGCCGTGGCGCGGGTTCTTCGCCCGGTTGTGGGCGACGGCTCAGCCGCCGTGGGAGTATGAGGAGCCTGATCCTCTGCAGAGCATGGACGAGATATGCGTGTTCGCCGGCGCCGAGGGGTATCGGCTCGTCTATTCGAGGGAGCGGGGCGAAAAGACGGCCGAGGATGAGATGGCGCCGATGACGCTGTACACGATCGGCAGCGCCAACGGCACCACGTGGCAGTTGCCGACGCAGTGGGCCTATGGCGGCGAGAGCCCGATCGCACCGGCCCTGGTCAGAGGCCCGCGATCCCAGCCCACCTACCTCTCGCACGGCTTTGGCTTCATGGGCACGGTCTTGAGTGTGATCGGCGCGTTCGCCATCGGCCTCGGCGGCGTCAACATGGCCATCATGCAGGGGCGCCGGGTCGCCAAGGGCGGCAAGGGCGTCCACAACAGCATCCTGTTCTTCATCTGCCTCGTGTTCATGTTCACGGCGACCATCTTGGGCAAGCCGATCATCGACAAGGTCAAGGCGGCCAAGGCGAAGGCGACGACCGAGCAGGAAGCCCGGGACAACGTCGAAGAGATCAGGCAGGAGCATTCGTGGTTCAAGTTTCAACTGGCCCAGGCTTACGACTTCGTCTTCTACCACGTGCAGTTGCATCTGGGCGCGACCCTCTTCGCGCTCGTGTCGTTCTACATGGTCGGGGCCGCGTTCCGTTCGTTCCGGGTCAAGTCGGCCGAAGCGGGGTTCCTCATACTCTCGGCGACGATCGTGCTGCTTGGCCAGATACCGCTCGGCGCCCAGTTGGGCCCGTGGTTGCCCAAGCTGGGCGGCAAGCTGCTTATCTTGTTCAACGGGGCGGCCTACCGCGCCGTCCTGATGGGCATGGCGATCGCGGCGATCTCGGTGTCGGTGCGGTTGTGGCTTGGCTTGGAGAAGGGGATGTTCCATGGAACCTGATCAAGCGAAGCCAAAGACGTTTCTGGAACGGTTCCAGACGCTGGACCGCCGCATTCTCTACGTGGCGTTCTTTGTCTTCGTGGTGGGGGCACATTTCGTCCCGATACGCTGGCCCTCCACGCCGGCCAAGCACACGCGCGCGCTCTACGCCGCGATCGAGAATGCCCCCCTCGACAAGGTCGTTGCCATCGACAGCGATTGGTTTGCGGGGATCCGGGCCGAGTCGGAGAACCAGATGCGTGCCATATTCCACCACTTGATGCGGCGCCGTCTCAAGTTCGTCATCCTGGCATGGGCCCGCAACCCCGAAGGACAGAAATTCGGCTACGACATCGCCGCCGACGTGGCCGAAGAGTACGGCTACGAGTACGGCAAGGACTGGGTCGCATTCGGCATGGTGCCGAAAGCGCGCGGAGCCGAGCTCGCGTCGATGGCCAAGGACATCCGCGGGTTTATCCAGACGGACGTGTACGGGACGAGCCTCGACGACGAAGAGAAGCTCCCGATGATGCAAGACGTGGAGAACATCTACGACATCGGCCTCATCGTGTCGTTTTCCTACGGGTTTGATCCGAACTGGCTCGGGTTTATCCAGGGCGTCTACGGCACGCCGTTTGGGGTGGCCATGTCGGCGATCGAGTCCTCGACCGCCTATTCGTTCGTCGAGTCGGGCCAGATCTGCGGCATGCTGGCCGGGGCGGCGGGCGCGGCCGAATACGAGCAGTTGCTCGATCTACCGGAGAGCAAGCGCCCTGCGCGGAAGCCGGTCAATGTGCTCTCGATCTCGATCGTCTACATCCTGTTCGCCATCCTGCTCGGCAACATTGCGTACCTGACGAGCCTTGGGAAGAAGCGATGAACAGGAAGACAGCTCTTCAGCTCGCGCTTGTCCTTGGCATTGCAGCGCTTTTTGTCGCCGGGTTCTTTTACCACTGGTCGCGCGTCCACGACAATCCGGACGTGGAGCTCAAGACTCGAATCGGCGCGTGGGTCGGTGCGATCTGCGTTTTCGGCATCCTGTCATACCTGCACAGCGAGAACGTCTTCTACCGGGTGTTCGAGCACATCCTGCTTGGGCTGGGCCTGGGCTTCACCATCGCCAACGTGATCTGGCAGGTGTTGATCGCCAAGTGGTGGGAGCCGATGTACGCGGCCTATAAGGCGTTTTACGAGGGGGAGGCGACAGGTCAGTCGTACTGGGACGCGTGCCTCATCGTTGCGGGCATCTTCGGCCTGCTGTGGTATTTCCAGTATAGCAAGAAGTACCTGTGGCTGAGTCGGATCACGATCGGCGTTACCGCCGGTGCCGGCGCCGGCCTGGCAATCAAGTCGGAGTCGATCAGAGTGCTGCCGCAGATCACGTCCACATTCAAGAACGTCATCATCGGCAGCTCGGCGGCGCCGCATCTGTCTGTTGGCGGCCGGTTCTGGCTTTCGCTCGAGAACGTGCTGTATGTCGTCATTGTCTGCTGTGTGCTCTACTACTTCTTCTTCTCGTTCCGGCGCGATTCGGCATTGGCGAAAGCGCCGGCCAACATGGGCCGGTTCTTCTTAATGATTAGCTTCGGGGCATTCTTCGGCAACACGTTCATGACGCGCGTAGTGATTCTGATTGATCGGGTCAACTTCCTACTCCACGACTGGTTGATGGTGCAGTAACCGGCAGCCGAAGAGGCTGCGGCAGCCGACGAGGCTGCGATAGAGGCGTGTGATGGAACAGGCAAGCTGGGCACTGCGGGTCTTCGTGTTCTTGATCGCGTTCTTCGTGCTGTGGAAGGTGCTGCGCGCGAAGGCCGGCCGAGAGATCTACCTGCGAAAGATCCCGGGGCTCGAGAAGGTTGACGAGGCGGTCGGCCGCGCCACCGAGATGGGCCGCCCGATCATGTTCAACCCCGGTCTGGTCGACCTGAGCATCGAGTTGTTCTGCTGCCTCGCGTGCCTGTCGCACGTTGTACGCCGGGCGGCCAAGGTGAACACCAACGTGCTCGTCCCGATCGCCTATCCGCTGACGTACGCGATCTGCGAGGAGTTCTGGAAAGACGCCTACGCGCTCGAGGACAAGCCGGGCCTGTTCAACTCCGAGGAGTCCATCCGGTTCTTTTCCCCGAGCCAGCCTGTGTTTGCCAGCAGCACGTCGGGCTGGATGGAGCGCGACCGGGTGGGCGCCAATTTCCTGTGGGGTTCCTACGGCTGGGAGTCGCTGTTCCTGGCCGAGGCCGGCCAGCGCGCCGGCGCAATCCAGATCGCCTGCATCTACTCGTACTACCAGGTGCCGTTCCTGATCGTCTCGTGCGACTACACGGCGTTCGGCGAGGAGTTCTACGCCGCGGGCGCCTACTTCGGCCGCGACCCGGTGCTGGTCGGCAGCCTGGCCGGGCAGGATATGTCGAAGCTCGTCATCTTCTTGCTCATTATCGTCGGGTCGATCCTGGCGGTCGTCATAGGCGAGTTCAACTGGCTCTACATGCTCCTGTACGGCACGTGAGAGACGCCGCGGCCTTCCCTTCGCACCTGACCCGCTTTCTCGGCTATACTCACACCCGAGCTGCCCCTGTTCTCGGAGAACCGGCATGACCCAGCTCTTCACGTGCAGCAGCCGCATCGACGCGTCTGCCGAGGAGGTCTTTGCCTGGCACACGCGGCCGGGCGCGCTCGAGAGGCTCCTGCCGCCGTGGCAGAAGGTACGCATCGTCGAGCAAGCCGGCGGCATCGAGCCCGGCGGCCGGGTCGTGCTTGGCGTCCAGCAGGGCCCGTTCTCCTTCCGGTGGCACGCTGTCATTGAGGAATGCAACGAAGGCCGGCTCTTCGTCGACCGCCAGGTCAAAGGGCCGTTCGCCCACTGGGTCCACTCGCACCGGTTCCTGCCCGAGGGAGGCGCGTCCTGCACGATCGAGGACCGCGTCAGTTACCGGCTTCCCATGGGGCCGATTGGGAGCTTGTTCGGCGCCAGGGCCGTGAAGCGGTCGCTCAAGCGGATGTTCCGTTTCCGACACGACCGCATCCGCAACGACCTGACCCGGCACAAGGCGTTCGGGCAGCGTGGCCCGCAGCGGGTCGTGATCACGGGCTCATCGGGCCTGATCGGGGGCAACCTGGCGGCGTTTCTCACCAGCGCTGGCCACCACGTTGTCCGGCTCGTCCGCCGGCAGCCGAAGGCCGGGCGCAACGAGGCGTTCTGGAATCCCGAGACGGGCGAGATTGATGCCGCGGCCATCGAGGGCGCCGACGTCGTCGTCCATCTGGCCGGTGAGAGCATCGCCGGCAAGCGGTGGTCGCGCGCCGTCAAGGACAGGATCCTGCGCAGCCGCGTTGACGGCACCACGCTGCTCAGCCGGACGCTGGCGCGGCTGAATCGCCGGCCGCATACGCTCATTTCCGCTTCGGCCATAGGGTGTTATGGCTCGCACGATGAGGAACTACTTGATGAGACAGCAGAACCCGGTGAGGGCTTCCTTGCCGAGGTTTGCAGGGCGTGGGAGGCGGCGACCGAGCCGGCCCGGCTGGCGGGCATCCGGGTTGTGACACTGCGCACCGGCCTTGTCCTGAGCGCAGCCGGCGGGGCGCTGGCCACGATGCTTCCGGCGTACCGTTACGGCGTCGGCGGCGTCATCGGCAGCGGTCGTCAGCAGATGAGCTGGATCGCCCTCGACGACCTTGTCGGCGCCATCCACCACCTGCTCTTCACCCAGATCACCGGCCCCGTGAACGCCGTCTCGCCGAACGCCGTCACGAACGCCGAGTTCACGCGGACGCTCGGCGCGGTGCTGCGGCGGCCGACGGTGTTCCGTGTGCCGGGTGCGGTCGTGCGTCTCGCGTTCGGTGAGATGGGCGACGCGCTGCTTCTTCGCGGCGCGCGGGTTACGCCGGCCGCACTCGCGGCCAGCGGCTTCCGCTTCCTTTACCCGGCTCTGGGCGACGCGCTCCGCCACGAGCTCGGGCGGCCCGCTGCCTAAACTGCCAGTATCGCATCCCAGAAATGGGGAAGAGAAGCACAGGTTGGCCTTCCCAAGGCCTTGGCACGATCTCGTGCAGCCCGAGCTCCTGGGCGTTTATGGTCATGAAGCGAATACGTTGTCACGGCGATGTAGGGCGGGCCGCCCTCGGCCCGCCGAAGGTGCGCCGGATCCCCGGCGGTGGCCGAAGGCGCGCTACAACGTTACTACACGACGTGTGTCGCCGCTTTGCGGCTGCGGCGGGGGGCTGACCTTCGGTCAGCTTAGGGGCCCCGCCCTACAACCGCCTCGCGAGCCGCGTGCCCAACTGACACGTTATTCCCTTCATGACCATGAACGCCCGTGCTCTTCATAGGCCGGCCCTTCAGGGCTGGTCCCACGTGTGCCGCCCACTCCTTGAAGGGCGTTTCAACGTCCTTCCCATTCTTGGCTTAAGCCACCTCCTGGAAGCCCGTTGAAACGGGCTGCCGGACTGTAGCCGAGCCGTCGACCAGCCCTGAAGGGCCGGCCTATGGAAGAACGGAACAAGCCTGTTGAAACGGGCTCCGGTCACGGTCGGCGGGGATGGCGGCGGTAGGCTCGCGGTCCGTCTGGAGGTTGCCGACCCGAACCGCGACCCAAGGTGACCGCCCGACTCGACAAGCCCGGCGACCGTTCCGCCCCAGAAAGTCCTTGCAGCAACGGGGGTCAAGTGCTATATGAGACGTTCCGATGGTCAGTTGGTCGTTCCGGCTGGCCGTCCGCGTCCGTCCCCGGATGCGGAGTCGCCCTTTGCGGGGGCGTAGCTCAATTTGGTTAGAGTACCAGACTGTCGATCTGGGTGTTGCGGGTTCGAGTCCCGTCGCTCCCGCCAACCTCCTCACCACGGAGGCGAGCTGTTGCGGCCAGCCGTTGGCAGGCAAGGTTCGAGCTTGCCCGCCGCAGGCGGGTCCCGTCGCTCCCGCCAACTTCTCTCAGTACCTGCATCATCCCCGGGCGTTTGAACGCCCTGCTCTGCATAGGCCAGTCCTTCAGGGCTGGTCCAGCGCGTCCGGGCTATTGCGTTCGAGGGCGTTTCAACGTCCTTCCCGCCTCGGCTTAAGCCATAGGAGGGTAAGCCCGTTGAAACGGGCTCGTGCAATGTGTGCGGCGCCCCATTCGACCAGCCCTAAAGGACTGGCCTACCCAAGACAGGACAAGCGTGTTGAAACACGCTCCTGATGTGACTATGCCGACGGCCGTCGCGGATTACACTGCAGCTACGGCCGATGCCAGCCACAGCGGATCAAATGACTACGCAGAAGCCTCGGTGAGACGCGGAGCTAGAACTTGAGGACGTCGGTGAGCTCGAGGATGGTGACGATGCCGTTGTAGGCGCCGTGGAGGGCGATGGAAGCGACCCAGAAGGGGAAGACGCGCTCGGCCTGGAAGTGGCGGCGGCCGACAACGGCGTGGCGCCACTCGCGCGCGAGGCCGATGCCCGTGATCGTGCTCGCCGTGCAGTGCAGGGCCATGCAGACGGTCCACCGCCACTGGACAAACGCTGCACTGCCCTCCGGAACGTAGATCTTGGTGTAGATCAAGTTCTCGATCGCCGAGAAAGCGGCGGCGCCGATGATGGCGGCGACCACGATCTGCCACCGCGCGAAGACCCAGCGCGACTTCGCCTCGGCCATGAGCAGGATGCCGAGCGGCTTGGCGATCTCCTCGTATGCGGGCGCAGCGACGACGATGAGCAGGATGCCCCACCCGCCGCTGCCCCGGAAGAATGCGCCGAGGACGGCGAGCACAGCGCCGGCAACCGCCACGAGCGCAACGATAATCAGAGCCGACAGTCGGTGGCGCGATGGAGTCAGTGTAGGTCTGACGGCCTCCTGATCACCGGCGAGGTCGCGGAAGTGGGGTTCCTCCCAGACGGACGGGACACCGAGACGCGACCGCGCTTCGCGGCGCCGTTGCTCCTCATCACGCTCGCGGTCCGGCGTCGTCATTGCAGCGGCGCCTGACGGAGCTTGACCGCCGTGCCGTAGGCGAGGATCTCGGCCATCGGCATGCCCTGCTTCTGGCCGCGCCCGACCGTTGCGGTCTCGAGGCGCAGGTTCATGACGAGGTTCGCACCCTCGCTCCGGGCTTGCTCAACCACGCGCAACGTCGCCTCGCGGCGACCGCGATGAATCAGCGTCTCGAACACACGGATTCGGCCGCCGATCAGGCTCTTGAGCGACGCCACGAAGCTCTTGAAATAGTCCGAGGCGATGACGACCTCGCCCACGAGCAGGTGGGACCACTCGACTTGTTCCTCGAGGCCGTCCGGGAGCCGCTTGATGTTGAGGACGGGGACTTCGCGCAGCACGTGTTCGCGCCGCGCGAGCGATCGCCAGTGCCGCCGCTCGTTCACCCTGCCCGCGAATACGCCTACGCCGATCAGGATGATCGGGCCTGCAATCTGGCCCACCAAGCTGGCCATATCGGGGAATTGCATCGCTACTCCTCGATGAGTACGGCGGTCCCGTAGGCAAGCAGCTCGGCCGCGCCCTGCATCACGGACGACGTCGAGAACCGCACGTTGACGACGGCGTTCGCCCCGAGCTCTTGTGCCTGGGCCATCATGCGCTCGAGCGCTTCGTGGCGCGCTTGCGTTAGCAGCGACGTGTAGCTCTTGATCTCGCCACCGACGATGTTCTTCAACCCGGCCATGATGTCGCGGCCGACGTGCTTGGCGCGGATCGTGTTGCCCTGCACCAGCCCGAAGTGCTGCACGATCCGGTGGCCCGGCACGGTTTCGAGATTCGTCACGATCATCCCAGCGATCTCCCGTTACGAGGTTCCCGGCAACAAGGCGATTTTACACCTCGGCCGAACGTCACGTCCACAACCTCGCGTTCGGTGGGGTGCCGAAGTGAGGAGTTGCGTGAGGGGGATGGGGCGGCTATGGTGGAGCTGCTGGTGGATGCGCAGCCGGAGGGCGTTGTGGCGGAGGAGATTGGGCGGTCGCAGGCGAATCAGCAGACCGAGAGCGTGGTCCGGCGCAACAAAGGGCTTCTCGTCCGGGCCACGATGCTGGTCGCGGCGGCGCTCGTTGTGGCGTTCTTCGTCCAGGTGCTCATCGACGCGGCGTCGCCGGGCACACCGCTAGGCGAGACGCTTCGCCGGCCGTGGACGAGCAGCGCCGACGAGGTCGCTCCGGCAATCGCCAACGTCTCGCGCACGTTCAACCAGCTCGTCGCCGTCGTGATTATGGCGCTGGCGATCGCGGTGCCCCTCACGGCGAACATGTACACGCCGAAGCTGCTCGAGATTTTTCTGGGGGACCGATTCAACCGGATCGTCCTCGGCCTGTTCCTCTTCTCGACGGTGAACACCTTGTGGGTCGCCGGGCGCATCGGGCACGGTCACGTCCCGCGGTTCGGGCTTGTGCTGACGTTTGTGCTGTTGCTCGCGTGTTTCGCCGTGCTCCTCCCCTATTTCTTCTACGTGTTCCGATTCCTTCATCCGGCCCACATCCTCGAACGGCTGCGTCAGGCGGCGGCAGGCCGCATGCGCGAGCTGCCAACGCTCACGCAGCGCGGCCGGATCGCCGAGCTGCAGGCCGACCTGCGCGAACGGATCGAGCACATCGCCAGTCTCGGCATGCGGTCGCTCGACCGCGCCGAC
Source organism: uncultured Verrucomicrobiota bacterium (assembly GCA_964500825.1). Taxonomy (GTDB): domain Bacteria; phylum Auribacterota; class JABMQX01; order JAFGEW01; family JAFGEW01; genus CAYUZG01. The sequence goes on along the minus strand of CAZCQN010000094.1, from coordinate 488 downwards.
CGCGAGGTGGCGCAGGGCGCGCTCACGTCGATCGCCGCGGCGACCGAGGCGTATTCCGAGGTGAAAGCCCAACTGCCTCAACGCTGGTTCACGACGCAGTTCGCCGACACGATGCGGATGTCGAGCGAGGCGATCGAGGCGCTCGAGCAGAGCCGGACCTGGGTCGAGATGGAGTGCCTGCAGCAGGTGGAGCTGTTGTTCCTGGCGACGATGGCCGAGGCGACCGATCTGGTCGGCGCCGCCTGCCAGGTGGTGCGGCAGGTCGGCATGCGGGCCGTGCGTGACGACGACGAGCCGCTGCTCGAGCTGACGCGCCACTTCCTGCACTCGTTCCTGCGGGCGTCGATGAACCGGCGCGACGTGCGCAGCGCCTACCACGTGCTCTACCAGTACCGGCTGCTTGCCGAGCAACTGCTGGCGAGCGCGCCCGAATGCGTGGCCGACATGGGGCGCCGCTTGCGCTACTACGCCGACATCGCGGTGCAATC
>CAZCQN010000093.1:0-12031 GCA_964500825.1 uncultured Verrucomicrobiota bacterium | reverse complement strand
CCCCAGCGCGCCACACCGCCCGAAAAGCTCACGACGGACGGGTTGAACACGTTCACCATACTCGCGACCGCGATGCCAAGGTACCGGCCCGTTTCCTCGATGATCTCTCGCGCGAGCTCGTCGCCCTCGGTCGCCGCCTGCTGTACCGCGCGCGGCGTGAGGGCATCGGCGTGCCCCCGAAGGCTCGACGGCGCGCCCTGCGTCAGCCGCGCCTTCGTGCGCGCGACAATGCCGCTCGCCGACACGTACGCTTCGACGCACCCCCGGTTGCCGCAGCCGCACACGAGCCCGTCGGGCACGATGGTGACGTGCCCCAGCTCGCCGCCGAGCAGCTCGGCCCCCTCGAGCAAGCGCCCGTCGACAATGGCCGCGCCGCCGATCCCGGTGCCCAGCGTGTAGTGCAGCATGTTGGCAACGCCCTTGCCGGCGCCGACCCAGTGCTCGCCGAGCCCGGCGCAGTTAGCGTCATTCGCCACCGTGCACGGCAGGCCGAAGCGCTTCTCGACCGCCGCCTTGAGCCTGACGTTTCGCCAGCCGGGCATATTCGGAGAGGTCAACAGGATGCCGCGCCGCGCGTCGACCGGGCCTGGCGCCCCGATGCCGATGCCGGCCGCGCCCCGCGACGCCTCCTCGATCACCGCAGCGATCCCGTCCAGGATCCGCTCCAGCGCGCGCGCCGGCCCCTCATGGCTGTCGGTGCGTCCTTGGCGCCGCGCCAGCACCTTGCCCCCCGACGACACGAGCGCGAACCGCACGTTCGTCCCGCCCAGGTCAACCGCAACGATCGGCGTCGCCACTACAGGATGCTCCTTGCCTTCGCCTCGCCAAGCGCCAGCAGCGTGTCCACGACCTCGAACGACTTCGCCTCCGCGTAGATGCGCAGGACGGGCTCCGTGCCCGACGGCCGCACGAGGAGCCAATCGTCGTTCTCGGCGATGAACTTCACCCCGTCGTACGTCTTCACCTCGACGACGCGCGAGCCGTCCAGTTCCGCGAGCGGGTGCTTCGCCAAATGCCGCAGCAGGTCGTCCTTGCGCTCGAGCGGGTAGTCGACGTCGACCCGCCGGTAGCGGAACGTGCCGTACTCGGCGTCGAGCTCCGCCATAATCTCGTCGAGCCGCTTGCCCGTCCTCGCCATCAGCTCAAGCAGCAGCAGGCCGCTTAGCGTCCCGTCACGCTCGGGAATATAGCCCTTGAACCCGATGCCGCCGCTCTCCTCGCCGCCGATGAGCACGTCGCGCCTCCGCAGCAGCTCGCAGATATGCTTGAAGCCGATCGGCACCTCGACGAGCTCGAGCCTGTACTTACGCACGATCTTCTCGACGAGCGTCGTGCTCGAGATCGTCTTCACGACAAGGCCCGTCCCCTGCCGGTTCTCCAGAAAATGCAGCAACAGCATCGCGAAGATCTGGTGCGGGCTCACAAACTCGCCGCTCGCCATGCACGCGCCGATCCGGTCGGCGTCGCCGTCGACGGCGAGCCCCACGTCGGCGCCCCGCTCGCGAACGGCGCGCTGAAGCGCCTCCGTGTGCGGCGGGATCGGCTCGGGGAAAATGCCCGGGAAGTTCGGGTTGCGCTCGCCGCGGATCACGTCCACCGTGCACGTCGTCCCGTCGAGCACCGCCGCCATCAGGCGTTGTTGCGCGCCGTACATCGCGTCGGCCACGACGCGAAGGCCCGACGCCGCGATCCGCTCGAAGTCCACGAACGCGCGCACCCCATCGAGATACCCGGGCACGAAATCCGCCTCCTCGACGCGGCCGGCGGCCTTCGCCTCCTCGAGCGCCATCACCCGCGGCTCGGTCCGGTACAGGTGCGACTCGATCTTCGACGTCAACGCCTTGTCGGCCGAGCCCGCGTACGCCGCCTTGAACTTGAAGCCGTTGAACTCGGGCGGATTGTGGCTCGCCGTGAACATCACGCCCGAGTCGAACCCGTGCTCCTTGATCGCCCACGACACGCACGGGCTCGGGATCGCCCGCGTGCTCAACACCACCTGAATCCCGTTCGCCGCCAGCACCTCGGCCGCGAGCGCCGCGAACGTCTCGGACTGGAACCGCGTGTCGTAGCCGATCACCACCCGGATCTCGCGCTTGTCCAGCGTCCTCAGGTAATCGGCCGCCGCCTGCGAGACCGTTCGCACGCTGTCGAACGTGAACGTGTCGGCGATGACACCGCGCCAGCCGTCGGTGCCGAACTTGATCTCGGTCTTATTGAGCGTCGCGTCCGCCATCGCCCCGAAGCTCCCTGATCGCCGCCGCTATGTCCTTCGCCTCGAACAGAAACGTCCCCGCCACCAGCACGTTCGCACCCACTTGCACCACCAGCGGCGCCGTCGTGCGGTCGATCCCGCCGTCCACCTCGATATCGAGCCGCGTGCCGAGCTCGTCGGCCCGTCGGCGTATCGCCATGATCCGCTCGATGCTCTCGCGCATGAACGCCTGCCCGCCGTAGCCCGGACGTACGCTCATCACGAGCAGCATATCGATCCGCTCGAGGTACGGGAACATCGCCTGCACCGGCGTGTCGGGATTCAGCGTCAGCCCGACGCGGACGCCGGCGGCGCGAATCCGCTCCATGTTCGCCTCGACATCCTTCGACGCCTCGACGTGGAACGTGATGTTATCGACCCCGGCGTCGCAGAACTGCGGGATGATCCGCTCGGGGTTGTCCACCATGAGGTGCGCGTCGAGAAACAACGACGTGTACCGCCGGATCGCCTCAGCCGCCTGGGCGCCGAACGTGATCGGCGGCACGAAATGGCCGTCCATCACGTCGAGATGCAGAATGTCCGCGCCCGCCTCTTCGGCGCGTTGAGCCTCCTCGCCCAGCCTGCCGAAATCGCCCGCCAGGATCGACGGCGCGATCACAACCCGCTTGTCCGGAAACGCTCGTGCCATTCGTCGGCCAATCCTACAACTCGATGCTTCGCGCCAAGCGCGCCTCATCCTGCGGCGGCCCGATATAGGCCAGGCCCATCCGCTGAGGCCGGAACACCATCCGCGCCACGCGCTGCACGTCGTCGGCTGTCAGCGCCTCGATGCGCCGCATCACGCGCGCCGCGTCGGGCACGCGCCCGCTCAGCAGCAGGTTCTCACCCACCCATACCATACGGCTCATGCTCCGCTCCAGCCCCATCGTGAACTGCCCGACCACGTACCGCTTCGCACGCTCGAGCTCCGCCCGCGGCACCCGACGAGCCCGCAGCCGGTCGAGCTCGCGCATGATGGCGCGCAGCGCCGTCGTCACCCGCGCCGTATCGAACCCGCCGCCCACGTAAAAGCATCCGGTGTCGACGTACCGGTCGATCCCGCTCTGGATCGAATACGCCAGGCCGCGCTTCTCGCGCACGTTCTCGAACAGCCGCGAGCTCATGTTCTCGCCGAGCAGCGTGCTCGCAAGCTTCAGCGCAAAACGCGCCGGGTGGTTGCGCGCAAACGTCCGGAACCCCAGCACGACGTGCGCCTCCTCCGTCTCACGCGGCTGCATACAGATGCGCGGCGCACGCCGCCCGTTGCCCGCAGGCCGGAAGCGCAGCCGGCGCCGCGCCGGCATCCGTCGAGCCGCAGCACGCACGAGGCGCACCGCCTCATCGTGACGCACCCGGCCCGCCAACGCCACCACGCACGCGTGCCGCCCGTACATCCGCCGATGGTACCCCACGAGGTCCGCACGCGAGATCGCCCGGATCGACCGTGCCGTGCCCACGATCCGCCGGCCGAGCGGCTGCGAGTCCCAGAGCGCCTCGCTGAACAAGTCCTCGACGAGACTCGCCGGCCGGTCCTCGATCATCCGGATCTCCTCGAGGACGATGTCCTTCTGCACGTCGAGCTGATCGGCGCGGAACGCCGGCCCAACGATCATGTCAACAAGCACGTCGACGGCGCAATCGAGGTTCTCCGGCAGCACCTGTGCGTAGTAAAACGTGCTCTCCTCGCCCGTCGACGCGTCGACCGAGCCGCCCGCGCCTTCGATCTCGCGCGCGATCTGCTCGCCCGAGCGCCGCCGCGTGCCTTTGAACGCAAGATGCTCGATGAAGTGCGAAATCCCGTTCAGCCGCGCCGGCTCGTCGCGCGAACCGCAGCGCACCCAAACACCGACCGCGACCGATGCGCGATCCGGCAACTCCGCCGTCACCACCCGCAGCCCGCCATCAAGCGTCGTCACCTGCATCATCCGCTCTCGTCTCCCGTGCGGTGGCGATGCGCGTCGAGATAGCTCTGCAGGATCAACTGCGCCGCGACGGTATCCACCTTGCCTCGACGCCTGCGGCTGCTCACCTTTGCCTCGTCGAACACGCGCCCTGCCGACGCCGTCGTCAGCCGCTCATCCCACAGACTGACCGCGACAGTCGAACCCCGCTGGAAAAAAGCGACAAAGCGGATCGTCTCGCGCGCCTTCGGGCCGATCTCGCCGCGCAGGCTCCTCGGCAAGCCGAACACGATGTGCACGGCTTCGTGCTGGCCGGCGGCATCCTCGATCGCCCGCATCGCCTCGCGTGGCGACGAAACCGTCACCGTGCCGACCGGCTGCGCCGTCAGGCCGAGCGCGTCGCTCACCGCCAGCCCGATACGCCGCTCGCCGTAATCGACACCGAGAACACGCCCGCCCATCGTCTACAGATAGCCCTTCAAATCGTCGCGCGCCTTGAGCTTCCCGACGAGCTCCTTGACCTCCTGCAGCCGGTCGCGTGCGCACAACAGCAGCGCGTCATTCGTCTTCACCACGACGAGGCCCTTGACGCCGATCGCCGCGATGAGCGTCCCATCGCCCGACACGATGCAGTCCTTCGCGCCGATATGCTCGAACGGCCCGACGACGATGTTGCCGCATTCGTCCGCCTCGACGTGATTCGCCAGCGACGCCCACGAGCCGACGTCGTCCCACAAGAACACGCCCGCCGCGGTGTAGACGTTGTCCGCGCGCTCCATCACGCCCGTGTCGATCGGCTCGGCCTTGAGCCGCTCGTACACGCGCCCGATCGTCTTGGCCTGCGCGGGCGTGTCGATCGCATCGCGCATCTCGACGAGACCGGCGTACAGCGCCGGCATCCATCGCTCGAACGCGCGGCAGATCGCCGCGACGGTCCAGACAAAGATGCCGCTGTTCCAGTAGTAGTCGCCCCGGCTCACGTACTCGCGTGCCGTCTGCTGATCCGGTTTCTCGACGAATCGCTCGACGGCGTAGATGTCAGTCTCGCAGTCGATCCCGGCATTCGCCGCCCGGTGAATGTAGCCGTAGCCCGTCGAGGCGTACGTCGGCACAATGCCGACCGTCACCAAACCGCCCATCTGCTCCGCCGCCGTGCAGCAATCGACCAGCGTCCGCCGATACACGTCGAGGCTCTTTGCGCCGATCGCCGCGTCGGCATGCAGTGACATCATCGTCGAGTCCCGGTCCCGCGTGCCGAGCGCCGCCGCCGCCAGCGCGATCGCGGCCGCCGTGTTGCGCCCCACCGGCTCGCCGAGCACGTTGGCCGGATCGAGCTCCGGCAGTTGTTCGAGCACCTGCGCCCGCTGCGCCTCGGCTGTCACGACGTACGTCCGCTCGGCCGGCACGAGCCCCTCGAGCCGGTCCACTGTCTGCTGGAGCATCGTGCGCTCGCCGATGATCGCCTGAAGGTGCTTGGGCGTCACGAGCCGGCTCTTCGGCCACAGCCGCTCGCCCTTGCCCCCGGCAAGAATCACCGCATACCGGTTCATCCATCCCTCCATGCACGCCGTCACTTGAGCGGCGCCGTCAGCTCCTCGACGAGCTCAGTCACATGCGGAACAAGATCCTCGCGCCCAATGTTGTCCTCGATCCGCTGCACAATCGCGCTCCCGACCACGACCGCGTCGGCGAACTGCGCGACCTTCGCCACGTGTTCCGGTCGCGAGATGCCGAACCCGACCGCCACCGGCTTGTCGCAAAACGACTTGATCTTCCGAACCTTCGGACCCACGTCAGCCTCGACCGCGTCGCGCATCCCGGTCACGCCCGTGCGCGACACGTAGTAGATGAACCCCGTCGACGCCTCCGCGAGCAGGCGCATCCGCTCGTCCGTCGTCGTCGGCGCGATCAACTGCACCATGCGCAGCCCGTGCTCATCGAGCGCGGCGCGAAACGCCGCCGACTCCCCGGGCGGATAATCAAGCGCCAGAATCCCGTCCACGCCCGCCTCACGCGCCGCCGGCGGAAACGCCTCGAGCCCAAGCTGCATCACCGGATTGATGTACGTGAACAGCACAACGGGGATCTCGCACGAGGCGCGGATCGTCCGCACCGCCTCCAGCACGCCCCTCAGCGACACGCCGTTCCGCAGCGCGCGCTCGGCCGCACGCTGATTCACCACGCCGTCGGCGAGCGGATCAGAAAACGGCACGCCGAGCTCGAGCACGTCAACGCCCGCCCCGTCAAACGCCTGCGCCAGCTCGACCGTCGTCTCGAGCGACGGGTCGCCCGCCGTGATGTAGGCCACGAAGCCCTTCCGCCCGTCATCGCGGAGGTGCTGAAACCGTGCATCAATCCGGTTCACGCCACGTCCTTCAACTCCTCTACCGCGAGGAGAACAGCACGATCATCCCGAGCACGTACGCCGCGAGGAGCACGACCGAATCCCATGTGACCCACACGCGCTCCCGCCTCGGCCGGTAAGCCAGCCCGAGCATCGCCACGCCGGTCATCACGACCGCCAAACACAACGGGATCAAGTTCCGCAGCGAGCCCTGCGCGAACAACCGCCCGCCGGCCGCGAGATCGCACACCGGGATGATCGCCACGTTGAACACGTTGCTCCCAAATAAATTGCCGAGCGCCATGTTCGGCGCGCCTATCCGGAACGCCGCCACCGTCACGACCACCTCGGGCATCGACGTGGCGATCGCCAAGAAAAACGTCCCGACGAACGACTCGCCAAGCGTCACCGTGCTCTGCCCGACGCGGAACTCGACGACCGCGAGCGCGCCGCCGATCTTCGCCAGCCACAGGCCGCTCGCCACGATCACGGCCGCCGCGATCGCGAACCGCGCATACAGCCCACTCCTCGAACCCGTGTAGGACGGCTGGTCAACATCGTCCTGCTGATCGGGGTGCGCCCGCTCGTACGTGTAGCTCAACCGCACAACGACCATGTACCCGACGAGGATCACGACGCTAAACACCCACGCGAAGCCGCCCTCGCCGAGACCGGACAGATGCGCCGTCACGAGCCCAACCCCCGCCACGCCGAGCATGAGCGCGCCCCCGGACGCCGTAATGAGCTGGCCCGGCTGTCCCGCCGAGAGCGCCGACCGCCGCCGCCACAGCACGTCGAGCAGCACAATAATCAGCAAATTGAAGGCACAGCTCCCGAACAGATCGCCGAACGCGAGGTTCGCGCCCTCGACGCCACCCACGGCCAGAACCGTGCTCATCGCCGTCGCCAGCTCCGGCAGCGACGTGGCCGCCGCGAGAAACACCACCCCGATCCACGCGCCGCCCAGGCCCGTCACCTCGCCGATCCAGTGGCCGTAGCGCGACAACCGCGTCCCCGCCACGATCACGAGCGCCGTGCAGGCGCAAAACTCGACGAAAAGCGCCAGCACCCTCGGCTCACCGAAAACCCACTCAGTGACCATCGCTTCCCGGTATCTCCAAATCGTCAGCGAGGAACCGTGCAGCCTCCTGCACGTCCTTGTCCCCTCGTCCAGACATGTTGATCACCACGATCTCGTCGGGCCGCATCTTCGGCACAACCTTGAACGCGTGCGCCACCGCGTGCGCGCTCTCGAGCGCGGGGATGATGCCCTCGAGCTCGCCGCACCGCTTGAACGCATCGAGCGCCTCGTCGTCGGTCACCGACGTGTACTCGATCCGCCCCGCGTCGCGCAGGTACGCGTGCTCGGGGCCGATGCTCGCGTAGTCGAGCCCTGCCGACACCGAGTGCGTCAGCCTGATCTGCCCGTCGGCGTCCTGCAGCACGTAGCTGTACGTGCCCTGCAGCACGCCGAGCGAGCCGCCCGCGAACCGCGCCGCGTGCTTGCCCGTCTCGAGCCCGTACCCGGCCGCCTCGACGCCGATCATACGCACGCGCTCGTCGTCGAGAAAATCGTAGAACAGGCCGATCGAGTTGCTCCCGCCGCCGACGCACGCCAGCAGCAAGTCGGGCAACCGGCCCTCGATCTCGAGAATTTGCCTACGCGTCTCCTTGCCGATCACGCGCTGGAAATCGCGCACGATCATCGGGAACGGGTGCGGCCCCAGCACGCTGCCGAGGATGTAGTGCGTCGTCCGGACGTTCGTGACCCAGTCGCGCATCGTCTCGTTGATCGCGTCCTTGAGCGTCCGGCTCCCCGCGTCGACGGGCGTCACCTTCGACCCGAGCAGCCGCATCCGGAACACGTTGAGCGCCTGGCGCCGCATGTCCTCGGTGCCCATGTACACTTCGCACTCGAGCCCGAGCATCGCCGCCGCGGCCGCCGTCGCCACACCGTGCTGGCCGGCGCCCGTCTCGGCGATCACCCGTGGCTTGCCCATCCGTTTCGCCAGCAGCGCCTGCCCGACCGTGTTGTTGATCTTGTGCGCGCCCGTGTGTGCCAGGTCCTCGCGCTTGAAATAGACCTTCGCCCCGCCGAGCGCCTCCGTCAGCCGCTTCGCCAACATGAGCGGCGTCGGCCGGCCCGCATACGTGCGCAGAATCTCATCAAGCTCTTGCTGGAATGTCGCGTCGTCGCGCGCCTCGACGTACACACGCTCCAGCTCGTCAAGCGCCGCCACGAGCGTCTCCGGCACAAACCGCCCCCCATACGGCCCGTACCGACCGCGCTCGTCGGGGACTGTCCCGTTATACGAATCCTCTTCAGTCATTCAGCGCCCGTCGTGCGTTCGCGATGAACGCGCGCACCTTGTCGTGGTCTTTCACGCCCGGACGCGCCTCAACGCCGCTCGACACGTCCACACCGTACGGCCGGACGCGACGCACGGCCTCGGCCACGTTGTCCGGCGTCAGCCCGCCCGACAGCAGCACCGGCAGCCCCGCCTCGACCACCGGCCCCGCCAGGTCCCAGTCGAACGTCTTGCCCGTGCCGCCCGGCACACCCTCGACGTACGTGTCGAGCAGATACGCCACCGCGTTATACGTCTTCAGCCGATCAACGTCAATCGCACCCCGCACGCGCGTGACCTTGATAAACGGCACCTCGATCCGACGCGCCGACTCGGCCGGCATGTCAAACTGAAGCTGCACGAGGTCGAGCGGCACCTCGCGCGCCAGCCGGTTCATCGCCTCGACCGTCTCGTCGACGAACACGCCGACCCGCTTTACGTGCGCCGGCACCGTGGCGGCGATCGCCTTCGCGAGCTCGAACTCAACGAAACGCGGCGTTTCCGGCACGAAGATGAGACCGATCGCGTCGGCTCCCGCGTCGACCGCGACGCGCGCGTCCTCGGCGTTCGTCATGCAGCAAATCTTTACGAAGAGCTTGCTCACGCCTCACCCCGCAGTGACCTGAGCCGCGCCTCCACGTCGCGCGCACCCGGCGCGCGCACCAGCCACTCGCCGACCAGCACCGCGTGCGCGCCCGCGTCGCGCGCCTTGCCCACCGCCTCCGCCGAATCGAACCCCGACGCGCTAATAATGATCCAGTCACGCGGGATCCCGGGTGCCAACTGCTCCGTCACGCGCAGGTCGACCCGGAACGTGCGCAGGTCTCGGTTATTGATCTGGATGATCCGGCACGGCGACTCGACCGCCACCGCCACCTCGGCCGCATCGTACACCTCGACCACGGCCGCCATCCCCAGCTCGTCGGCCAGCCGTGCACACTCGGCGATCTTGTCCGGCGACAGCACCCGCGCAATCAGCAGCACCGCGTCCGCCCCGTGCGCCGCCGCCTCGAGCACGTGGTACGTGCCAAGCGTAAAGTCCTTCCTCAGCAGCGGCACCGCAACGCCCGCACGACGAATCGCCGACAAATCATCGAGCCTGCCCTGGAAGTGCTTCTCGTCGGTTAGCACGCTGATCGCGTCGGCGCCCGCAGCCTCGTAGGCGCGCGCGATCTCGACCGGATCGAAATCCTCGCGAAGCACGCCCTTGGACGGCGACGCCTTCTTCACCTCCGCAATGACGTTGATCCCGCGCGCCGTCTTCCTGCCGACCGCCTCCTCGAAATCGAACCACCTCGTCCGCTCCTGCACCATCCGGCGGAGCGCCGCCTCGGGCACAGCCTGGCGCGCCGCCACAAGCTCCGTGCGCTTGTGGGCGACGATCTCGTCCAGTATCGTCCCGGACCTCGTCATCGATCGACCGCCTCGCTCGTGGTAGGCTTCTCCTGAACATCGTAGAGCAGCAGGGAACAGATGTAAAGCAGCCGCGGCACGCCTGTTCGCAGCCCCGCCCGGCATGCGGCCCGGCGTGCCAGCAGGCACGCCGACCTTGACTTGACACCCCGCCCTGCTACTATGCGTGCCTTCCGAGGAAGCAATCGGGCATGCGCCCCGTGGTGCCCGTTCGGAAACACAACAACAGAGGACACACCGTGAGCCTGATCGTACACAAATACGGCGGCACCTCGCTCGGCGATCTCGACAAGATCCGCCACGTCGCCAAGCGCGTCGCTGCCACCAAAGACCAAGGCCACGACGTCGCCGTCGTCGTCTCGGCCATGGCCGGCGAGACCGACCGCCTCATCCGCCTCGCCTACGAGGCCAACCCCGACCCGCCCGCGCGCGAGGTCGACATGCTCGTCAGCACCGGCGAGCAGGTCTCGGCCGCGCTGCTCGCCATGACCCTGAGCTCGATCGGTTACCCGGCGATCTCATTCACGGGCGGCCAGGTCGGCGTGCTCACCGACGGCGTGCACCGCAAGGCCAAGATCAGCGACATCGGCACCGACCGGATCTTCGAGCACCTGCGCGCCGGCAAGATCGTCATCATCACCGGCTTCCAGGGCGTCGACATCCACGGTAACATCACCACACTCGGCCGCGGCGGCTCCGACACCTCGGCCGTCGCCATCGCCGCCGTGCTCAACGCCGAGCTGTGCGAGATCTACACCGACGTCGACGGCGTCTACACCGCCGACCCGCGCATCGTGCCCAACCCCCGCAAGCTCGACCGAGTCTCGCACAGCGAAATGCTCGAAATGGCCACGCTCGGCGCCAAAGTGCTCCAAAGCCGCTCCGTCGAGTTCGCCAAGAAGTACCACGTCCCCCTCAGCGTGCGCTCAGCCTTCTCGGACGACCCAGGAACCCTCATTGTCGAGGAGATCGACCCAATGGAACGCACCGTCATTACCGGCGTCACCCTGCTGCGCGACCAGGCACGCATCAACGTGCTCGACCTGCCCAACGTGCCCGGCATCGCCGCGAAAATCTTCAAGGCCGTCGCCGCCGAGAACGTCAACGTCGACATGATCGTCCTGACCGAGAACAACTACGGCGGCACCGACATCTCGTTCACCGTCAACATCAGCGAGCTGAAGACCGCACAGGAGACCGCGCAGCGCATCTGCGACGACGTGTCGGCAAAAGGCGTCACCGTCGAGGAACACGTCGCCAAAATCTCCGTCGTCGGCATCGGCATGCAGAGCCAGGCGGGCGTCGCCGCCGACGTGTTCGACGCGCTCGGTTCCAACGGGATCAACATCGAGATGATCACCACCTCCGAGATCAAGATCTCGTGCCTGATCAAGTCCAAAGACGTCGAGCACGCCATGCGCGTCATCCACGACCGCTTCAACCTCGGCGACAAAGCCACCGTCACCAACGAGGGCTCGTCGAGCTAGAAGCTCCCGAGGAAGCCCGGCCCGGCTGTGCAGTTCAGGGCCCGGAGGCCCGGCGGATACTGCCCTGACACGCAAGAGCCCATTGAAAACGCCCAGGCATCATCGACATAGTGCTCGCCCCAAAGGGGCTCATTGAAAACGCCCAGGCATCATCGACATAGTGCTCGCCCCAAAGGGGCTTCATAGCACAGCCCAGGGCAACGCCCTGGGTCGGGCAACCACAACAACAACGGATAGCCTGCTATGAGGCACCCTCGTCAAGGTGTGTTGTTGACGATGTCTTGTTC
>CAZCQN010000092.1:0-12148 GCA_964500825.1 uncultured Verrucomicrobiota bacterium | reverse complement strand
TCCGGGTGGCGGAACAGGCCCGAGCCGTCGACGTTCACCTTCGCGTCGAGCGCGCGGAGCTCCCCCGTGTCCGTGATGATCAGCGGGTTGATCTCGACCATCGAGCAGTCCTTCTCGTCGAAGAGGCAGTAGAGGGCGATCAGGATCTTGCCGAAAACGTTCGTCTGCTTCTTGTCGAGGCCGAGGCCCTTGGCCAGCTTGCGGCCCTGGTACGCCTGAACGCCGACGGACGGGTCGACCGTCTCTTTGAGGATCGCTTCCGGTTTCGTCGCGGCGACTTCCTCGATATCGACGCCGCCCTCGGCGCTCGCCATGATGACGGGCCGGCCCTGTTTGCGGTCGATGACGATGCCGAGGTAGAACTCCTTGGTGATCTCGGCCGCCGACTCGATCAGCAGCCGCCGCACGAGCTTGCCCTCCGCCCCGGTCTGGTGCGTCACCAGCGTCATGCCGAGGATCTTCGACGCGTGTTCGCGCACCTCGTCGATCGTGTGCGCGAGCTTGATGCCGCCGCCTTTGCCGCGACCGCCCGCGTGCACCTGCGCCTTGACCGCCCAGTAGTTGCCGCCGAGCTCCTCGGCCGCGGCGACCGCCTCGTCGACCGTGAATGCCGGCTTCGACGGCGCGACCGGAATCCCGTACTGGCGAAACAGCTCCTTGGCCTGGTACTCGTGGATCAGCATGCCTCGTCTCTCCGGTGCGTGCGTCTGCCAGGGGCGGCACTATAGCAGGGAACGCGCAGCCCGTCACTCATTTCGGGAAGGCGCCTTTAGACAGGATCAACAGGATTGACAGGATTTCCCGGATCCACAGAATCCTGTCGATCCTGTTGATCCTGTCTGCATTTCCCCTTGACTTGCACCGAGATCCTGCGGTACTCTATCCCCGCAAATCGAAGGGGAGAGCTGTCACAGTGCATCCTAGAAACGTCTCCATCATCGTGCAGATGACGGTGCTCGTCATTCGTGACGGGCGGATGGGGACGAACGCGCCTGTGACTTAGGCCCCGAGACAGCACGCGATTCGAACCCACCGCCCGCCGGGCGGTGGGTTTTTTGTTGCCCGGAGGGCATAATGATCACGTAGGGGAGGACGCAGACATGGGCAGAAAACGCAAAGGCTGGTTCCATCACTTCGACGACCGATTCTGGTTGCTGGACGGCCCGATGTCGCCCGAGCAGGCGCGGTTCATCAAGCGGGCGCTTCGGCTTCGGAAGGGGCAGCACGTGCTCGACGTGCCGTGCGGCGCGGGCCGGACGTCGATCGCACTGGCGAAGCTGGGCGTCGAGGTCACGGGCCTCGAGCTGCGTGCCAAGTTCGTCAATCGCGCCAAGCGCCGCTTCCGCAAGGCGGGCTTGCCAGGCACGTTCCTCATCGGCGACATGCGCGAGCTCGACTACAACGGCGAGTTCCACGCCGTCGTCAACTGGTTCGGCAGCTTCGGCTATTTCTCCGACGCGGAGAACCTCGACGTGCTCCGGCGCTTCGCGCGCGCCGTGCGGCCCGGCGGCCGTGTGCTCATCCAACAGGCTAATCGCGAAAGGTGCCTGCGGCATTTCCTCAAGGAAAGGCGCGTACCGTTGCGCGAAGTCGGGCGTCGCGGAGGAGACATCGTGATGATCCGCAACCGGTGGAACCCGAAGCTCGAGCGAGTCGAAGCCACATGGACCCTTGACGTCGACGGCCAGCGCGACAGTCACTGGTTGTCGATGCGCTGGTATACGCCGGGGCAGTTCAAAACGCTGTTCAAGCGAGCCGGCCTGGAATCCGAGGCGCTGTATGGGTCCGCCTTGGGCGAGGCATACACGCCGGCCTCGCCGGCCATCGTTGTCGTCGGCTGCAAGCCGCGCTGACGCAGGCGGCTTTGGCACAAGCCGACGAGGGTCACCCCCCTGCCCAAACGGGCTTTGACGGGCCAGGCTCGAAGACATAGAATGAGGGCATGATGATACGACGCAGATCACAGCGTTTCCCGGCGCTCGCGCTGGCCGCGCTCGCAGTTGCGTTGGTTGCGGGCTGCCTGCAGACAAGGGGCCAGACCAAGCCCGACACGCTGCCGAAGGTGGTGACGACCGTGCCGAACCTCGAGGGCATGACGTCCGAGGAAGCCGCGGTCGAGCTCAAGGCCAACCTGCTCGTGCTCGGCCAGTGCTTCTGCACGGCCGACTCGAGGTGGGCGGACGTGACGAAGCCGGGCCTCATCGTCGGCCAGAGCAAGACGTCCGGGGCACGGCTGCCGTCGGGCACGTTGATCGACGTGCATGTCTACAGCCCGACCCTGCGCGAGGTCACGCCCGTGCCCGACGTGCTCGGCATGACGTACGACGAGGCGGTCGCCGCGCTCAGGGAGGCCGGCTTTCTGCCCGGCGAGGTTACGCGGCGTCACGTCCAGGATCGACGCCTCTACGACGTCGTGTACCGCCAATCTCCCGAGCCGGACGAGCCCGCCAAGCGGTGGTCGAAAGTCAACCTCGGCCTCTACGGCGCGGCCGAAGAAGGGTTCGTGCACATGCCCCGCCTCACGGGCCTTCACGCCGCCGACGTGCCGGCCGTCCTCATCAAGCTCGGCTTGCAGCAGGGCACGGTGACGTACGAGCCGGCGCCGAGCGCGTCGCTCGTCGGCACCGTGCGCGCCCAATCGCCGCCGATCGGCACCAAGGTCAAGCCCGGCACAAAGGTCGACATCACCGTCTACGGCAGGTAACCGGCCCGGGGTACCGTTGATCCTGGCACTCGGCACCTCTTCCACGCGTGAGCGATGCCAAGGGGGCGTCACGTGCGCATGTACTGAGGTTATGTGCTGCGGGCTCGAGCGCGCAGTTTCGCCTTGCGGCGTTGGATGCTGGGTTCTAGAATCCTCCGAGGATCGGCACCAGACAATCACGCGGCCGGCACAAGGCCGCGAACCGGAGGGCGGGGTATGCTAGCGAACAGAATCGGAGCTGTAGCGCTTCTTGTGCTCGGAGCCGGCCTTGCCGCCGTGACCGGCTGCGGCCCGGGCGCGACCGAGGATTTCGGCAAGGTCGAGTTCACGCCCGACGAGACCCGCACGGGCCCCGTGGGCGAGGAGTTCAACAGCGACTCGTTCGCCATCGTGCGCGTCCTGCGGCAGCCGAAGCAGCTCTCGGCGTTCGGCTACGCGTCGCTCTACGACGACTCGCGCGAGGTCGGCCGGATGGATGAGGGCCAGAAGCAGCTCCCGCGCAACCTGCAGGGCGAGCGCCTCATCTTCTCGTGGCACTACAAGGGCGAGCCGGGCGCATCGGCCACCGCGCGCATCGAGCTCGGCCGCCAGCGCGAGCCCGAGGTGACCGTGATCACCGAGGAATACGCCGACCTCGCGCCGGGCCGGTATCGCGTCGCCTACAACAACCGCGGCGCCGACTTCAGAGAAGGCGGCGCCGTTGTGCGCTGGCGCATCCAGATCATCGCCGGCGGCAAGGTCGTCGCCCAGAAGCAGTCCAGCCTGTGGAGCGCCATGGCCGGCGGCGAGCCCTCGAGCGAGTAGCGGCCCACGAAAGCGAGCCGACGATGAACCTCCAGACCACGCTTGAAGAGAGCGCCCGCCGCTGTGCCGACAAGACGTGCGTCGTCTGCGAGGAGGGGCGCATCTCGTTCGCCGAGATGAACCGGCGCGCGAACCGGTTCGCGCATGGCTTACGCGAGCGCGCCGGCGTCGAGCGCGGCGACCGCATTGGGCTCCTCGTCAAGAACTCACCCGCGTTCATCGAGGCGCTGTACGGCGTGCTTAAACTCGGCGCGGCCGTCGTGCCGATCAACGTCTTCCTCGCCCCGCCGGAAGTCGCCTTCATCCTCAACGACTGCGGCATCAGGACGCTCGTCGTCTCGAGCGACTTCCTGCCGATGATGCCCGCCCTGCGCGAGCACGCGCCGACGCTCGAGCACGCCATCGCCCTTGACGGCGACGGCGACGGGGTCATCGCGCGCGAGGAGCTGATCGCCGGCCGCAGCGACGAGGACGTCGGCGTCGATGTGGCCGACACCGACGACGCGATCTTCCTGTACACCTCCGGCACAACGGGCAAGCCGAAAGCCGCCGTGCTGACGCACGCGAGTTTCCTCGGGAACATCGACAGTTGCCGGCGCGCCGTCCGCCTCACGCCCGACGACTCGTTCCTGCTCGCGCTGCCGATGTTCCATTCGTTCTCGCTCACGGTGAACGTGCTGCTGCCGATCGCCGGCGGCTGCACGATCGTCCTGCTCGAGTCGGTCCGGCCTCAGGAAAAACTGCTCCGGGCGCTCGTCGAGCACGGGCCGACGATCTTCGCCGGCATGCCCGCGCTGTACGTCCTGTTCTGCAAGACGAGCCTGCCGCCCGAGCTCATGGCCCGCTCAAAGCTGCGCGTGTGCATCTCGGGCTCGGCGCCGCTCGCCGAGGCGACGCTCCTCGAGTTCGAGAAGCGCTTCCCCGTCCCGCTGCTCGAGGGGTACGGGCTGAGCGAAGCCGCGCCCGTCGTTGCGCTCAACCCGCTCGAAGGTGTGCGGAAAACCCGCTCGATCGGCGTGCCGTTGCCCGGCGTCGAGGTGAAGATCTTCGACGACCACGACCGCGAACTCCCCACCGGCGAGCCGGGCGAGCTCGTTGTCCGCGGCCCGAACGTGATGCGCGGCTACCACGACCGGCCCGACGAGACCACGGCAACGCTCCGCAACGGCTGGTTGCACACGGGCGATATCGCCCGCATGGACGAGGACGGCTATATCTTTATCCTCGACCGCAAGAAGGACCTCATCATCTCGAAAGGAATGAACATCTACCCCCGCGAGATCGAGGAGGCCCTCCACCATCACCCGAAGGTGAACGAGGTCGCCGTCGTCGGCAGCCGGGACCGGAATCTCGACGAGGTGGTCGTCGCGTTCGTGCGGCTCACCGACGGCGCGATGGCCGAGCCGACCGAGCTGATCGACTACCTCAAGCCCCGGCTCGCCGCCTACAAGATCCCGCGGCGCGTCCGCTTCGTCGACGACTTCCCCCGTACGCCCACGGGCAAGATCCTCAAACGCAAGCTCAAGGCGCTCGGCTCGCCGACGCCGGGCTAGTCGCGTGACTGCTCGTTCCGGAAGCTCCAGCGGGTCAACACGCACGTCGAAAAGCCGAACCATGCACGAGGCACAACTGCGCAAGGCGGGCCTGTACTGCATCATCGACCGCGAGCTGATCGGCCGCCGCAGCCCGGTGACGATCGCCAAGCAGATGATCGCCGGCGGCGCGCGCCTCATCCAGTACCGCGACAAACGGTCCGAGCGCGGCGACGTCCATCGCGCGTGCACGCGGCTCCAGCCCGTGCTGCGCAAGGCGGGCGCGCTGTTCATCGTCAACGACTACCCGGACGTCGCCGTCGCCGTCGGTGCCGACGGCGTGCACGTCGGCGTCGAGGACATGCCCGTCGACGCATGCCGCGCGGTCGTCGGCGATGAGATGATCGTCGGCCGGTCGAGCCATTCGCTCGAGGAAGCGCTCGAGGGCGCGGCCCAGGCCGTCGACTACATCGCCGTCGGCGCCGTGTTTTCCACCAGCACAAAGCCCGAGTACAGCGTCGTCGGGCCCGAGCTCGTCAGGCGCGTACGTGGCCGCGTGCCGCTGCCCGTGTTCGCCATCGGCGGGATCAACGCGCAGAACCTCGACGACGTGCTCGCTGCGCGCCCGGCCGGTGTCGTCATTGCGTCCGACATCCTCCGGGCACCGAGCATCGCCCGGCACGTCCAAAGCCTCAGCCGGAGAATCCGCTCCGCACTGGGGACAGCAGCATAGGAGGCACGAATGGCCGAGTACCTCGTGACCGGCGGCGCCGGCTTCATCGGCTCGAACATCGTCGAAACGCTCCTCGCCGAGGGCAAGAGCGTCCGTGTGCTCGACAACTTCTCGACCGGCAAGCGCGACAACGTCGCCCCGTTCCTCGACCGGATCGAGCTCATCGAGGGCGACTTGCGGCGCGATGACGACGTGCGGCGCGCCGTCGCCGGCGTCCGCTACGTCCTGCACCAGGGCGCGATCCCGAGCGTGCCGCGCTCGGTCGACGATCCGGTCGCCACGAACGAGGCGAACGTGAGCGGCACGCTCAACCTGCTCGTCGCCGCGCGCGACGCCGGTGTCGCGCGCCTCGTGTTCGCCTCGTCCTCGTCCGTCTACGGCGACACGCCCGAGCTGCCCAAGCACGAGGCGATGCCGCCCAAGCCGCTCTCGCCCTACGCGGCGACCAAGCTCATCGGCGAGCACTACTGCCGGCTGTTCCATGAGCTCTACGGCTTCGAGACCGTCGTGCTGCGCTACTTCAACGTCTTCGGCCCGCGCCAGGACCCAACCTCGACCTACGCGGCCGTCGTGCCCAAGTTCATCGACTCGCTCCAGCGACGCACGCCGCCCGACGTCCACGGCGACGGCCTCCAGACGCGCGACTTCACGTTCGTCGCCGACACCGTCCGGGCCAACCTGCTCGCGTGCAAGGCGCCGCCGGACGCGGCCGGCCAGGTGTTCAACGTCGCCTGCCACCAGCAGATCACCGTGCTCGACCTGTTCAAGACGATTCGCGACCTCGTCGGCGCCGGCGGCATCGAGCCGAACCACACCCCGCCGAGGCTGGGCGACGTGCGCCACTCGTTCGCCGACATCTCGCGCGCCGCCGAGCTGCTCGGCTATCGGCCCGCGTGGTCGCTGCGCGACGGGCTGGCCAAGACGGTCAAGGCCTTCGGTTCTCCGCGTTGAGTTTTCGTCATCTAATGGGGCAAAAGCGGTTGACACGACCGCGCCCGGCCGCTACGTTGGCTCCTACGGGGGTAGAATTGCTGCGCGGCTTCACACACAGGCGACGGTGATGGCGGACATGAGTCCGAGCGACACAAGTCCGAGCGACATGAGTCCGAGCGACACAAGCCCGAGCGACCAAGCCGACGAGAAACGCGCGACCATCCTGATCGTCGACGATCAGGAGATGGTCCGGACCCTCGTCGCCGACCTGCTCACCGATCTTGACTACGAGGTCATCACGGCCTGCGACGGCCACGACGCCCTCGACCTCTACGGCCGGATGATGGAGGAAGCCCACGCGCACGACCGGCCCGAGCACCCCGTCGACCTCGTCATCCTCGACATGATCCTACCCAAGATCGACGGGATGGAGACGTTCGACCGCCTCCGTGAGCTGAACCCCGACGTGCGCGTGATCCTCTCGAGCGGCTACGACGTGGACGACCGGGTCAACGAGTTGCTTGGCCGTGGCGCGCTCGGCTTCATCCAGAAGCCGTACCACATCGAGGCGCTCCTCAACATGGTCGGCAAGGTCCTCGTCTGAAAATTGGGAAAATTGGGGACAGGCACTAATTTCCCGAAAATTAGTGCCTGTCCCCAATTTTCCTGTCCCCAATTTTCCCACCTTCAATCCGGCACGTCGATTGTTAGGCCGTCGTAGCCGAGGCGGATCGGCGGCGGGAGCTTCGCTTCGGTCTCAGCGTGCTCGAGCCGGTGCGTCATGTGCGTCAGGAACGCCCGGCGCGGCTTGAGCTCGCTAATGATTGCCGCCGCCTCGCCGATACTCAGGTGGGTCGGGTGCGGCTCTTCGCGCAGCGCGTTCAGGATGAGCGTGTCGAGCCCTGCGAGCTTCGCCATCGTCTCGGGCGGGATTGCGCTCGCGTCCGTGATGTACGCGAACCGGCCCACGCGGTAGCCGTAGATGAGAAGCTCGCCGTGCTTGACCGGGAGCGGGACGATCTCGCGGCCACAAAGCTCGAACGGCCCCTCGACGCTGATGAACTCGACGTCGGGCTTGCCGCCGCCGGCCTGCGTCTCGGCGAAGAAGTAGTCGAACTTCTGCGCCAGGTGGCGCATCGTCTCGGGGCTGCCGTAACAGGGGATGCGCGTGCCCTGGAGGGCGTTGAACTGCCGCACGTCGTCGAGCCCGTGGACGTGGTCGGCGTGCGCGTGCGTGAACAGCACGGCGTCGAGCCGCTCGATCCCGTTCGCCGTGCATTGGAGCCGGAACTCGGTCGCCGTGTCGATCACCACGCCGCGCTGCCCGAGCTTGAGGTAGGCGGACGCCCGCGTGCGCCGGTTGCGCGCATCGTCCGAGGTGCAGACCGGGCAGTGACATCCAATCACGGGCACGCCCTGAGACGTGCCGGAACCGAGCATGATGACCTGCGTCACTAGTGCATCCTCCCAGGCGGCGAGATGCCGCCGTGCGTTAGCGGGCCGAGACGCTGCACTCTAAGAAACGGTTTGCGGCCAGGCAAGAGGCATACTACTATGACGCCCGCGCGGGGGGAGCGCACCGCCGAACGTACGGATTGAGACACATTCCGAGGGAATATCTATGGCAACGGCACACGCAGCCCGAACCAATACCGCGATCAGCCTTGCCGTCTTCGTCGGTGTCCTGATCGTTTATCTCTTCACCCTTTGCCCGACGATCTACACCGGCCAGATCAATCCAGCCAGAGCCCCCTTGGGCGAGAGCCTGCGCGCGGTCACGGCCGCGACACACACCACCTTCATCAGGTCCGTCGAGTACCCCGTCTGGCGGTTCGTGGCCCGCCTCTTCATGCTCGTGTCGCCGAACAAGGCATGGGCACTCAACCTGCTCTCGGCCATCTGCGGGGCCGCGGCCATCGGGCTGCTCTACCGGGTCTTCTCCAGTTTCAGCCATACGCGCACGCATGACGAGCTCATCCGGTTTCGCGGCCAGCCTTGGCTGGCGCAGTTCGTCGCCCTCGGGGCCGCGCTGCTCGTCGCCTTCTCCCAGACGTTCTGGCGCGCCTCGATCACGGCCGGTACCCACACGCTCAACGCCCTGTTCATCGTGTTGGTGACCCACTGGCTGCTGCGCTACCGCGAGACGCGCAAGAAGCGCTACTTCATGCTCTACGGCATCGTCTACGCCGTCGGCATCGTCAACTTCCCCACCATGCTGCTGCTGCTGCCCGTCTTTCTCGTGCTCAGCATCCTGTGGTGTCGCGACGCCTATGCCGACTGGATCACACTCGGCATCACGATATTCATCGCGGCCGTTTTGTTCGCGATCGCCTTGTTCTCGGGCCCCGCTCGTTTTGCCTCGGGGCTGCCGGCCTATTTCCTCCGGCCGATGCCGGTGACCCGCCCGATGTTCGACTACGTCAAGTGGTACTGGTCGCAGGTCCGGCCGGCGCTGCCGCTCGGCGGGCTGGCCGGCGGGTTGAGCTGGTTGGTGTGGCTTCTTCTGCCCACGGTGCCGCCCGTGGCCTACCTGGCCTTCTCCAAGGCCCAGCGCCGGGGCGAGATGGGCCGCGGCTCGACAATCACCGATGGGATCTTCCGCGTCCTGGCCTTTCTTTACACCGTCTTCGGCGTGATGGTCCTGCTCGACCTCCTGCTCGGCCCGTATCCCATGGGCCACCAGATGGGCTTCGTCGTCGTCTACATGCTCGTTGGCGGGTGGGTCTGCTACATGCTCGGCTACTGGGCGGTCCTGTTCACCGGCAGGCCGTCTCTGGGCGGCGGCGAGCCGCCGATGGCGGCCGGCCCATCGGGTCAACGGCGCCCGGCCGCGGCGCGCTACTCCAAGGGCGGCTACGCGGTGGTCGTCGCGCTGTGTCTGTTGCTTCCCGTCGCCAGCATCGCCAAGCACGTGCTCGTCGACCAGAGCAGTCTGGCCGGCTTCACCTTGGTCGAGGACTTCGCACGCGACACCCTGATCAGCGCCGCCAGCACCGCTGAGCAAAAGCAGGCCGACGACCCAACCGGCGCCCGTACCCTCCTGCTCGTCGTCGACCACTGGGGCGAGCTGCTCCGCTACGTGCACGAGTACCGCCTGCCGTCGGCGACCGCAGAGCGAATCACGATGGCCGACCTGTACGCTGCGAACGGCTACGACGGGTTCTACATCAAGAAGTACACCTACCTGAACGAGCTGTTCGTCGGCCAACGGCTGAGGCCCGAGCACGATCCGGCACTCCGACCCGACCTGACCGACATCGAGGCGGTGCTCCGCTACGTCGGTCTTGGCGTCCAGGCCAAGAACGAGCCCGTGCCGACCATCTGCATCACGAGCGATTTCTATCGCCTTAACGCCGAGAGCGACGAGATCGCCTACAGCTACGAGGCGATCCCGCGCGGCCTCGTCTACCTCCTGAGCCCGCGTGAGGACTACCGCAGCGTGCCGGCCATGCACGTGGCCCGCGGCCGGGAGGTGTGGGGCACGCTCAGCATCGCGAACGCCGAGCCGAAGCCGATGGACCAGTGGCCGTCCGCTGCGCATAGCATGATTATGCGCGCCTCGAAGCTCGCCAACGACTTCGGCGTCTACTGCCACAAGCACGCCGGCGAGGCCGACGCGATCAACTTCTACAAGCTCTCGCTCCACTTCTACGACCTGAACTACGCCGCCCTGCGAAACCTGAGGATCGCCGGCGCGGACGTCGATTTCAACCTCGACGACCGGATCGGCGCCGCCGACACCGCCTTCGACGCGCTCATAATCCCCAGAGTGGAAGGCGCCCTCGGCCCTGCCCCCGACCCGGCACAGGCGGCAAGCTACATGAAGTTCCGTACTGCCTTCGACCTGATGGGCGGGTATGGCCTCGTGCGCGACGTCTCCGTCGTCGACGACCTCTTCACTAACTACCCCGGCGCTCCGAACGCCACACGGTCGTTCGGTTTCCAGTACGCGATCATAAGTCTCAAAGTGCTGCTCAACCCGGCGGGAGACAAGGACCTGGCCGAGCGCGGCTTCCTGTCGTACCGGGCGGTCCGCCAAGCCGAGCAGCCGTCGCGGCGGCGGCTTGTACGCGCCCTGGTGGACCTCCGCGCCGCCGAGCCATACTTCGAGGGCAGGGCACGCGCAGAGATCAGCTCCACCATCGGCGCCGTGTGCATGCGTCTGGGCAACGTCCCCGATGCCGAGCAGGCCTACAAGGAAGCCATGGAGATCGAACCCGACTGGGACGGCCCGCAATACGGGCTCGCCGGTCTCTATGCCATGACCAACCGCCGCGCCGAGGCGATCCAGGTCATCGAGAACTACCTCGCCCAGCACCCGCCGCAGGAGCAGGCCGCACTCGTCCAGGTCCTCCAGTGGCTCCAGGCGTACTACGGACGCGACAGGCGTGAAGAGTTCGTCGCGTTTGTTGAGGCTCAGGCCGAGCGCAACCCCGACAACGCCCTCAACTGGCGCCTCTTCCTGGTCGACCTGGCCTTGAGCGAACAGGACTACGAGCGCGCCCAGCAGATCAGCGACGAGCTCATGCGCGCCTACGGCAAGCCCGTGTCCGTCCGGCTCCGGATGAGCTACGCGCTCTTGAAGCAGGACCGCTATCAAGATGTCCTCGCCATGGAGGAGCTGCCGCTGGACGACTCGATTCCCGTGGCCGAACGGATCAACTGGCTCAGGATCCGGGGCGAAGCGCACCTCATGGAGGGACAACCGGCGCTGGCCTATCGCGAACTGAAGAAAGCGTACGAATTCGCCGAGCGCTTCAGGCGGGAGCAAAAGAAAACCCCGACGCCCGCCTACGTCGAGCTGCTGCACCTCGTCGCGTATGCCGCGCTCCACGCGGC
The DNA here is from genome assembly GCA_964500825.1 of uncultured Verrucomicrobiota bacterium. GTDB lineage: Bacteria > Auribacterota > JABMQX01 > JAFGEW01 > JAFGEW01 > CAYUZG01. The sequence goes on along the minus strand of CAZCQN010000092.1, from coordinate 603 downwards.
CGAGCAAACCGGCGACCAGACAACGGGCAAAGAGGCGTTGAGCTACGCCGTCAGGTACCAACAGGCTGCCCAGAGGGTCGAGACCGACCAGACGCAGCAGCGTGAGAGCCGCACGATCATGGCGACAGCCTACTACGGGTGGGCCCGCTACAAGATTGTGGGCGACGTCCCCAGCGCCCGCGCCTTGATCGAGCCCGCGTTCTATGCGTTCCCCAACACAACCAGCCTGACGCTGTTCTTCGGCGTCGTCCTCATCGAGCAGGGCGAGGTTGAACGCGGCCTCGCGCTCGTCAGCCAGGTCCTCGAAGTCACCAAGAACCGCTACGAGGAAGCCGAGGCACGACGGCTCCTCGAAGAGCACGGCGTCGACCTTGACGAGGCCGCTGAGGAACCAGCGGCCGCCGACGAACCCGCCGCCCCCGAGTCTGTGGAGGTGATCGAGGAAGGCAACGGCGGCGAAACCGAGCCGACCGATGTCGACGAGACGGGCCCAGAAACCGAAACCGGCGAGACAACCATCGACACCGAGCCGGAGACACCGTCCGAAGACTAATCGCCGTTCATCCAGAAACGAATCGCGGCGTCCCTCATACGTAAGGGACG
>CAZCQN010000091.1:0-12192 GCA_964500825.1 uncultured Verrucomicrobiota bacterium | reverse complement strand
TCCATCTGCCACATGTACTCGTCGAGCCGCACGTCGTGGAGGCGGTGCAGCTTCTTGTACGCCGCCTTATTGGGACAGACAAAGACCTCGGTAAACCGGTTCGGCGCCTCCTGATCCTGCAGCACCGTGTAGTTCGGCCCGTAAATGCGGCGGATGTGGCGGCGCACCTTCTTGATCCACGCGAGGAACTCCCCCCGCTTCCCCGGCTTCACGTCGTACGTCATCACAACGAAAACCTGCGCCATCACATCATCCTTCCGCGCCAAACCCCCGCGCGACGGGCCAAACGCCCGCGCGGCGGGCCAAACGCCCGCGCGGCGGGCCAACGACTGCCCGCGCAGATGGTACAGGAAAAGACCTCCCGGTGCCTAGCGCACTTCTAACCGCCCGTCAAGCCTCAACACGTTCCGCCGTCGCGCCCCGACGTGCTGAGCCCGCGGGCACACGCGGCCGCCCTCAGCCTGATGCGCCGGTCACGGACCCCGTGCCAACCCCATCGCATCCCCAAGAAAGGCACGCGTCTTGCTCATGTCACCCCAGTGCTGATCCCTATCTCGGGACGAGTGTGGCCGATTCCATCGAAAGGAGCTCCTGCCATGTTGGAAGGAAAGCTTGAGCGCTACGAGGAAACGAAGCGGGGCGTCACGATCATCCTCGAAAACGGCAACGCCGCCAAGTTCGCTGCCGACCTCGAACGGTTCTTCGCCGCAGAAGGCTACCGGCTCGAGGATGGCACGCCGCAGAACGGCACCTACGCCAGAGGCAGCGGCGGCGCGTTCGCGATCACGGGCGCCTTCAGCAGCCGGATGAAGCTCAAGGTCCAGGTCATCGACGAGTCAGGCAAGACCCGCCTCCTCGTCAACAAGGGGATGTCGGGCCTCTGGGGCGGCCTGATCGGCAAGTCAAAGGTCACAAACGAATTCAGCCGCGTCGCGCTCAAAATCAAGTCGCTGCTCGCGTCGTGACCACGCCCACAGCGCCCCCTCTCCGCGTGCATGACTGGCTCCCGGCCGGAAGACGGCTCGCCAAGGCGCCGCGACTCCGCTCCAGCAAGCTCCTGAAAAGGGACTGTGGCCAGACAATCGGCCCCCAGGGCCGGAGGCCCGACAGCCAGTAGCCTGGGGCCTAAGGGGCTGTTGAGAAAGTGGGATGTCGGTCTCTCGCCTGTTGCCCCGAAGGGGCTTCATAGAACAGCCCAGGGCAACGCCCTGGGTTCGGAAGGAACAAACCATCACCGCATAGCCCGAAGGGCTTACATAGGGTGCCTTTTTCGACAGGCCCGTAAGCCCAAGGTTCTCGACGAGAGAAGAGATCCTTGTGCCCCGAAGGGGCGACACAACTCTCCATCAAGACACGAGGTGATCTCGGCGGCACACAGGTTGTCCAGCAACCCGCTAGTACTTGGAGTAGTCCATCCCTTCGGTGTCGGTCCCGCTCAGGTTGACCAGCACCCTACCTTCCTCGTACACCCACCCGCCGACGCCGTCGAGTATTTCCTTCTCGATCGACTGCTCAGTGATCGCCTCGAACGGGATCGTGGGCAGGTAGTCGGGGACGAGATCCGAGATCTTCACCGGCGGCTTGCCGTCGTGGTCGGCCTGAAACAAGCGGATGGCAGAACGGATCGACACGATGTTCGCCTTAGTCCGCGCGATCTTCGCCTTGTGGGCCTGGGTGCCGAACTTCGGCATGATGATCGCCGCCAGCACGCCGATCAGGATCATCACCAAGATGATCTCGATCAGCGTAAGGCCATGCCGTTGCCCAAGATGTCGCATCAGTGGATGTCCTCAAAGCGGTTACGGCGGCCCGCTGGAGCAGCGGACTCCGGCACCACGCCACTTTTCATTATCGGCCAGGTAACACCGGACTTGAGAACAGCCTCGCCGTTCGCGCGCGGCGGAACGGCAAGTACTCGAGGGCCACGACGATGGCCGAGACTGCTTGCCGACGAACCGCTTGACAGCGTGGCCCGCCGTGCCCATGCTGGCGCCGGCGTCGTAGCGTAGGCCGCACATCTCACACAGCGTCGTCATCGTGTAGACGTGATTCTCCGTCCAGCAAGCACACTGCGTTCGGCACCCACGCCATGGCTCGCGGCCATTGCCGTGTTGGCGATCGCAATCGTCGCGGTCGCAACCCGCTGGGGGGCCGGCGTGTCCGTCGATTCCCTCGGCTACACCTCGATCGCCCGCAACCTGCTCGATGGCCAAGGCTACCGCACCGCCTACAGGACCTCGGTCCCCGCCTGGCCGCCGCTCTATCCGCTCATGCTCACAGGCGGCACCGCACTCGGCCCCGATCCCGCCACGGTCGCCCGATGGCTCAACGCGCTCCTGTGCGGCGCAAACGTGTTGCTCATCGGCCTCATGCTCCGAACGGCAGCGCGGGCGAAGTGGCTTCCCGTGCTCGGCGCCTTCGCCATGGCCGCGATGCCCGACTCGCTCCGCGTCCATTCGATGATCTGGACCGAACCCCTGTTCGTCCTGCTTGTCATGCTCGCACTCTGGCTGCTCTCCGGGTACGCTCGCCGGCCGGCGCGATCCTACCTCGTCGCGGCCGCCGTCGTGAGCGCGCTCGCCGTGTTGACACGATACGCCGGCCTCTCACTCATCGCCGCCGGCACGGTGTTCGTCATCGCCGCTGCTGACAAACGTTCTTGGCGACGACTTGCCGACGCCGCGCTGTTTGCCGCCGTCGCGTGTTTGCCGCTGGCCGGCTGGATGCTCCGCAACGCACTGGTCGCGGGCAGCGCGGCGGGACGGACGCTCGGATACCACCCGCCGACAGCGGGCCAGATCCGCGCCACCCTCGAGACGCTGTCGCGCTGGCTCCTGCCCAGATGGGTACCGCTCAGCGCTCGCGTCGCCGCCCTCGCCGTTGTCGCCCTTGCCATCGTTGGCGTGGCCGTCATCACCGCCGCACGCGCGCGCAAGCCGACCACACCGTCGCAGCGAACACGCCCCGGCCTGCTTGCCCTGCTGGCGACGTTCGTCGTGCTGTACGTCGCGCAGCTCCTTGCCACTGTCTGGTTCGTCGACAAATACATGAGCCCGGGCGTCCGGCATTGGATGCCGCTCTTCCCGCCCCTGCTCATCATCGTGCTCGTTCTCTCAGACAGGCTCCTGGGCGCCACCAGGCCCCTGCGCAGAGCCGGCGTCGCGCTCGTCGTGCTCACAAGCCTACTCGCCTTCTGGCACGCCAACCGCGCATTCTGGTGGGTGAGCTGGGCGCGCGAGCACGGCCTCGGCTACCGCGCCGACCGGTGGCGCGAGTCGCCCACGATCGAGCTCGTAAGGCAGCTCGACAACGACGTGCCCGTCTTCAGCAATGCCCTCCACGTGCTCCACCTGTACACGGGACGTTTGACGACAGAAGTGCCGTCGCTCTACTCTTACCGCAGCGGGAAACCGAACGAGCAGATCGCCGAGCAGATGGCCGGCGCCGACGGCGTCATCCTCGAGCTCGACCAGTGAACGGAAACTGAAAGGCCCCTGCGATGCGACACGACCGACCCGGCATCGGACGTCAACGCGCCCTCGTGCGCCTCGCGCCGTTCGTTGCCGCCGCACTCCTCGCCGTTCTGCTCGTCGGCCTGAGCACCCGCTGGGGCGTCGGCACATCACCGGACTCCGCCTCGTTCGTCTCCGTGGCCCGCAACCTCATCTCGGGCAACGGCTACCGAGACGTCTACGGCACCGACGCCGCTCTCCGGCCGCCCCTTTATCCCGGGCTTCTTGCCTTCACGGGCCTGCTTGGCCTCGACCCGCTCATCATCGCCCGATGGCTCAACGCGGCCCTGTTCGGGGCCAACGTCGTCCTGGTCGGCCTGATCCTGAGACGCGACGCGCGCATGGTCTGGACACCGATCGTCGGCTCATTTCTTGCGCTGACCTGCGTCGACATGCTCGAGATCCACTCCATGGCGTGGAGCGAGCCGCTGTTCATCTTCCTCGGTCTCCTCGGTCTGCTGTGGTTGAGCGCTTACGCCAAGCGCCGCGCCCGCGGCCTGCTCCTTGCCTCAGCGGCAGCCATCGCGCTCACCATGATGACTCGCTACGCCGGCCTCGCGTTTGCCGCCACAGGTCTTGCCGTCATCTGGCTCCTCACAAAGCAGAAGCTCCTGAGGAAGCTCGCCGACTCTGCCCTCTTCACACTGACGGCCTTCCTGCCCACGCTCGCCTGGGCCGTCCGCAACATGATCGCCACCGGCACCGCAACAGGCCGCATCACGAGCTTCCAGTTCGTCCTGCCGCAGCACATCAAACGTGGGCTCGGAACAGTTTCCCTCTGGATCATGCCCCCCAGGATCCCGTTGACCGACGTGCCCGTGCCGCCCGTGGTCAGGATCACCGTCGTGCTCGCCGCCATCGTGGCCATCGTCCTCGTCGCTCGCCTTACCCTTCAGCGGCGCGCGCGCTCCGGGACCACCCAGGCCGGACCGCACCTCGACAAGCTGCCGCTCGTCATGGGCATGTGTGTCGTCCTCTACGCCGCCATGCTCGCCGGGTACGTAACCTTCTCCGACAGGTACGCCGCCTTCAACCTGCGCTACCTGTCCCCCGCCTTTCCTCCGGCCTTGATCTTCGTCGTCAGCCTCGGTGACCGGCTCCTGAGAGACGCACGCCGGCGACGAGTCATCATCACCGCCGGCGTGCTCGTGACGCTGTTCGCGCTCTGGTATGCGAACCGCGCCTTTTGGTGGGTCACCTGGCGGCACGGCGAGGGCCTCGGCCTCGCGAGCAAGGCCTGGCACAACTCCGAGCTCGTCAGCCGTGCCCGGGAGCTCGGGCCCGACGTGCCGATCTTCAGCAACGCGATCGACGCGCTCTACTTCCACCTCGACCGCGCCACAACGCAAATCCCATCCAAGATCAAGACCGTACGATACGCCTACGCGCGTAACGAGCACCTCGCCGACGATCTGGACGCGATGCGCCGGCGCCTCGAACGCGAGGGCGGCATCATCGTCTTCTTCGACAAGATCAAGGGACGCGCCTACCTCGTATCGCAAGAAGATCTCGAACGCGCGATGCCACTGCGGGTGCGCACACAGGCAGCCGACGGCGTCATCTACGAGATCGCTCAGTAAGCACCGCCCGTCGGGCGCCGATGCTTACTCCAGCACGGCGCCCGGCTCGTTCGCGCCCGGAAGCATCGTCCAGACGCGCACCCCGTCGGGCGTCAGGCGCACGGTGATCGCCCCGTGCTCGTCGGTCCGCAGCACCATGATCCCAAGCGACTCGTAGCGCACGACAGTCTCCGGCGCCGGGTGCGGATGGATGTGAAACCGGTCGGCCGTGATGATCGCCAGCCGCGGGCCGACCGCGCCGAGAAACTCCGGCGTGCTCGACCACTTCGAGCCCTGATGCGGCACCTTGAGCACACCGGCTGCGAGCCGCCCCGCTTGCCCGCTCACCAGACGCCGCTCGGTGTCGCGCTCGATATCCGACGTGAGCAACACACCGCTCCCTTCGTCAACCCGCAGCACGATCGACGCGTTGTTCTCGCTCGTCGTCCCGGGAAGCGTTCCATCAGGCCACAGCGCCACAATCGGCGTGTCGCCCACGGGCGTCAGCCGGTCGCCGGCTTCCAACCGCTCGACAGGGATGCCACGCCGCTCCACCAGACGAAGCAGACCCGCCACGTGGCCGGCCTTTCGGCTCTCGGGCCCGCCGCGCACGATGAACCGCCGCACCCCGATGTGCTCGACCACGTGCGTCAACCCCCCGTAGTGGTCGGCGTCATAGTGCGTCAGCACCACGGCATCCAGCCGGTTATAGCCTCGGCTCCGCAAAAACGGCATGATCGTCCACCGCCCCGGATCGCTCCCGACCACCATACCGCCATCGATCAAAATGCGCCGGCCCTCCCGCGTGCGCACAAAGATCGACTCCCCCTTCCCCACGTCGAGCACGACGACCTCCGCGCAGTCATGCCCCCCCACGACGGGCGACCACAGCGCCACGCCGCCAACGGCTGCCAGCACCGCCACGAGCGCCACGCGCATCGTGCGCGACGCCCCATGCGCGAAGCCGACCGCCACCAGAACGCCGTAGTACGCGCCCAGCACGAGCACGGGCGCCGACCGCACGTTCAAATGAATAAACCGCAAGTTCGACGTGAGCACCACGACGCGGCTCAGCCCGCCGATCAACGCGCCGTTGACCGCGTTGAGCACCCCGGCAGCAAACGAGCACACCTGCCCCACGATGGCCGCCGCCATACCGAGCGGCACGATGAGCCCCATGAGCGCCACCACTGCCACGTTCGGAATAAACGACAGCGGCGCGAACCGGTTGAAGTGGAACGCCGTCAACGGCGCCACCGCCACGTAGGCCGCGACGCACACCGCCAACAACTGCACGCCCGTCAGCGCCACCCGGTTGATCGGCATCCGCCACTCCGGCACATCGACGCCCGGCTCGGGCCTCAGGTGCCACCGCTCGGCCGCCCACTCGATCAGGCGCGGCGCCAGCATCACCACGGCGCCCGCCGCCACGAACGAGAGCTGAAAGCCCGGCGAGAACACGTCGAGCGGCCGGAACAGCAAGATGACAACGGCCGCCAACGCGAGGCTGTTTAGCGTGTCGGCTTCCCGCCGCACCACGGGCGCCATCAAGATCACGCCCATCATCACGCTCGCACGCACCACCGACGGCCGCCCGCCCGTCATCGCCGCATAGAGCGCAACCACGGCAACCGTCAGCACCGACGCCGCCCAACGCGGCAGGAACACGGCCCGAAACACCCGGTGCACGGCAAGCGCGACGATCGCCACGTGCAAACCGCTAATCGCCAGCACGTGCACCGTGTTCGTGTAAACGAGCGCCTCCTCGAGCTCCTCGCTGATCGCCCGGCGCTTGCCCAGCAGCACGCCCTTGAGAAACGCCCGGCTGTCCTCGCTCATCCTGCCGTAGTCGAGCGCACGCTCCAGCCGCCCGCGCACCCCGTAGACGACGCGCCACGCCACACTGCCGCCGCCGCCGAGGCGTTCGATCTCGTCGCCTCCCCGGACGCGGACGACCCGCTGAATGCCTTTGCGCTCGAGATATTCCCGGTAGTCGAACCCGCCCGGATTGCGCGCCGGGTCCGGCACCTGAACCCGCCCCCGCAGCCGGATCCGATCGCCGTAGCCGATCCCAAGCCCCGCCTCGCGCGTGGTCGTCACAACCACTCGCCCGCGTGCGGGAGACATCTTCCCATCCGAGTCATTCGCCGTCGAGAAAGCCGTCACGCGTAGATGAAAACGGTACAGGCGACCAGCGGGCCCACCGAACAGCCCCTCGGTCGCCTTCCCCTCCGGCTCGTCGAGAACAACCCCCTCGATCCAGCACGCCTCGGCCTCGCCAACAAGCGCGCTGAACGAATCCCCCCGAAGAACCCTGGCTCGGTAGAAGCTGACGGCAACCACCCCGAGCCACGCAATAAGAAGGGCCGCCACGGCCACGCCCACCCACCTCGACGCCACAACGCACAAAAAGGCGGCAAGCGCACCGACCACCACGGCCGCCAGCCAAACGGCCAGGCGACCATGCCAGATCGCATCCCCGAGAAGAATCCCCGCAATGAAGAAGACGGCCACGAACAGAATCGGCCGCCTCGACGAGAAACGTGGAAAGTGTACCCCGGCTTTCACTTCAGGTTGGCGTCGCGCCCACGCACGTCCCAGCTACAGCTTGCGCGGCCGATGATACACCTTCCCCCACCCCCACCAACACAGAAGTATCGCACAAACGATCCCGAGAAACACCAGGACCGCCGTCATGCTGTTCCGCTCCGACTGCTCCACGCGTTCCTCCCAGGGCTCCTTCACCGGATCGGGCTCGCTCTCGCCCGATTCGTCAGCCGAGCTCAACTGGGCCAGCAGCCCACACTCAAGCGGCGTCGCACGCGCGCCCAGCCACGCACCCCCACCAGCCGCTGCAGCCGACGAGACCGGCGCCGACCACGCCGTCACCGCCCAGCCGGCCACCAGCACGCCCACGGCCACGACCAGCACGGCACCACGTAAACTGACCCGGCAAAAGCACACCATCACGGCACTGAGACACCTCGGCGAAGCTCGCTGGACCTGATGCACCCGATCCCTGTCATAGCGTGTAACGTCTAGCATCACTGCTCACTGTGCGCAACACCGTTGTCAACGCGGAACATGTCGCGAGATCCCTTCCTTACGTCTTGTGACGTTCCTACAGCTCCTCAGTTTCGTCAAGCCGCGGCCGCCGCAGCCACTCCCGTACGCTCAGAGCAGCGATAAGTTACTGTCCATCTGCTGTATCGGTCGATGCCGCCACCGCATTTGCACAATCACCCTCCCGACGCCAGCCCTGAAGGGGCTGCACAGTTACACACGACGCGGGCAACCCCACCGCGCCGTGCCCCGGTCGCGGCCACACCGGAAATCGCTTGACGCCGCCCCCCTCAGCGCGTATACGAGTAGCTCCTTGGGCAGCGACCCCGAACTCGAGCCGTCTCAACAGCGAACGTGACCAGGAGAGCCGCATGCCGACAACCAAATCGGCCGTCAAGCGCATGAGAACCTCAGAGAAGAGCCGCCAGGCAAACATCGCGGTCAAGTCGGGCGTCCGCACCCAGCGCCGAAAGGTACTCGAGGCGGTCGCCGCAGGCAACAGGCCCGAAGCCGAAAAGGGCTTCTCCGAGCTGGCCTCACTCTACGACAAAGCAGTCAAGAAGGGCGTCCTGAAGCTCAACACCGTCTCGCGCGCCAAGTCCCGCATCGCAGCCAGGATCAACGCACTCCCCGCCTGAACAGCAGCCCCCGGCACGGGAGGCAACACGCCGACGACCCGGCCTTACGCCGCGCACAACGACACGAGCAGACGCTCGGCCACCTGACGATCCGTGAGACGGCTCTGGCGCAGATCGACGTCGGCGTCGAACAGAAGCACCAAGTTGCGCCGAAGCTGGTCGAGGCGCGCCGTCGACAGCACACCCGCCAACGCTCGCTGCCGCCACGACGGAATGCCCAACGCCTGGCCGATCTCGCGAGGCCCCACCCCGCTCTCGGCCAGCTCCTTGGCGTTCACCAGCTCCCGCAGCGTCACGCGCAGCCGCCCGAACAGCCCGTACACGCTCTCGCCTTCCTCGACGAGCGTCCCCCAGATCGCCAGCGCGTCGCCCGCACGCCGCTCCAGGACCGCGTCCCGAAGCCGGTAGTACGTCTCGGTCCGACTGCTCCCGACCACGGCCGCCACGTCCGCGTCCTCGACCTGCTCGCGCTCGCCCACGAACAGCTCGAGCTTCTCGACCTCGGCCGCCAGCGCCGTCAGGTTCGTCCCGCACAGCTCGACGAGCGCCTCGCGCGCCCCGCGGCTCACCCGCTTGCCACGCTGCCCGGCCAGCGCCTCGACCCACGGCCCCATCTCGTTCTCGTACATCTGCTTGAGGTGGATCCGCGCGCCCTTGACCTTCCCGACCGCCTTGGCAAACGCCGTCCGGCCGTCCACGCTCTGCCCCACCATCACCAGCGACGCCACCGGATCAGGCGAGCGCACGTATCCCGCGAGCGCATCGAGATCGTCCTTGCGGTAGCGGTCGACGTCGTGGAGCACCACGAGCTTCGCCGTCACGAAGAACTCGCCCGACCGGCACTCGCCCAGCACGGCCCACGCCCCGTGCGAGGCGGCATAGAACGTGTGACACACAAAGCCCTCGCCGTGCTCGGCTGCGCCACGCTTCTTCAGGGCGTCGATCACGCGCGTCTTGAGGTAGGGTTCGGGACCGACCAGAAGCAGGACCGGACGGAGCGACACCTCGGACAGGATGCGGCGGAACTCCTCAAGCTTCACGGGCTAGCCCCTCTGGCAGGCACGGGGATCGGCGCCGCAGACCACACCAGTGCGTTGTTGGAGAAGCATTGATCTAATCACAACGAGTCGCGCGACAGCCTCGAGCCCGAAGCGAAAGGGCCTATTGGAAAAACAGGCGGCGTCTGCGCCGTGGTTGCCCCGAAGGGGCTGGATAGGCCAGCCCAGGGCAACGCCCTGGGTTGAGCAGGCACAACATACAACCTCGTAGCCCGAAGGGCTTACAGAGCGCCTCCCTGCGAATAGGCACGAGAGCGCCGCGCGCCTACCATCCCCCTTCGACGATGTGCTCGACGATGTCGTGCCCCAAGTCCTCGAGCGCCTCCGGAAGGGCCCGGCGCTCGGACGCAGGCAGCCCGGCCCCGACAACGAACTCGGCGTTGCCGCTCAGCCGGTCGTCCTTCCACAGGTCGACGCCCTCGTGCCGGTCGTGGAGCGTCGCCAGCGCGGTCACCGTGATCCTGTACTCGGTCGGCCGCGTCACGCCCGTGTAGCGGATCGCCTTGCGCTGATACCGGACCAGTCGAACCGTCAACACGACGTCCGCCTCGTCCTCGGGCACGACGCGCAGCGTCCCGTCCGTCGCGAGCTGGTTAATCACCGCGTTCGTGGCCTGAATCTCCAGGTTCGGCTCACTCGTCCTGTTCACGAACACCGGCACGGCGATCGTCTTGATGTGCTCGGGCAGCAGCGCTCCCACCCGGTAGCCGCCACAGCCGCCGGCCAGCGCCATCACCACAACCAGTCCCGCCGTCAGTAGCAATACGCGTCGCATCGTCTCGCCCTCTCCCGTCCGGTCACTCGTCCGCTTCCTGCGCTCCAGACCCCGCTCCGGCGCCCTCGGCCCCGGCAACCCCGCTGTCGGCCCCGACCGCCTTGCTGTCGGCCCCGACCGCCCCGCGGTCGGCCTCTGGCCCGAGCCGCGTGCGCATTCTCGCCGCTCGCTCCTCGGCCTCCTCCGCGTACGGCGACAGCGGGAAACGGGCCACCACGTCCTCGTAATAGATCAGGGCCGCCCGGTACTTGCCCCGCCTCTCGTAATAGACGCCGACCTGGAAGCTGCTCTCGGCGCGGCGATGGTCCACCTCGGCGATCCGCTCCTCGACCACCTCCGCATACTCGCCTTTCGGATACTCACGCAGATACCGCCGATAGTAGAGAAGCGCCTGTTCCAGCGCCTTCCTATCGTGCCGCGCACGCCGCGCCTTGTAGTAGTAGCACTCGCCGACCCGGAACAGCGCGTCGTCGCGCCGCTCGCCGCCCTCGAAGTTGTCCACCACGAACAGGTAGGTGTTGATCGCGCCGGGCCGCATCGGCTTGCCCGACGACGAGTAATCGTCGAACCGCTTCTTGCGCTCGAGCAGCTCGCCCGCCCGGTACTTCGCCTCGTCCGCCAGCGGGCTGAACGGCGCGTTGGACGCAATCTGCTCGTAGAACCGGATCGCCGCCCCGCGCCCCGACCCGATCCGCAGTCCGAGCAGCGGCATCCGCTTCCGTCGCCCGTCGTAGAACGCGGTCGCAATCGCAAACTGCCGGTTGATCACCTCGTCGGGATCGCCAAACGACGGATACTTGTCCAAAACGATCTGGTACGCGTTGAACGCCTTGCTCAGCTTGCCGAGCTGCTCGTAGCAGCGCCCGACGCTGAACTGCGCCCTCGCGGCAAGAATCGAGTCCGGGAAGCAGCGGACCACCTTGCGGTACTCAACCAGCGCCCGGCTCCACTTGCCGGCCTCCTCGAACTGCGCCGCGTACTTGAACTGCTCGCGCGCGTTCTCCTTCGCGAGCGACTCGAGCCGGGCGAACCGCCCCGTATCGCGCGAGTAGACCCACGTCGCCGGCGCCGGCCGCACGAGACACACCCCCACGACCGCTAAGGCCAACGCTATCGCTCTCGACACGCCCATCCTCGACCCCTGATCTCTCGTCCGCGCGATACTAGGAACCCCTCCTCGTCCAAGTCAATCAAAATACCCCGCCACCACGACACGCGCCTCCCGAACAACCCCGCGCCGCACCCTCACACCACTCGCCCCAAAGGGCTTCATGGGATAGCCGAGGCGACACCCTCACCGCGCTCGCCCCCAAGACGCCGTCCACACACTGCCCTGCCCCGAATCCGCCGCCCTCACCCTGCTCGCCCCATGCATAGGCTCTGCACGGTGCCTGCCCCCAACGCTCTGCACCGTGCCTGCCCCGAAGGGGCTTTATAGAACAGCCCAGGGTTCCTGCGCCCCACAAGGGGCGTTGCTGGTTGCGCCGGCTCCAGGCTCCACATCCGCCGCGGCCTTGGCCGGTTCACCGAGACTAACCCGCATTTCTCACAACGCATGCACGTGGTGTCGTTCCGTGTGAGCCGCGT
>CAZCQN010000090.1:0-12399 GCA_964500825.1 uncultured Verrucomicrobiota bacterium | reverse complement strand
GAACACGACACGCACGGAAGGACGACGAGACCGGCGTGAGAGCTGAGAAGCAGTTCGTTATCGAGGAGCTGAAGACCACGATCGAGGACGCCTCGGCCGTGATCTTCACCGGCTACGCGGGCACGAGCGCCGAGCGGATGCGCTTCCTGCGCCAGGTGATTCACGAGCGGAATGGGCGCTACCTGGTTGTCAAGAACCGGCTGTTCGCGCAGGCGGCCAAAGCCGCCGGGCTCGAGGGTGAGCTGCCGGGCTTCGCCGGCCAGGTCGGGGTCGCGTTCACCGACGAGGATGCGTCCATCCCCGTGCTCAAGGCGCTCGTGGACTTCCACAAGGAGAAGGAAACGGTCGGCGTGCTTGGCGGGTTCATCAACCAGCGGCCGTGCACGGGCGCCGAGCTGCGCGTGCTCTCGATGCTGCCGCCCAAGCCGGTGATGCAGGCCCAGGTGCTCGGCACGCTGCAGACGTGCCTGCGCGGGCTGGTCTTGGTGCTGGCGGGCCGCTTGCGGAGCCTGCTGTACGTGATCAACGCCTACGTCGACACGCAGGGCGGGGTGCCCGCGGGCGAGGCCGACTCGCCCGCGCCCGAGCAGCAGAGCGAACCACCGGCCGAGGCGAGCGCGAGCGAGTAGCACGCGGTCACGCCCGGCTGTTGTATCGACAATCGTTGGCGATCAACCGAACAGGAAAGCGAGGGAGAAGCGGTGGACAAGCTTACACAGGCCGAAGAACTGGTCGACTCGATGACCGTGTTGGAGCTGTCCGACTTCGTCAAGCGCCTCGAGGAAAAATGGGGCGTGAGCGCGGCGCCGCCGGCAGTGGCCATGATGCCGGGCGCGATGTTTGGCGCGGCCGGCGGTGAGGCAGCGGCCGAGGAGGAGCAGACGGAGTTCGACGTAATCCTGGCCGCCATGGGCGACAAGAAGATCCAGGTGATCAAGGTCGTGCGCGAGGTGACAGGCCTCGGGCTCAAGGAGGCCAAAGCCGTCGTGGACGGCGCCCCCGGCCCGGTCAAAGAGAAGGTCTCCAAGGAAGAGTCCGAGACCATCAAGTCGAAACTCGAAGAGGTGGGCGCCACCGTCGAGGTGAAGTGAGCGCGCGCGGCGCGTTGTCATGCACGGCGCCGCTGCCGGGCAGCCGCCAAGCCGCTGCCGAGCGGCCCACGAAGCCGCTGCCGAGCGGCCACGAAGCCGCCTCCAGGCGGCCCACCATTGGGGAGATGATCGGACGTGAAGACGATTGAGCGCTTGAGCTTCGGCAAACGCGAGGAGCTCGTTGAGCTGCCGGACCTGATCGAGCTGCAGCGTCAGAGCTACGACGATTTCCTGCAGGCGGGCGTGCCGCCGAACGAGCGGCGCAATCAGGGCTTGCAGGCGGTCTTCAACGAGATCTTCCCGATCGCGAGCTACGACGGCAACTGCATCCTCGAGTTCGTCAACTTCTCGCTCGGCGTGCCCAAGTACGACCCGATCGAGTGTCAGCGACGGGGGTTGACGTTCTCGGTCTCGCTCAAGGTGACGTTCCGGCTGATCCAGAACGAGGTCGTGCGCGAAGAGATGGTCTACATGGGCACGATCCCGATCATGACCGAGCAGGGCACGTTCATTATCAACGGGGCCGAGCGGGTCGTGGTCAGCCAGCTCCATCGCTCGCCGGGCATCTGCTTCGAGACGAAGCAGCACCCGAAGGGCGACACGATCTACTCGTTCCGCGTCATCCCGTACCGGGGCTCGTGGATCGAGGCGGAGTTCGACACGAACCACCTGGTGCACGTCTACATCGATCGGCGCCGTCGGCGGCGCAAGATCCTGGCCACCGCGTTCATCAAGGCGCTCGGGTACGGCACGAACGAGGAGTTGCTCGAGCTGTTCTTCGAGCCGAAAGAGGTCACCCTCGCGACCAAGGAGGAGCGGCTGCTCGATCAGTTCCTGGCGCGCAACATCGTCGGCGTCGAGGACGGGATCGTCTACGGCAAGGCCGGCGACCGCGTCGACAAGAACCTGCTGACGCGGCTCAAGGCGGGCGGCATCAACGAGTTCGCCGTCTGCAAGGGGGCCTCCGAGGACCATCCGCTCATCAAGATGATCGAGAAGGACCCGACCGACAGCTACGAGTCGGCCCTCAAGGACATCTACAAGAAGCTGCGGCCCGGCGATCCGACGACGATCCCGAACGCGCGCGCGATGGTCAAGCGGCTCTTCTTCGACCCGAAGCGCTACAACCTGGGTCGTGTCGGCCGCTACAAGATCAACCAGAAGCTCGGCCTCAACGACGGCGCGCCGCCGCCCGAGGGCGACGAGGAGGCGCTGACGCTTCACAAGGAAGATATCGTCTACGCCCTCAAGTACGTGATCGGCCTCCACCTGAGCGAGCCGGGGCATGAGATCGACGACATCGACCACCTGGGCAATCGCCGCGTGCGCTCGGTCGGCGAGCTGCTCGAGAACCAGTGCCGCATCGGGCTCGCGCGCATGGAGAAGATCACCAAAGAGCGGATGAACCTGTTCGACATGCAGGCCGAGGCGGTCGCGCCGCATAAGCTGGTCAATCCGAAGGGACTCAGCGGGGTGATCCGCGACTTCTTCGGCCGGAGCCAGCTTTCGCAATTCATGGACCAGACAAACCCGGTGGCCGAGCTGACGCACAAGCGGCGCTTGAGCGCGCTCGGCCCGGGTGGGCTGAGCCGCGAACGCGCCGGGTTCGAGGTGCGCGACGTCCACCCGAGCCACTACGGGCGCATCTGCCCGATCGAGACGCCCGAGGGGCCGAACATCGGGCTCATCTCGTCGCTGTCGACCTACGCCAAGGTCAACGAATACGGCTTCATCGTCACGCCGTATCTGCGGGTCAAGGACAGCAAGGTCACCGACGAGCTGGTCTACCTGGCCGCCGACCAGGAGGAGCGCTACGTGATCGCGCAGGCGAACGTCGAGGTTGACCGCCACCGGCGCATCACGGCGAAGGGGAAGCAGGTCTCGGCTCGGCATCACGGCGAGTTCGTCTACGTGACGGCGGATGAGGTGGACTTCGTTGACGTGTCGCCGCGCCAGCTCGTGAGCGTCGTGTCCGGGCTGATCCCGTTCCTCGAGCACGACGACGCGAACCGTGCGCTCATGGGCTCGAACATGCAGCGTCAGGCGGTGCCCCTGCTCACGACCGAGCCGGCGTTCGTCGGCACCGGGCTCGAGCGGCGCGCGTCGCTCGACTCGGGCGTGATGATCCAGGCGCCCGCCAATGGGCAGATCACCTACGTCGATGGCGACACCATCCGGCTCAAGCCGTCGCGCCGCGGCGATACGCGCGAGCGCGAGTTCAAGCTCCGCAAGTACATGCGATCGAACGCGGGCACGTGCGTCAACCAGCGCCCGATCGTCTCGGTCGGCGACCGGGTCAAGGCGGGCGACGTGCTTGCCGACGGGCCGAGCACCCACCGCGGCGAGCTCGCGCTCGGCCGCAACGTGCTCGTGGCGTTCATGCCGTGGGGCGGCTACAACTTCGAGGACGCGATCCTCGTGAGCGAGCGCATCGTCCGCGACGACCTGTACACGTCGATGCACATCGAGGAGTTCGAGATCGGCGCGCGCGACACGAAGCTCGGGCGGGAGGAGATCACGCGCGACATCCCGAACGTGGGCGAGGAGGCGCTGCGCAATCTCGACGAGGACGGCATCGTGCGCGTCGGCGCCGAGGTGCGGCCCGGCGACATTCTCGCCGGCAAGATCACCCCGAAGAGCGAGACCGAGCTCACGCCCGAGGAGCGCCTGCTGCGGGCGATCTTCGGCGAGAAGGCCGCCGACGTGCGCGACGCCTCGCTCACGGTGCCCAGCGGCACGGAGGGCATCGTGCTCGACGTGCGCGTGTTCTCGCGCAAGGACAGCTTCGAGGCGACCGAGGAGGAGAAGCTCCAAGAGAAGGAGCAGATCGACGAGATCGAGACCGAGTACCGCGAGCGGCTCGCCAAGCTCAACAAGGCCTTCATCGAGCAGCTCGTGGGCCTGCTGCTGGGCGAGAAGCTCGACGTGCAGATCATCGACGTGCAGACCGGCGAGGTCGTCATCCCGCCCGGCAAGAAGATCACCCGGCCGATGCTCCAGACGATGAGCGAGAAAGACCTCGAGAGCTACTTCATGCCGGACACCGAGATCACCGCCGAGATCAAAGAGATGTTCATGGAGCACCGGCAGGAGGTCGAGGAGCTTGAGATGCGCCAGAGCCGCGAGATCGAGAAGGTCAAGCGCGGCGACGAGCTCGACCCCGGTGTGATCAAGCAGGTCAAGGTCTACGTCGCGAGCAAGCGCAAGCTGCAGGTCGGCGACAAGATGGCGGGCCGCCACGGCAACAAAGGCGTGATCGCCAAGATCATGCCCGAAGAGAACATGCCGTTTCTGCCCGATGGCACGTCGGTCGACATCGTGCTCAACCCGCTCGGCGTGCCCTCGCGCATGAACGTCGGCCAGGTGCTCGAGACGCACCTGGGGTGGGCGGCGCAGGAGCTGGGCCTCTACGTGGCGACGCCGGTGTTCGACGGAATCAAGGAGAACGAGATCCGCAAGCTCCTCAAGAAGGCGAAGCTGCCCGAGCACGGCAAGCTCACGCTCTACGACGGGCGCAGGGGCGAGGCGTTCGCGCAGGACGTGGTCGTCGGCTACATCTACATGATGAAGCTGAGCCACCTGGTGGCCGACAAGATTCACGCCCGCGCCATCGGCCCCTATTCGCTGGTAACCCAGCAGCCGCTCGGCGGCAAGGCGCAGATGGGCGGGCAGCGCTTCGGCGAGATGGAGGTCTGGGCGCTCGAGGCGTACGGCGCCGCCTACTGCCTGCAGGAGCTGCTGACGGTCAAGAGCGACGACGTGGCCGGGCGGACGCGCATCTACGAGTCGATCGTCAAGGGCGAGCACGTGCTCGACCCGGGCACGCCCGAGAGTTTCAACGTGCTGATCAAAGAGATGCAAGCGCTGTGCCTGGACATTCGGGCCGAGCGGGCCTGAGTCTGACGCGCACCCTGAGGCGCCGCGAGCCCGAGGGAAAGGAGATAAAGCGGTGGCAGAGCAGATCTTCGGCAGTGCTGTTCCGAGAAACATCTTCGACAAGGTGACGATCCGCATCGCCTCGCCCGAAGTGATCCGCTCGTGGAGCCGCGGCGAGGTCAAGAACCCGGAGACGATCAACTACCGCACGTTCAAGCCCGAGAGCGGGGGGCTGTTCTGCGAACGGATCTTCGGGCCGACCAAGGACTGGGAGTGCAACTGCGGCAAGTACAAGCGGATCAAATACAAGGGGATCGTGTGCGACCGCTGCGGCGTCGAGGTGACCCAGTCGAAGGTGCGCCGCGAGCGGATGGGCCACATCGAGCTCGCCGTGCCGGTCACCCACATCTGGTTTTTCAAGACGATGCCGTCGCGCATCGGCAACCTGCTCGGCATGTCGACGCGCACGCTCGAGCGGATGATCTACTATGAGGACTACGTGGTCATCGACCCGGGCGAGACCGACCTCGACAAGAAGCAGCTGCTGAGCGAGGCCGAGTACCGCGAGAAGGTCGAGGAACACGGCGCCGAGGCGTTCATCGCCAAGATGGGCGCCGAGGCGATCAAGGACCTGTTGGTGCTCGAGGACCTCGAGGTCACCTGCGAGGAGCTGCGCCAGAAGGCGGCCAAGACCAAGTCGAAGCAGGCGAAGATGAAGTTCTCGAAGCGGCTCAAGATCATCGAGAGCTTTCGCAGCAGCGGCAACAAGCCGTCGTGGATGGTGCTCGACTACGTGCCGGTGATCCCGCCGGACCTGAGGCCGCTCGTGCCGCTCGACGGCGGGCGGTTCGCCACGAGCGACCTCAACGACCTGTACCGCCGGGTGATCAACCGCAACAACCGGCTCAAGAACATCCTCGAGCTCAAGACGCCCGAGGTGATCGTGCGCAACGAGAAGCGCATGCTCCAGGAAGCGGTCGACGCGCTCTTCGACAACGGGCGGCACGGCCGCCCCGTGATGGGCGCGGGCAACCGGCCGCTCAAGTCGCTCGCCGACTCGCTCAAGGGCAAGCAGGGCCGCTTCCGCCAGAACCTGTTGGGCAAGCGCGTCGACTACTCGGGCCGGTCGGTCATCGTCGTCGGGCCGGAGCTCAAGCTGCACCAGTGCGGGCTGCCCAAGAAGATGGCGCTTGAGCTGTTCGAGCCGTTCATCATCAAGCGCCTCAAGGAGAAGGAGCTGGTCTATACGATCCGCAGCGCCAAGAAGATGATCGAGCGCGAGGCGCCCGAGGTGTGGGACATTCTCGAGGAGGTGACCAAAGGCCACCCGATCATGCTCAATCGCGCGCCGACGCTGCACCGGCTCGGCATCCAGGCGTTCGAACCGGTGCTGATCGAGGGCCGCGCGATCCGCATCCACCCGTTCGTCTGCACGGCGTTCAACGCCGACTTCGACGGCGACCAGATGGCCGTGCACGTGCCGCTCTCGGCCGAGGCGCAGATGGAGGCGCGCGTGCTGATGCTGGCGCCGAACAACATCCTCTCGCCCGCCAACGGCAAACCGCTTGCCACGCCGACGCAGGATTGCGCGCTCGGCATCTACTACTTGACCAGAGAGGTGGCGCGGACCGACACGCCCCCGCGCGCCTTCGCCGATCCGGACGAGGCGCTGCGGTCCTATGGCGACGGGATTATCGGGATTCACGAGCCGATCGCCGTGCGCATCGGCGGCGAGCGCCTCGAGACGACGGCCGGGCGCGTCATCTTCAACGACGCATTGCCCGCGGGCGTCAGCTTCGTCAACCGCGAGCTCAAGAAGAAGGACCTGAGCAGCCTCGTCCTGGAGTTCTACCGCAAGGTCGGGCTCGAGAAGACGGTCGAGATCCTCGACGCGCTCAAGATGCTCGGCTTCGAGTACGCGACGCAGGCAGGGTTCTCGATCGGCATTGACGACCTGATCATTCCCGACGAGAAGCGCGACCTCATTGCCAAGGCGCGCAAGCAGGTCGACGTGGTTGAGAAGGACTATCGCCTCAACCGGATCACCCACGGCGAGCGCTACAACAAGATCATCGACATCTGGACGCACGCGACCGACACGATCTCGGAAGTGATGTTCCGCAGCCTCAAGTTCAACCGTGGCACGGGCAAGCTCAATCCGGTCTTCGCCATGGTCGACAGCGGCGCCCGCGGCTCGCGCCAGCAGATCCGGCAGATCGCCGGCATGCGCGGCCTGATGGCCAAGCCCTCGGGCGAGATCATCGAGTCGCCCATCACGGCCAACTTCCGCGAGGGGCTCAGCGTGCTCGAGTACTTCATCTCGACGCACGGGGCGCGCAAGGGCCTCGCCGACACCGCGCTCAAGACAGCCGACTCGGGATACCTGACGCGCCGGCTCGTCGACGTCGCCCAGGACGTGATCATCACCGAGCACGACTGCGGCACGCTCAACAGCATCACGCTGCGGCGCACCGAGGAAGAGGGCGAGGAGATCGTGCCGTTCCACGAGCGGCTCATCGGACGCGTGGCTGCCGAGGACATCCTGAACCCGGGGACCGGCAAACCGATCGTCGAGGCGAACACCAAGATCGACGAGGCGGCGGTCGAGCGCATTCGCGAATGCGACACGCGCACCGTGAAGGTGCGCAGCGTGCTGACGTGCGAGACGCGCCGCGGCGTGTGCGCGATGTGCTATGGCCGCAACTTCGCCACCGGCAAGATGGTGGCGCTCGGCGAGTCGGTCGGCATCATCGCGGCGCAGTCGATCGGCGAGCCGGGCACGCAGCTCACGATGCGCACCTTCCACTACGGCGGGATCGCCGGCGGCGCGTTCCGCCATCCGCAGATTGCCGTCCGCAACGACGGCATCCTGCGCCACCACAACGTGCGGAGCGTCGAGAATCCGGACGGCGCGGTGGTCGTGCTCAACAAGAACTCGTTCCTGACCGTCGACGACGCGCAGGGACGCGAGCTCGAGACGTATACGCTCGAGGTGGGCGCCGTGCTCGCGGCCGCTCACCAGACGACGGTCAAGAAGGGCCAGATCGTCGCCACGTGGGACCCGTACAACGTGCCGATCCACGCCGAGCAGACCGGCACGGTCGACTTCCACGACATCATCGAAGGCGTCACGATGCGGCGCGAGACCACCGAGAGCGGCGGCGCCAAGATCAGCCACGTGGTTATCACCGAGCACAAGGAGGAGCTGCACCCGCGGATCATCATCCGCGAGAAGCGCGGCGGCGAAGCGCTCGGCTACTACTCGATCCCGGCCGGGGCCCACATGGTGGTCAAGTCGGGCCAACGCATCAAGGCGGGCGAGTTGCTCGCCAAGACGCCGCGCAAGATCAGCAAGGTCAAGGACATCGTGGGCGGCTTGCCGCGCGTGGCTGAGCTGTTCGAGGCGCGTCGGCCCAAGGACGCCGCCGAGATCGCCAAGATCAACGGCGTCGTCGAGTTCCACGAGACCCAGAAGGGCAAGCTGCGCATCGTCGTCAGCGACGAGAAGACGGGCATGGCCGAGGAGCACTTCATCCCGTTGAGTAAGCACCTGACCGTCGCGCGCGGCGACCCCGTCAAGAAAGGCCAGAAGCTCACGGAAGGGCCCATCGTGCCGCAGGAGATCCTCGAGGTGTGCGGGCCGCGCGATCTGCAGGAGTACCTGGTGCGCGAGGTGCAGGAGGTCTACCGGCTCCAGGGCGTTGAGATCCACGACAAGCATATCGAGATCATCATCCGCCAGATGCTGCGCAAGGTCAGCATCAAGGACCCGGGCGATACCGACTTTCTCTACGGCGAGCAGATCGACAAGGGCACGTTCGCCGACGTGAACGCCGAGATGGGCCAGGCCGGCAAACGGCCCGCCGAGGCCGAGCCGCTCTTCTTGGGGATCACGAAGGCGTCGCTCGGCACCGAGAGCTTCATCTCGGCCGCCTCGTTCCAGGATACCACCCGCGTGCTCACCGCGGCGGCCGCCTCGGGCCGCACCGACATGCTGCGCGGCTTCAAGGAAAACGTCATCATGGGGCATGTCATCCCCGGCGGCACCGGGTTCAATCTCAACCGGGGCCTCAAGCTCAAGCGGCTGATCTCCGAGGCCGAGCTCGTGGCCGCCGCGCTCGGGCCGGTCGGCGATGAGGAGCCCGAGCCGGCCGAGGCCGTTAAGGTGATGGGGCAGGTCTCCGAGTAGCGCGCGCGTTGGGTCACTGAGACACGAGCGACAACGAGAGGATACGAGCCGAATGCCGACGATTAACCAGTTGGTTCGCAAGGGCCGCAAGACGAAGCGTCATAAGACCAAGGCGCCGGCGCTCCAGCGCTGTCCACAGCGCCGCGGCGTCTGCCTGTTGGTCAAGACCCAGACGCCGAGGAAGCCCAACTCGGCGCTGCGCAAGGTGGCGCGCGTCAGGTTGTCCAACGGCATCGAGGTCAACGCCTACATCCCCGGCGAGGGGCACAACCTGCAGGAGCACTCGATGGTCCTCGTGCGCGGCGGGCGCGTCAAGGATCTGCCGGGGGTGCGCTACCACATCGTGCGCGGCACCCTCGATTCCTTGGGCGTCGACGGGCGGCGGCGCGGGCGCTCGAAGTACGGCGCCAAACGGCCGAAGCAGTAGGAGCACGATCATGCCGAGACGCAAGCGAGTCGGCCTCAGACGCGAGATCGCCCCGGACAGCCGCTTCGGCAGCGAGCAGGTCCAGCGGTTCATCAACAAGGTGATGTACGAGGGCAAGAAGAGCACGGCCGAGCGGCTTTTCTACAAGGCGCTCGACGCCGCCGCGAGCAAGGTGGGCGAGACGGACCAGGTCGTCGTGCTGCAGAAGGCGATCGGCAACGTCAAGCCGGTGCTCGAGGTCAAGTCGCGCCGCATCGGCGGCGCCACCTACCAGGTGCCCGTCGAGGTGGCCCACCATCGGCAGGAGGCGCTGGCGATCCGTTGGATCATCGAGTTCGCCCGCGGCCGCAAAGGGATGCCGATGGCGCAGGCGCTCGCCGGCGAGCTGATCGACGCCTACAACGGCCAGGGCGCCGCGGTGAAACGGCGCGAGGACACCCACAAGATGGCCGATGCGAACAAGGCCTTTGCCCACTACCGCTGGTAGTCGCCGACCGCCCGTGGGGTCGGACGCCGACTGCGGCGGCAGTCGGACGGCAGCGGTGGCGCGGCGGCTGTGGCTGGGGACCCGCATCGCACGCAGACAGGAATGCTACGTGGCACGCATGATGAGTCGAGATGGCGCAGACGAGTAGAGGAGCAATCAAGGTGCCGTCGGAGGTGGCTTTAGACAAGCTGCGCAATATCGGGATTGCCGCCCATATTGACGCAGGCAAGACCACCACCACCGAGCGGATCCTGTTCTACACCGGCAAGCTGTACCGGCTTGGCGAGGTAGACGAGGGGACCTCGGCGATGGACTGGATGCCCCAGGAGAAGGAGCGCGGCATTACGATTACCTCTGCCGCCACGACGTGCTACTGGCACGATCATCAGATCAACATCATCGACACACCCGGCCACGTCGATTTCACCGCCGAGGTCGAGCGGTCGCTTCGCGTGCTCGACGGAGCGGTCACAGTGCTGTGCGCCGTCGGCGGCGTCGAGCCGCAGTCCGAGACGGTCTGGCGCCAGGCCGACCGCTACCGCGTGCCGCGCATCGTTTTCGTCAACAAGATGGACCGCGTCGGCGCCAACTTCGAGGGCGCGATCGAGCAGCTCCGCACCACGCTCGGCGCCGAAGCGGTGGCGATCCAAGTCCCGATCGGCGCCGAGGAGACGTTCCGAGGCGTCGTCGACCTGATCGAGATGAAGGGCATGGTCTGGCACGACGAGGACCAGGGCGAGCACTACGAGACGATCGAGGTGCCCCCCGAGCTCGTCGAAGAGGCCGAGCATCACCGCGCGTGGCTGCTCGAGCACCTGGCCGAGCACGACGAGCAGTTCCTCGAGCAGTTCCTGGCCCACTCGTTCAGCGCCGACGACGTGCGGGCCGCCGTGCGCCGGCTGACCGTCGCCACGAAGCTCTTCCCGGTGCTGTGCGGCTCGGCGCTCAAGAACAAGGCCGTCCAGCCGCTGCTCGATGCCGTGACCGCCTACCTGCCGTCGCCGCTCGACGTGCCGCCCGTGTTCGGCGAGCACCCCACCAGCGCCAAGGAGGAGCATCGCCGCCCCGATCCCGAGCAGCCGTTCACGGCGCTCGTCTTCAAGGTGCGGAGCGACAGCTACGTCGGCCGGCTCGCGTACGTGCGCGTCTACTCGGGCCGTGTCGCCAAGGGCAAGACGGTCTACAACGCCAACACGGGCAAGCGCGAGCGCCTCATGCGCATCCTGCGCATGCACGCCAACAGCAGCGAGGAACGCGACGAGCTGACCGCGGGCGACATCGCCGCCATCGTCGGGCTGCGCGCCTCCCACACCGGCGACACGCTCTGCGACCAGAAGCACCCTATGCGGCTCGAGCCGATCTCCTTCCCCGAGCCGGTGATCTCGGTCGCCATCGAGCCAAAGACGAAAGCCGAGCGCGACAAGCTGGGCCAGGCGCTCAAGCGCCTGCGCGACGAGGATCCGACGTTTATCACGCACGTCGACAAAGAGACGGGCCAGCTCATCATCTCCGGCATGGGCGAGCTGCACCTTGAGGTGCTCAAGGACCGGATGCTGCGCGAGTTCAAAGTGCAGGCCAACGTGGGCCGGCCGCAGGTGGCCTACCATGAGACGGTGACTCGGCCCCAACGCGGCGAGGGCAAGCTCATCAAGCAGACCGGCGGTAGGGGGCAGTACGGCCACGTCAAGCTCGAGGTCGAGCCGCTCAAGCGTGGCGGCGGCTTCGAGTTCGAGAACGCGGTCTCGGGTGGCGAGATTCCCAAGCAGTTCATCCGGGCGATCGAGAAGGGCGTGCGCGACAGCCTGATGGCCGGCGCGCTCGGCGCCACCAGTGTCGTCGATATTCGCGTGCGGCTCGTCGGCGGCTCAAGCCACGAGGTCGACTCGACCGAGCTCGCCTACGAGATCGCCGCCGGCTACGCGTTCTGGGACGCCGTCCGGCACGCCGATCCCGTGTTGCTCGAGCCCGTGATGCGCCTCGACGTGACCACGCCCGAGGAGCACGTTGGCGACATCCTCGCCGATCTCCAGGCGCGTCGGGCCAAGGTGCGCAGCATCGACCGGCGGCAGAATACCCACGTTGTTCACGCCGAGGCGCCGCTCGCGGAGCTGTTCGGCTACTCGACGGCGATCCGCTCGCTCACCAAGGGCCGCGCCACGTATACGATGGAACCGACGCGTTTCGACATTGTCCCGCCCGAGATCCAACAGCGGATTCTCGGCTAGCAATAGAGACCCGATGAACGGCACGGAGCGACGAGAGCATATTGAGCTGAGGAGGTTTTGACCGCGTCATGGCGAAGGAGAAGTTTGATCGCACCAAGCCGCAC
>CAZCQN010000089.1:0-12474 GCA_964500825.1 uncultured Verrucomicrobiota bacterium | reverse complement strand
TCGTGCCCACCAAACCCAGGGTGTTACCCTGGGCTTGTCTATGAAGTCCCTTCGGGACAGGCTTCGTTGGCGCGGCATCTCGGGTTTTTCAACACGCCCACTCGGTTCGTGTCCCCTCGATTGGAGAAGGACACCGCCCGTCGGGAAAGACGTGCTGCGCACGTGAGCACGTCAGCCTGAAAGGCTAGCGGACCAAAGGTCCGCTGGAACCTAGCCCGGGGCG
Source organism: uncultured Verrucomicrobiota bacterium (assembly GCA_964500825.1). Classification (GTDB taxonomy): domain Bacteria; phylum Auribacterota; class JABMQX01; order JAFGEW01; family JAFGEW01; genus CAYUZG01. The sequence continues at coordinate 12,251 of CAZCQN010000089.1, read as the reverse complement.
AAAGCCCCGGGTAGGCGTCGGCCAAACCGAACCTGAGCCCCGAAGGGGCGATAGGCCGTGGTTGTGCCGCCCCTTCGGGGCTCAGGTTCTTCCGGCGACCCGTACCTGGCCCTTACGGGCCAGGCTAGGCTCTGTCGGGCCTTCGGCCCTTCCGCGTCGACAGAGCGAGCAGTTATGTGCCATGCGGGGGCTGTCGCGCCCTTGCAGCAGGCGAGCGCGGCGCGTTGGTTGTCGTTCTCGTCGAACAGGTTTGCCAGTGCCTCTCGTCGTGCACATCGAGCGTCGCGCGGGGGTGCCTTTCCCGTCCGCCACAACGAGCTCGCGCGGGTACGCCGTCTTGCGCAGGCCCTCGAGCACCATACGCAACTCGAGCACCAGTTTCTCAAGATCTTCTTTGGGTGTGATGTTCGTCCGCGTTCTCTCAATCGCGCCGCGGCGGGGCTCATTCCTCCTCATCGAGTTCTCTCTTGGAGCGTGGGCCTTTCATATCCGAACGCCACGTCAGATAGTCAGTGATGGTCTTATACTCATCGCTTCTCTCATCGTCGGAGGCGCCGGAGGAAGGGACCGCCGAGGCGCTGTCCCGAGGCCCGGTGATCGCGCCGTATATGACTCCCACGCCTAAGAGCAGAATGCCGGCAAGAAACGCGCCTGTCCCGATGATTACGCCGCACAGACGGACGTTCAGTCTATCGAGATTGACCACTTCACCGTGGACGCTCACATCCATGCTCATGAAGGCGGCCGTCACAATGACACCCACGATGATGAGGAAGATGCCGGTGGCTGTCATGGTCGGCCTCTCCTGGGGTTTCCGTTGATGCGGGATGAGCGTTGTCGCGCTGCGGTCTCTCCGGGCGCGTGCGCTGTCATGCGGGGCTCCCTGTATCGCCGGGAGGTGGAGCTGGGTTGACGCATTCACCTTCTATGTTACCACAAACGGGTGGATATTGCGCGGGGCGAGTTGACAGTGGCGCGACGGGTGGCGTACAGTCCGCGCGGCAGAGGGGCGTGGAGTGCACGGATGAACCTACCGAACTCGATCACGGCTGTGCGGGTTGTCCTGAGCCCGGTGTTCATCGCGTTCTGGTACGCGGGCGGCATGCTGAGCAAGCCGGAGCCGGCGCCGAACGGGTGGCTGGTGGGCGCGCTCGTGATCGTCGTTCTGGCCGAGGCGTCGGACCTGCTGGACGGATGGCTGGCGCGGCGGTGGCGGATCGTCACCAACATCGGCAAGCTGCTCGATCCGTTTGCCGACACGATGTTCCGGTTCACGGCGTTTCTGTGCTTCCTGGCGAGCGGGCTGGCGCCGGTGTGGATGGTGGCCATCATTTTCTACCGCGACATCATGGTGGCCGTGCTGCGCAACTTCGGTGTGTTGAGCAACGTGGTGATCGCGGCGCGCTGGAGCGGCAAGCTCAAGGCGATCGTGCAGGGCACGGTGGTCAACTTGATCATCGCCCTGATCGTGCTGGCGCAGATTCTCGGCTGGCGGCCGGAATTGGAGGTGAAGGATATCTCGTGGTGGCTGATGCTGGCGGCGACGCTCGTGACGTTGTTTTCGGGCGTGGAGTATATCCGCGGCAACTGGGCGCTGCTCATGTCGATCCGCGAGAAGCCCGAGGAGTAGGAGGAAGTACAGCCACAGATCGCACAGATCGGCACGGCGCGCGTGTCAATCGGCACCTGAGGCGCCGGGGCAGCCAGAACCTGTGTCACCCGTGAAATCTGTGGCTTAGTCCTTACAGGGAGTGCTGCGATGATTTTCCGAGCAGAAGATCTCTCACCGAAGCAAGCGTACCAGATACTCGAGTCGGTCGTGGTGCCGCGGCCGATCGCGTTTATCACGACGGTGAGCCCGGAGGGGATTATCCGGGCGACGCCGCACAGCTTTTTCAACGTGGTCAACGACGAGCCGCCGATGGTCGCCTTCAGCGCCGGCGCGCCCGAGCTGGGCAAGATCTGCACGGTGCTCAACGTCGAGACGACGAACGAGTTCGTCGTGAACGTGGTGACGGAGAAGATCCTGGACGCGGTGGTCGAGGCGAGCGTCGACTATGCGCGTAAGGTGAGTGAGATCGAGCTGACGAAGCTCAGGACGGTGCGTTCGGAGCTGGTGCGTCCGCCTCGGATTGCCGACTCGCCGGTAAGCCTCGAGTGCCGGCTGTGGCAGCAGATTCCGCTGTACCCGCTCAAGAAGGCGCGCGGCAATGTGCTCACGATCGGCAAAGTGCTCCTGGTCCACGTGGATGATGCGCTGCTGACGCGCGGGAAGCCCGACGCAAAGAAACTCAACGCGATCGGCCGGCTTGCGGGCGACTGGTTCGTGCCGACGAGCGGGCGGATCAAACGCAAGCACCCGAGGTAGCCGGTCGGGCAGGGAGCCTATCGGGCACGGAGCCGGTCGGGCACGGAGCCTATCGGGCACGGAGCCTATCGGGCACGATGGAACGGTTGTTGCGTGCGGCGGGAGCTTGTTCCAGTCTCATCGCCGGGATCGCGCGCCGACGGCCACAGCGAGAGAGCAGTCCGTGATGTCCGCGACTAATAGGGAGAATAACGCGACGGGGCCGTTCCTGCTGCCGAAGCGCGGCGTGCGGCGGATCGTTGTCTTCGCTGTGCTCATCGTCGCCGCGTTCGCCCTCCGCGCCTACAAGGTTCCCCAGCCGCCCCTGCGGTATCACGCGACGCGCCAGTATCGCTCGGCGCTGATCGCCCGGGCGCGCTACCTGCGTGGGGTTGACGAGGTGGCGCCGTGGAAGCGGGCGGTCGCGTTGTCGAACCTTGCGAGCGAGCCGCGGATCGAGCTTCCCGTGATGGAGTACCTGGCCGTCGCCGGCTACCGCATCCTCGGGCGCGAGAGCCTCGGTGGCGCGAGGCTGATCGCCACGGTTTTCTGGCTGCTTGGCGCGGGCGCGGTGTATGGCATCGCGCGGCGGATCGCTTCGCGCGACGCCGCGCTCATCGCGGTAACGTTCTATCTCTTTGCACGAACCGGGGTCGTGGCAAGCAGGGCCTTCCTGCGCGACCCGCTCATGGTCGTGCTGATGCTGGCCGCCATCTACCTTCTGGTCCTGCACTTTGAGCGCCCGGCGATGAGCCGGTTGGTGCTCGCGGGTGTGGCCGCAGGGGCCTCGATACTGGTGAAGCCTCTCGGCTTTTTCCCGATCATGGCCGCCTACGTTGGGTTGACGATGTGGCGCGGCAAGCGCCTCTCATCGCTCGTGAGCGTTCGATCGGTCGTCTTTGTGGCGTTGGCCGTGTTGCCCGCGGCCGCTCACACGTTGTATGGGATGTTCGTCGAGGGCGCCCTCCAGGCCCAGGCCGGTCGGAGCTTCATCCCGTCGCTGCTGCTGCGCCGCTCGTTCTGGCACGGCTGGCTGTACCAGGCCTCGATGAATCTGAGTTACGCGACACTGCTTGGTTCGCTGGTGTGCTTGGTAATCAGCCGGAATGGTCTCTATCGCGCCTGTGTGCTCAGCCTGTGGGTCGGCTATGTCGTGTGCGGTCTCGTGTTTGCGGTCGGCGTCTCGACACACGGCTACTACCAGTTGATGCTTGTGCCGATCGTGGCGCTGTCGCTCACGCCGCTGACAGACGTCGTGATCGAGCGGCTGCGCCGCGTGCCGTCGCAGCGGCTTGCCACAGCGGTCGCATGGATCCTGCTCGGCCTGGGCGTCGGCGCGTGCGCCGAGCGGATCGTATGGGAGCGCGACACGTTCGCCTACGGCCGCACGCTGCGCGTGCGCGAGGAGATCGGCGAGAAGGTAAACCACAGCACCAAGACGATCATCCTCGACATCGCGTACGGGAAGGTGCTCAAGTACCACGGCTTCGTCGATGGGGATTGGTGGCCCACGACGGGCGATCTCGAGTTTGCCAGGCTGCGCGGCCTGCCCGAGCTTACTGCGGCAGAGCGTCTGGACCAGAAGCTGAGCAGGCACGCGGCCGATTTCTTCATCATCGGCGATCTCGGGCTGTATCGGCAGCAGCGGGAGATCCAAGCGCTGCTGACGCGACGCTATCCCGTCTTTGCCGAAGGGGAAGGCTACATCATCTTCGATCTGAGAGAACGGCTTGACCAGGAGCTGCCGGAACCGTCGTAGGCGTCCGGCGCTCGAGACCGGCACTCACTATGCAGATTGCGCGCGTGATCGGCAACGTGGTGGCGACGGTGCGCCACCCGATTTACGACGGGCACAAGCTGCTGCTCGTGCAGCCGCTTGCGCTCGACGGCAGCGACCGGGGACGGTCGTACATCGCGCTCGACTTCGTCCAGGCCGGCAAGCGCGACCGGGTGCTCGTGGTGAACGAGGGCCAATCGGGCCGCCAGATGCTGGCGGACGCGAGCGCGCCGGTGCGGTCGGTGATCGTCGGCGTGGTGGATGAGATCACGCTTGAAGAGCGGCGGCCGGGTCCGCACAAGAAGCGCCAGGGCGGCTGAGGGAGAGAGAGCAGGTGGCACAGATCGGCGTCGGGATCATCGGGTTCGGGAAGGTCGGCACGGGCACGGCGAAGAACCTGATCGAGAAGTCGAAGCTGTACCGCGAGCGGTACGGCCTCGAGCTGGGGCTGCGCGCGGTGTGCGACATCGACCTCGACCGCCCGCGTCCGGTCCGGCTCGACCGGAAACTGATGACGACGAGCGCGGCGAGCGTGTTGTCGGACCCCCGCATCCAGATCGTCGTCGAGACCGTCGGCGGCACGACGGCGGCCAAGGACATCGTGCTCGAGGCGATCGCGGCCGGCAAGCACGTGGTGACGGCGAACAAGGCGCTGCTGGCGACGCACGGCCGCCAGATCTTGCGGGCGGCGCGCAGCGCGGGGTGTCACCTGCGGTTCGAGGCGGCCGTGGGCGGGGGGATGCCGGTGGTGCAGGTGCTCACCGAGAGCCTGCGGGCGAATCGGATCGACTCGATCGCGGGCATCCTGAACGGCACGTCGAACTTCGTGCTGTCGCAGATGACGGCTGAGGGGATGGACCTGCAGCGCGCTGTCAAGGCAGCCCAGACCGAGGGGTACGCCGAGCTCGACCCGACGCTCGACCTCGACGGCACGGATGCGGCGCACAAGATCGCCCTGCTTGCCACGTTCGCCTTCGGCCGATGGTGCGACTTCAAGAAGATCGCCGTCGAGGGGATCACGCGCATCGCGCCGGCCGACATCGCGGCGGCCGAGCGGACGGGTCATCGCGTCAAGCTGCTCGCCGTCGCCCGGGCGCACGAAAACGACGCGTTCAAGGAGAACGCGTTCAATGAGAACGTGTACGAGGTGCGCGTCGGGCCGGTGTTCGTGCCCGCCGACCACCACCTTGGCCGGGTCGAGGGCGCGTTCAACGCGGTCGAGCTTCGCGGCGACTTCGTCGGCGAGGTCCGCCTGTTCGGCATGGGCGCGGGGATGATCCCGACGGCGAGCGCGGTGGCGGCCGACGTGCTCGAGATCGCCAAGGCGATCGCGACGGGCGCGGAGCCGCTCTCGGAGAGCTGGCCCGACGTGACGAAGCCGCTGCCGCTCGCGGATACCTCGGACGTCGAGTCGCGCGCGTACGTGCGGATCCCGGGCACGAAGCGCGGGCGCAAAAAGCTGCTGACCGAGACGCTGCGGAAATGCTACGCAACCGTCGACGAGTGCTTCCGCGTCAGCGCGGGCGGCGCCGAGTTCACGGTGGCGGTGACGCGCGAGGCGCGCGAGGCGAATATCCGGCGCGCGGTCGACAAGCTGCGGCGGGCGGTCGAAAAGCCCGATGACGTCTACGCCCTCCCCCTGCTCACAGCTCTTCTCTAGCAGGGTGCTGAAAAAACCCTTGGGTTACGAAATCGTTTTGTTGTGCAGAGGGCTGGTATCGCCCCTTCAGGGCTCAATGGATGTCTTTCCTCGTCGAGAACCTGGGCCTTACGGCCCAGGCTAGCATCCGCCGGGCCTTCGGCCCTCATGATACACCCACTCAGCCCAGGCACATTTTTCAGCACCCTGCTAGCCCAGCCCGAGTGCCGGTCCGCCGTCGGGCGGTTTTCTACGCCAGTTCTTCGATCGGGAGGAGAAATACCTTGGCGACGGCGGGGTTGGTCAGGTCGATGCCGACGTCCTTGAGCTCGTCGCGGATGGCGCGGGCGTGGTCGGCGTCCTTGACGATGGCGAAGATGACCTTCATGGCGCCGCGCGGCTCGTCGAGGTCGACGCGGAATCCGGCAAAGATCGGCATCTCCTGCATGAGGGTTGAACCAACGGCCCGGCCGTCGAGCACGACGGCGTGACCGACCTCGTGCGCGGTGAGCGCGAGCATCAGGTCGTCGAGGCACCTTGGGTCATAGAGTTTTATGATCATGTACTTCATGCCGAGTCTCCCGGTGGCCGGCCCGGTGTTTTTGCCTCGCCGGCTTTGAAGATTGCGTACTTGAGAAACGGCGGCCCGACGATCTGGACGACGAAGGTGGTCGCCGTGATGATGGCGATGACGTCGGCGGCAACCTTCGCGGCCTCGGTGTTGCCGATGCCGGCGAGCTCGCTGCTGGTGGCTAAGGCGAGTCCGATGGCGACGCCGGCCTGCGAGAAGAGGCCGAAGCCGGCATACTTGGCCACGACGGGCGCCGCGCGACCGAGCCGTGCCCCGACGATGCTTCCAAGCCACTTGCCGCCGGTGCGGAAGGCGATATAGGCGACGCCGACGGCAACGCCGACGAGGCCCATCCCTTTGAGGTAGTGCGGGTCGAGCCGCGCGCCAACAAGAACGAAGAACACGACGTAGATGGGCGCTGAGAACTCGCCGAGCACCCGGACCATCTTGCCGCAGAGGCGCGGCACGGCGTTGACCAGGACGACGGCCATCGCCATGTTCGCCAGGATGAGCGACAGGCGGTGCTCGGTGCAGAAGCCCGAGCAGAAGAAGATCATCGACAACGTCAGGATGAGCATCTCGGCGCTCGTGCGCAGCATGCGGCCGAGCACTGAGCCGACAAGGCCGACGCCCACGCCGACGGCGACCGACAGGCCGATTTCCTTGAGCGGCACGAGCACGACCGAGACGACGGAGAAGTCGTGGGTGCCGGCAAGCATGTTGCGCGCCAGCGGCAGGCAGAAGCCGAAGGCGAGTAGGGCCATGACGTCGTCGAGCCCGACGACGGCGTAGATGGTCGTCGTGAGCGGGCCTCTGGCGCGATACTCCTGGAGCACGTCGACGGTGCCGGCGGGCGCCGTGGCCGAGGCGAGCGCGCCGAGGATAAGGGCGAGCGGCCAGCTCCCCGAGATCAGCCACACGGCGAGCATGACGAGCACGAGCGCGCCGAGCGATTCGCACAGCAGAATCGAGAAGATCGGCCGGCCGACGCGCCGGATCTTCGACCACGCGAGCTCGCTGCCGATGATGAAGCCGATGATGCCGAGCGCGGCGGCGTTGACGAGCCGCATCTGGGCGACGCTCGCGGGCTTGACGACGCCGAGCACGGCGCCGAGCAGGACGCCGACGACGACGTAGCCGACGACCTGCGGCGCACGCAGACGGCGCGCGCCCATCGCGGCGAACAGGCCGACGGCCCCGGCTATGGCAAGGAGCAGCAGCGGGTTATCCATCGCTCAGGGGCGATTCCTTTGCACGGCAGCCGAGAAAAATGGGGACAGGCACCTGTCTTCAGCCGCAATGACTCTGTGAAGCCCCCGCAACCAGTTGCCTGTCCCCATTTTTTCCTGCGCTCGGTGTGAGAAATGCCGGCTATCCAACCCGGTGGAAGAAGCGGACGATCTCGTCGGCCGACTCGGCAACGAGGAGCTGCTCGCGGTTCTTCGGGTTCTTGAGCAGCAGGACGATGCGCGACAGGATGCGCAGATAGTCCTCCTGCCGCTTCTCGGGCCCGGCGATTGTGACGATGATCTTGACCGGCCGGCCGTCGATCGAGTCCCACTCGATGCCGGCGGGCGCGATGCCGACGGCGATGACGAAGTCGGCGACGGAGACGAGCTTGGCGTGCGGCACGGCGATCTCGACGCCGATGCCGGTGCTCATGATGGACTCGCGGTCGTGCATGGCGCGCCAGAGCGCGTCCTTATCGTGCACCTCGGCTGCCTCGGCGATCAGGTCGATGAGCTCATCGAGCGCAGCCACCTTGTCTGTGGCCTTGAGGCGCACGGCACGCTGAGGCGTTAGGTACGGCTTCGACTCGGACATGGGACGTTCTCCTCCCGAACCACCGCGCGAACGGCGAGACACTAGCACCGCCCAGGGAGGCGTGTCGAGGAGTTTGCCGGCGAGGGGAGATCGGCGCAGGCGGCCCGGACAGCGGAGAGCGAAGCGCCAGAAAAGCAAGGGCGGCGACGGGTTCGTCACCCGTCGCCGCGCATCCGGGAAAGACATCGGCTCTGATGGATGATGTTGCCCCCTCCCCCGGCTATGGTCGCTTCCGGCCCCTGTCGGGGACCGGGAGCAGCGTTGGAGCTCACCAGCCGCGGACGGACTCGCCAGCGTCCGGCCGGCCTGTCGAGCCCGTGGCAGGCGTACCACCCCGCAAGGTAGAGCCCGAAAAGGGCTTCCCCCCATCCTTGCACTTTTGGCGCGCGCTGCCGCGCACGCTCGTAGGGATATAGCACGCCGCCTGCCAAATGTCAAGTAGTATATCAGTGACCATGATCTTATTCCTTGCCCTCCTGGCACTTGTGCGGTGGCACAGCCTTCGCACAGTACTAGAGGTTTCGGTTGAGAAGACGACGCGGCGGCGCATGGTGTGCGCCGCCGCGCAGAAACAGGATCGAGTGCTATATATGTAAACGATCTCGCGAATTAGGCCTTCTTGGCCTTCCTCAGGAACGCGACCAAGCTTCCACCGAAACCGGCGATCAGGAGAACGCCTGGCTCAGGGATGGCCCCGTACTGGATCTCTAGTTGGACCCCACAGTCGCAGAAGTGGCAGTCGGGATCCATGGCGATGGCGATCCGGCCGTCGGCGGCATAGCCGTTGAGCGCATCGATCGCGGCGCTATCGAAAGTGATCGTCTTGTCCTCGCCCGTTGACGGCAGGTTGACGAAGTGCTCGAGCAGGATGCCCTGGCCGAGGAATTGGTCCCCACCGCCGCCCCAGTCGCTGCCGAGGGTGATGCCGAGCAGGCCGTCGTCGATCAGGTGGATCCACAGATCGTTGTCGCTGTTGTCCCAGTTGCGGAGGTGGTCGAAGGAGAGCGTGGCGCTCTTGGCCTCGTCGACGAGGGGATCCCACGTGATGTCGATTCCCCAGATGTAGTAGCTGCCATGATCGAGGCTGGTGAGGCCGTAGCTCGGCCAACCGCCGGGCGGCACGAAGGTTTCGCCTATGGCGCTGGCGCACAACAGGGTAAGAGCAATAACAAGCGCGAATCGAGCAAGAACCGAGCTGAGTGTTTTCATTGTCTGGTCTCTTCCTTACCTCATCCTTCTGGCTGTTTGGCTTGCTGTCCGGCCTTGCGGGTTACGCAGCGGTCGCGCAACTGGCGCAGCGGGGTATGCCATGAGCCCCCCGCTGGGATCGAGGACGTGATGCCCGGATGCCCCAACAGCGCACGCGCCCGGCTGTGACTCACGCAGGTGCGCTGCGGTAAACCCCCAACACAAGGCGGTCACTCTCGGGAAGTGAGTCATTGGTGCCGAGAGTGTCGGCAGAGAACCGTAGACCCCGATACCCACAAGTCGGTTTGAGTATACCAGATGTTGGCCGATTTGTCAACCCACGATGTGAGGGAAAAGCAACACGGCAAGGGAAGCAGGCGCGCCGTCTCCAAGGATTGGCCGTCGGCGCAATGGATGGCCGGGCAAGGCGTGTAGAGGGGCGAGCTGGGCCGGCCTGGCCCTGCTGAAAAGGCCGCTCTATGTAAGCCCTTTGAGCTATGTGGCGATGTTCTGTTCCCTTTTAACCCAGGGCGTTGCCCTGGGCTATCCTATGAAGCCCCTTTGGGGCGAGCACCGCGCTAAGGGGGCCCGGCCTTTTCTCGACGATGCCTGACGGGCCGGACGACGGTTGTCGGACCTTTGTTCGGCTGGTGTTCGGCGGCTGGGGCGAAGTGCAGTTGAGTTCCGTCGGCCGGTTTAGGAGAGCGCGGCGCGGCTTGCGCGGCGTGACGGTGCTTTGCTAGGATCGCGTTCGGCGTTCGTTTGTGCGTGGAGGGCTAGGACTCGGCACCTGGGAGAGGGGAATCGATGAGATCAGACCTGGAGATCGCTCAATCGGTGAGGCCGAGGCCGATCGCCGAGATTGGCGAGTTGATCGGTTTGAGGCGGGACGAGCTCGAGCTGTACGGCGAGCACGTGGCGAAGATCAAGCTCGATGTGCTCAAGCGGATGCAGCGCCGGCGCAACGGCAAGTACATCGACGTGACGGCGATCACGCCGACGCCGCTGGGTGAGGGCAAGACGGTGACGACGATCGGCTTGTCGCTCGGCCTGAACCGGATCGGCAAGCGGGCGATCTGCACGCTGCGTCAGCCGTCGCTCGGGCCGGTGTTCGGGATCAAGGGCGGCGCAGCCGGGGGCGGCTACTCGCAGGTGATCCCGATGGAGGAGTTCAACCTGCACCTGACAGGCGATTTCCACGCGGTGAGCGCGGCTAACAACCTGCTCGCGGCGTTCATCGACAACCACGTGCAGAAGGGCAACAAGCTGGGGATCGACCCGTTCACGATCTGGTGGAAGCGGGTGGTCGATGTGAACGACCGGTCGCTGCGCAGCATCGTGACGGGCCTCGGGAACAGGCGCGCCGACGGGATTCCGCGCGAGACGGGGTTCGACATCACGGCGGCGAGCGAGGTGATGGCGATCCTGTCGCTCGCCACCGACATCCACGACCTGCGGGCGCGGCTGGGCCGGATCGTGGTCGGGATGAACATGGACGGCAAGCCGGTGACGGCCGACGAGCTGCGGTGCGCGGGCGCGATGACGGTGCTCTTGAGGGATGCGATCAAGCCGAACCTGATGCAGACGCTCGAGGGGACCGCCTGCATCGTGCACGCGGGGCCGTTCGCCAACATCGCGCACGGCAACAGCTCGATCCTGGCGGACCGGATCGCGCTCAAGCTGGCCGACTACGTGGTGACCGAGAGCGGGTTCGGCGCCGACATGGGGTTCGAGAAGTTCTGCGACATCAAGTGCCGGGTGAGCGGGCTGAAGCCGGATGCGGTCGTGATGGTGGTGACGGTGCGCGCGCTCAAGGCGCACAGCGGGCTCTTCAGAGTCGTGGCGGGACGGCCACTTGACAGAGGGTTGCTGGAGGAAAACATCCCGGCGCTGCGCAAGGGCAGCGCGAATATGCTCAAGCACATCGAGAATGTGCGGTACTTCGGGCTGCCGGTCGTGGTGGCGATCAACAAGTTCCCGACCGACACGGATGCGGAGATCGACCTGGTGCGGAAGATCGCGCTCGAGGCCGGGGCCGAGGCGGCCAAGGTCAGCGAGGTCCACGCGAAAGACGGCGAAGGCGCCGTGGCGCTCGCCGAGGCGGTGGTGAAGGCGGCGTCGAAGAAGAACACGTTCGACTACTTGTATCCGGTGGAAGCCTCGATCAAGGAGAAGGTCGACGTGATCGCCCACAAGCTCTACGGCGCGGGCGAGGTGTACTACGAGCCACTGGCCGAACGGCAGATGCGGGTGCTGACGGAGAACGGCCTCGATAAGCTGCCGATCTGCATGGCGAAGACGCACCTGAGCCTGAGCCACGACCCGAAGCTCAAGGGCCGGCCGACGGGGTTCCGCATGCCGGTGCGCGAGGTGCGGGCGTCGATCGGGGCGGGGTTCGTGTCGGTGCTGTGCGGGGAGATGCGGACGATGCCCGGCCTGCCGTCGGTGCCCGGCGGCACGCGGGTGGACATCGACGAGGAGGGCCGGGTTGTGGGGCTGTTCTAGGGAAACGCGAGATGGGAGCTGTCACTGTCTTTCTGGGAGGGATGCGATGCCAGTGATCACGGTTGAGGGGCCTGCGCTGCAGGTCGACAAGAAGCGGACGCTCGTCAAGCAACTCACCGCCGTAGGCGTCAGCGTCTATGACATCAGAAGCACGGCGAAGACGGAGTCTTCGCTTAAGCAACGCTTCGCGTTGCCATCGTGGTGCTGATCAAGGAGAACGCGCCGGAGAACGTCGGCGTCGATGGCGAGCTGATCGCGGATCGGAGTAAGGGCTAATGCACCGTCAACCTGATTAGGGTGGCTGAAGATGCCTTTCTATTCGAGAAGCCCGGCTGAAGCCGGCTCCTGGAGTCTCTCACCAGCCCCGCTACCACCAGCTCAAGCTGGTGGCAACCCTGCT
>CAZCQN010000088.1:0-12498 GCA_964500825.1 uncultured Verrucomicrobiota bacterium | reverse complement strand
CGCGCCCGCGTTGGCCCGGAGCAGCTCGGCCAGGCTGATCGCCGTCCGGCTCTCCGTCACGTCCTGCGTGCTTGCCACCACGCTCGTGAGCGACGCGCGCCGGCCGCTCACATGCGCCCAGAACGTGCCGAGCACCGGCTCGGGCAGGTACTCGAACACGACCGCGCCGTCACGCACCCGCAGCCCGCCCTCGTGCGCGATGAACGCGAGCCCATTTTTGAAGATCGTCACCTCGCGCACCGGCAGGTCCGCGATCCCCGCCGTCGTCGGCTGCGCCGCAGCCCCGGCGCACACGAGCACCACGCCCGCCACCGCTATCATCACCACACAGACCCTACACATGATGTCCTCCTTGAAACGGCTGGTCCTTATTGAGGTCAGCCTTGTATACGGCATTGCGGAGCGCGGCGTGCGTAACAAGTCTGCAAAAGCCCGGCGCCTTTAGTGCCGCCGCGGAACGGGGCTGAAACCTTCTTCGTGCTCGGTCCACCATTCGCGCCACGCCGGCTGCATAGCCTTGCTTTCTTCGAGCGTCGGGTGCGCGGGATCCGAGTCATCCCATGTGTGTCCGAACGACTGCCCCGTCCACTTGCGCAGGTAGTGCTCGGAGAGGCGCCGCACCTCAGGCTCATCGTGCGTGAGCCACTCGATCACGTGCGGTATGACATCCGCAAGCTTATCGTCACGTAGGTAGTACAGGCCGCCAATCGCTCTGTTGGGATCGCACGTGAGCAGGAGCGCCGTCGACGCGGCACTCGGCCTCATGGCCAGGCCGTCGGCAATACCCCAGGTGCGGTCCGGGTCGGCGTCGATCCACTCGGCGAGCAGCGGCAAGAAGTCGTCCTGTTGGGCAGACACAATCGCGTTCCACGCGGCCGCGGTCCTCTCCGGCCAGTCGAGGGCGTCGTCGGTGGGGCCGGACGCCTCCTTTGCCCAGTACTCGATCATCGCGCGCCGTTCGGCGTCCGTACCTTCTCGGATGGTGATCTGGAAATGAGCGAAATCGGCCGTCTCCTCGGCCCCCCACAACTCTGGGATCTGCTCGAGCGCGGCCTCGGGCAGATCGTCGTACAGCGGCGTGCGCCGCCGCACGCCGTCCCGCCCCTTGTCGATGGAGACCCACCGCCTCTCGAGGGTGTAGCGGTCGGAGGCTTTCCCCGTGGCGGCGTCCACAAGGTCCCCGTCGGCGTTGAGCACATGACCTTCTCGCACTTCGTCCGGCAGCGCCGCCCACATCGCCGTGTGCCAGCCGATGGTGCGCCAATCATGGGCACAGTGGAAACAGAACAGGTCATACCGGCCCGGCCGATCGATCGCGCACCACTCCTGCACAGCAAGCCACTGCGAGCCGGGTTTGCTTTGCGTCACCGTGTAACCGCCGCAGAAGCCGCCCATGTACATCCAGATAGGGGCGTACGGGTCACGGACCCACGTGCCGTCGTCACGGCGCATCACGAACAGGAAGTTGTCGTCGCGGCCCCGCGCGCGGTAGTTGCCGCCGGTCGGCTCGTCCCACTCGCCCGGTCCGTCAAGCCCGATCCGCAGCTCGACCAGGATCGGCTCGCCAAGCAGATACTCAGCTTTCTCGAGGCGAAACGCCCGGCGCAGCTTCGTCGGATCGCATCCCCCCTCGTTGTACGGCTCTCCGGTCTCCGGGTCGACCGCGCGACAAAGGTGAAGCGCCGACATCGCCGTGACGCGGCCCGGACACGGATCGGTCGGCCGAGCCAGCTCGATCCATTCGCTCCTGCGATGGATAACCACCTCGACCTCTTCAGGCCGCCCGGCGGCAAACACGACGGTGGGCAGTCCAACGAAGAGCACGGTCAGAATCCACGCAAGCCTCTTGCTCATGATCCCTCCTTTGTGCCCCGCGCAGCGCGCAACGATGACACACCTTCGAACTGCCCACCGGTACCGTTAGACACACCTCGGATAATCAAGTTCACTGGAAACTGTGAGCGAAGTCAATGCCGGCTTCCGCGCCACACCCGAGGCGAAGCCTAGCTGTCACTGAACCGCTGGGAGTATCGCTTGGGTCAGTAGAAGCACGCACGGAAGGCGCGCTGTTCTTTGCGCCTTGGCGCCTTCTCGTGAGACTACTCCTCGTCGAGGCCGGCGGTCTCGTCGACGATGTAGAGCGGCCGCGCCTTCGCCTCGAGGTAGATCTTGGCGATGTACTCGCCGATGACGCCGAGCGTGATGAGCTGCACGCCGCCCAGGATCAGCACGACGATCACGAGCGATGCCCAGCCGGGCAGCGCGGCCCTGCCGAGCAGCTTCACCACGAGCGCGTAGATCGCGTACGCAAAGCCGAGGAAGGAAACGAGAAAACCGAGGATCGTGGCGAGCCGCAGCGGCGCGACGCTGAACGAGGTGATCCCGTCGAGCGCCAGCCGCGCCATCTTCCTGGTCGAGTACTTCGTGCGCCCGGCCGGACGCTTCTCGGCCGCGTACGGGACCGTCGCCTGCCGAAACCCGACCCACGCGAACAGCCCGCGCAAAAAGCGCGCCTGCTCGCGCACGCCGCGGAACCGGTCGGCCACGCGCCGGTCGATGAGCCGGAAGTCGGCCGCATTCGGCGACAGCCGAATGTTGCCGAACCGGTTCAGCAGCCCGTAAAAAACCGCCGCCGTCAACCGCTTGAACGGGCCGATGCCCGCCGTGCTCTCGCGGTAGGTGTTGACGATCTGCGCGCCCACGCGCCACTTCTCGACGAGCTTCGGGATCAGCTCCGGCGGGTGCTGCAGGTCCCCGTCCATCATGATCACCGCGTCGCCGCGCGCGCGGTCGAGGCCCGCCGTCAACGCATACTGGTGGCCGAAGTTGCGCGAGAACTTGAGCCCCTTGACCCGGTCGTCGCGGGCCCGCAGCTCCCTGACGATCTCGAACGAGCGGTCCTGGCCGCCGTCAACGACGAAGATCACCTCCGACGGCCCGTCGAGCCCATCCAGCACCGGCACCAGCCGCTCGTAGAGCTGCGCCAGAACGGCCTCCTCCTCGTAGAGCGGCACGACGACCGAGTAACGCGGATTCGGACCGTTCATCGCACACCCTCCGGCAGCACCATCCCAAAAACTCGTCGAGCGCTCGCACCCGCTGCGCTCAGTATAGCGTTGGGCTCGAAGGTGTCAACGAAGCCGCGCGCGACAACAACAAGGGCCGAGGATTCGCTCCTCGGCCCTTGTCTACGAATGATGCCGGAGGGACAAGGCGCTCACGAGAGTGAGGTGTAAGTCTGCCGGATTGTGTTGGGTCTGCAGAGGAAGGGCACCTTGTCCCTTAGGTCCCTAACAACAGGCCCGCCTCGGCTGTCCGCGCATCAGATGATTCACCGAGGCCAGACCCTGAACCACACCTCCCGTATGCAAGCGGTGTACCAACCGGCGAGACGCACGCCCAACGGCCGCGCGGGATCCCCACGCGGTGTGCCTGTAACACACTCCACAAAAGGCTATTACGGCCTGAACAAAAACGTCCTCCCGGCCGCAATCCCACACGCTCTGGGCTTAGTCTCGGCAGGCCAGACTGCGCCGACTTCCTTATCTCTGGGGCATTCTGCCCCGGAGAAATTAGGGACAGAGAAATTAGGGACAGGCACTAATTTCTGGGAAATTAGTGCCTGTCCCTAATTTCTCAGAAGATGTCGAGGTCAGTGTCGGGGAAGAACCGGGCAATCAGGCGGGCGAACTCCTCCTCGTCGTGGAGCGACACCAGGTCCTGGTCCCGCATCAGGAACTCGACGTCCCGGTAGCCGATCTCGATCGCCCGCTCGAGCGTCCCAAGCGCTTCCTCGGTGTGGCCCGTCAGCGCGTAGCTGCACGCCAGGTTGTAGTGCACGGTCGGGTCGTTGGGGCGCAGCACGGCGAGCTTCTGATCGACCTCGAGCCCTTTGTCGTGCAGGCCGGCGTTCGTATACGCCTCGGCGAGCGGGATGAGCGCCTCGACGTAGTCCGGGCCCTCGGCCAAAATCCCCTTGTAGAACTGGATCTCGAAGTCCAGGTCCTCGCTGTCCTTGCTCGACGACACTGACCCAACACCTCCTCGCGCCTATTCTACCAACCGAGCGCCCGCGTAATCAACTCACCGAGCCATCCGCGAATCGGCGGACAGAGACCCGGGGCGCTTCAGCGTCCTGATCCTAATAGGCCAGTCCTTTCGGGCTGGTCCGGCGGCGCGCAGCCACGTCCCATGAGGGCGTTTCAACGTCCTTCCCGTCTTGGCTTAAGCCCCCTGTACGAAAGCCCGTTGATGGTCATCAACCATGTGTGTTGACACGTGGGGCCGTTTGCACGCGCGAGCGATGTAGGGCGGAGCCCCCTGGCCCCGCCGAAGCCGCGCAACGGCGACACACATCACTCGGGAACGGCTCTATCGCGCCTTCGGTCTCCGCCGATCCTGCGGCGGGGCCAGGAGACCCCAGCCCACATCTCCCCGTCAATCCATTTCGTTGACAACCATAAACGGGCTGTGCAACGGCTCGCTGGTGCGTGTGAGGCAGTTGCGGAAGGAAAATCGGAACTGTCCCTATTCCCCGTCAACGTTGACCCATCTGAGCCCTTCTCCTAGAGTGCCGGGGTAACAGCAGCAAGCCGAGTGCGACGGTGCTCGGACGTCGGGAGAACTGATGGGGTCGTTCTTCAGCGCGTTCCTGGGAAGGCCGGCCGAGGTCGGCGCCATCGCGCCCAGCTCGCGCGCGCTCGCGCGCAAGATGGTGGCCGGCATGGACCTGTCGCACGCCCGGTGCGTCGTCGAGTACGGCCCCGGCACTGGCGCGTTTACCCGCGAGATCCTCGCCCGCGTCGGGCCCGGCACCACGTTCCTGGCCATCGAGAAGAACCCGGACTTCATCCCCGTCCTGCGCCAGCGCTTCCCCGGCCTCGACGTGGCCGAAGCGAGCGCCGAGGCGCTCGCCGACCTGCTCGCCGCGCGCAGCCTCGACTACGCCGACTACATCGTCTCCGGTCTTCCCTACACCGTGCTGCCGTGGGGGTTGGTCGAGCGCATCATCGCCGTCTCGCACCGCTGCCTGCGCGACGGCGGCCTCTTCAACACCGTGCAGTACTACAACTCGTACCTGCTGATGCCGTCGGCTCGCCGGTTCGGCCGGCTGCTGCGCGCCACCTTCCCCGCGATCACGTACTACCGGACGATGTGGAACCTGCCCCCGGCGTTCGTCTACTCCTGCCGGAAGGGATGAGACCGGTCGCGCCCCGCCGCGCGCCGTTCGGCCTGCTGCGGGATGAGACCAGCGACCTACCGCGCGCCGCTGCGCAGGATGGGGGACGAACGAAGGCTGGTGCCTGACGACGGCGTGGTCACCGTGCCCCTCGACGAGGGCGGCGGCGTCAGGCCCGTCGCCGCATAGTAGCGCTCGAGCGCCTCGGGCATGTACTGCTGAAGCTGCGCGATCCGGTGCGCGTCGCTCGGGTGGGTCGAGAGGAACTCGGGCGGCTTGCCGCCGCGCGCCTCGCCGAGCTTCTGCATCCGCCGCCAGAAGTAGACCGACTCGCGCGGGTCGTAGCCGGCGTCGGCCATCAGCATCAGGCCGATCCGGTCCGCCTCGTACTCGTGCCTGCGGCTGTAGGGGAGCTGGACGAACAGCGCCGTGCCGATCCCGTAGGCAGCCATGATCATCTGGCGGTTCTTCGCCTGTTCGTCCTTTGTCGCGTACGCGACCGCCGCCTGACCCGCCAGCAGGACCAGGCCGAGCGACATCCGCTCGGCGCCGTGCCGCGCAACCGCGTGGCCGACCTCGTGCGCCACCACGGTCGCCACGCCGGGATCGTTCGCGCACACCGGGATGATGCCCGAGTAGAAGGCGATCTTGCCGCCCGGCAAGCACCAGGCGTTGATTGTCTCGTCGTCGTCGAAGACCGTGAACTCCCACTCGTAGTAGTCGCGCCCGGCCACCGAGGCGATCCGCGTCCCCACGCTCGTGACCTGCGCGTTGTGGCGCGGATCGGTCGAGATCGTCGTCTGCGACCTCGCCTCGGCATACGCCGACGCCCCGAGCGCCAGCTCCTGGCTCTCAGGGATCAGGATCAGCGACCTCCGGCCCGTCTCGGGCACCGTGTAGCAGCCGATCATGAGCGTCGCCGTCAGCGCCACCACCAGGACGACGACCGTGCAGTTCGCCCAGAATCTGCTGATTCGCATCGGAACACCCCCGGCCGACCCAGCCGACAGGCCGATCGGCCCGACAAAGGTACTTCGATTCTTTCGATGAAGGGCCGTCCGCCTTACCCCCGGCGAAAGCGAGCACCGACCCTGCAACCCTGTCAACTTGGACGAATCCGCCAAGGAGGTATTCGCCCCACACCCATCTCTATCTTCGGCCTCCGCCGCGGCTCTTTCAACCGTTTTGCGGGGCAGGCTATTCCGGAGCGCCCTAGACTTGGCGTGGCCCTTCCCGCCAGAAGGCCATTTCTTCATCCGCGCTTGTGCCTGCGAAGGAAGGTGGCTCGGCTTCTGTTGGACAGCTGTACTTGCCCCCATAGCGCTCGCCACGCGGTCCCTTGACATCGTAGAAGACCAGCTGCCCGATTAGAAGGCCGGGATACAGGGTGATGGGGCTTTCCCCTAGGTTACAGAGCTCAAGAGTCAGCGACCCCCGGAATCCCGGTTGCACGATGCTCGCCGTTGCTATCACCAGGCCGAGGCGACCCCAGGATGACTTGCTCGCGACAGTCGCGAAGAGGTCGTCGGGAAGGGAGAGGTACTCGAACATCCCGGCAAGGATGACTTCGTTCGGGTGAAGCACGAAGGGCTTGAAGTACCGGAGCCTGATCCTCTCGTAGAGCCGCTTTTCGACTTCCGGTTCTGTCTGCTGCTTCGTAACGTCCAAGGCCGCGACATAAGTTTTCCTAGAGACGACTATCGATGACCCCAGCCTGATATCCACCGAGGCAGGACCGATCTGGTCCTCACACAGCACCGGGGTTACCAGAAGCTTCTTGTCGTAGTCTTGCTCGTCTCTTATGCGATGCTTAATCTCCTGGCAATTCAGAACTGCCATCCCCTGAGCCCTCCGCCGCGTCACGTGGGGGATATGTTCTCTGGATGTAGGACACCTCCAGCCCCTTCCGGACAAGTCCTTCTATCTCACTTAGCTTCCTTGCACCTGACTCGTCTGCCTTGAAGCTCGGGCCTGCCAACAAGGACATCCTGTACAAAGACGCTGCCTGCAGGATGTCAGAGAACTCCGCAGGGATCCCCAGAAGTTCTTTGCCGGGCGCGTTCGAAGGTACGATGTTTGGAGGGATTCCGTGCGCGAGACGAACAAGAAGCTGTGCTATGTTCCTTGACACCACCTCCGCTGAGGCCTCTGGAAGCCCGACATCCCCGGCGAGAAGCTCGAGAACCTCGCGCGCGAAACCTTCGAATGCCTTCTTCGCTTCCGGAAGACACTCGTTCAGCACCCGCTGAAGAACACGCTGATCTACATCACTCTCCGGCATAACCTCGATGCGGTCATTCCCATCCGCCCACGACGACGTTCCGCCAAGATCGGGGAACCCCATGCGCATCGACGGGTCAAGCCGTGCGTACTCCCGCTCCACGTCCTTGAAGGCCTCTTGCACACCGGCAGTGGACGAAACAAGGCCAAGCCTGAAGTTGAACCCTGGATAGGCAGAAGCGAAGCCTGGCTTGACGAACATGCGCGCTGTCCACACATCTCTGGTTGTTGAGCTCCAAGACACCTCCTGAAGCGAGAGGAAGAAAGAGGGTCCCATCAACAAGGTTCCCACCATATCGGCTGTCAGTTCCTCGACCAGAGAATCGAGGATCATACGTATCTTCTGCAGGCGAGTTGGAAGCGCAAACAGATCTGCCTGTTTGGCGTTGTCGGTAAGCTTGGCCAATATCAGCCCTGCAAGGCTCTCGCTGTAGCGTCCCCAGATGGCGGTGACTTCCTTGGAGCGCAGGTGGAACAGGACGTGTCCAAGCTCATGCCCTATGTTCGCATAGAGTGGGATGTTGTCCACCTCGATCGATGCCAGACGCAGGCAGTAGATCGCCGTGTCGGCTGGCACAGCGAGACTGCCAGACGGTATCAGACCCTCAAGAGCCCGACCCAGAGCTTCGGTGAAGTTGTAGATCCCGTAGTTGTACTCGGCCCACCGAGTGAAGAACACCTGGTGAGGCTTCCCGGCGAAGAGCTTCGACCAGATCTCGTTTATGTAGCTGACGACAGGCCACGCGATGTAGTCAATCGAGGAAGATTCAACGTCGTCAAGAAGCTGCTGGATCACCAAGAGCTGTCGATACAGAGCGTATGGTGAAGGCTTGAACTGCGCCGAGGCAGTCCTCAAGTTATCTATGCCCAAGGCGAGTAGACCTCGGGCCGCCTCTGACTCGTCGGTGGGGAATTGAGCTCTGTCAATCTGAGCAAGGCGCCCGCTCATCTTCGCGAGCAGGACAAGGCATTTCTTCAGGACGGCAGTCTCCTCGACATCTGCTGCTGGCATTGCGGCAGCCCCCTAGTGGTAGAGGGGGTCCGTGCGCGCCAACAGCCCTTCTATCACCTCCTTCAGCACGGAGAACTCGTCTCGGGGGGCATTCCGAGTCAACAACTCCTCTTTGGGCAAGGACGAATACTCGGTTGTAGCTTCCATCAAGCGCTTCACCCCGTCCTCAAAGGAGTGACCCTGGGCCTTGCGCCACTTTCGGAACTTCGGCGAGTCGGAGAAGCGCTCCTTGACGCTGAAATCTGGCACAAGCCCCTGGTCGCCGTTACCCTTCGCTAGGAAGTTCCTGGATGACTCACCCGCTTCAGCGGCAGGCGCATGAAGTGCTCGGAGGAGCGCCGCCAGGCTCTCGAGGTGCTCCAGTTCCAGTTCGTTCAGAGGTTCATCGCCGCTACGACTCAGAACCTTCCCGAGAGTGTGGTTCATCACCTCCAGATGGGTCCACCACGCTGCATGAGCCCTCGATGCCAGTTGTGTGCTGAACGACATCATCGATCCACCCTCGCAACGTCCAACGTGCGGTTATGAAGCACGAGTTCCGTGCGTCATTGCTGAGCGTAGGCGCCAACCGTGGCACGTTCCATGCATCGTCAGGAGAAGATGGTGCGTTGAGCACAAACGCAAGGCAGAAGAGAAGAGACAGAACACCCCCGAACCCGCATACCCTACCGCGCGCATGGTTGCAGTCATGGCCGTCCGCCCGATCCACCTCCGGCAGCCCGACACTAGCGGCCGACCCACCGATCACCAAGATACGTCAAGTTCGCTTTCCGTCAAGGGGTTTCTCTGCATGACCTGGCGACCATCTCAACGGCGCCGCGGCAGGCTTGACTTCGCATCTATCCTGCGGATGATGGTGCTGAAGGCTCAATACCGGCGGAGGGTTGGAGCCCATGAAACCCACTGTCATGCTCGTCTGCGCCCTGAGCATCCTCCTCGTCGCCGCCCGCTCGGGCACGTCCGAGAACGAGGACGCCCCCCGGACGCGCGCCCTGCCGAAGCCGAGCCTCAAAGGCACGATGAGCATCGAGGAAGCGCTCGCCACGCGGCGCTCGGTGCGCCGCTACGCAGACCGCCCGCTCACCGTCGACCACCTCGGCCAGCTCCTGTGGGCCGCGCAGGGCATCACGCAGGAGGCACGCGGTCTGCGGACCGCGCCGTCCGCCGGCGCCCTCTACCCGCTCGAGATCTACGTCTTCACCGGCGACGGCGTCCACCACTACTCGCCCCAAGACCACACGCTGACGCTCACGAAGCCCGACGACCAGCGCGCCGAGCTCGCCAAGGCCGCCCTCGGCCAGCGGTGGGTGCGCGAGAACGGCGCCGTTATCCTCGTCGCCGCCGAGTACGCGCGCACGGCGCGCAAGTACGGCGACCGCGCCACGCGTTACGTCGACCTGGAGGTCGGCTGCGTCTGCCAGAACGTGCTGTTGCAGGCGGCCGCGCTCGGCATCGTCGGCGTCCCCGTCGGCGCCTACAGCGACGCCGACGTCAAACGCATCGCCGCCCTGCCCGACGAGCAAACGCCCCTCCTCCTCATCCCCCTCGGCTACCCGCGCGAGGAATAGGAGCAACCACAGAACGCACGGTATGATGAGGACATGACGACGAGGAACTCACAACCGGAGGACCAGCCGCGGATACTGCTCGCGTCGGCGTCGCCGGAGAGGCGGCGGATTCTCGAAGGGCTCGGCCTGCGATTCGACGCGGTCGCAACCGGCGTGAAGGAAGAGAACGACGCGGCACTGCCGGCGCGCGAGCTCGTCGCGCGCCACGCGGCCGCGAAGGCCGACGCTGCGCTCGAACAACACCCCGATCACGACCTCGTGATCGCGTGCGACACGGTCGCCGAGTGTGATGGCACGATCCTTGGCTCGCCGCGTACGGACGACGAGGCGCGCGAGATGCTCCGAACACTCGCGGGCAAGACGCACACGATCGTCAGTGGCCTTGTTATCGCAGGGAAGTCCGGTCAGCGCGCCAACCGCATCGCCGAGACGGACGTGACGTTCCGCGCGCTCGACGACGAGACGATCGACGCCTACGTCCGCTCGGGCGAGCCGCTGCACAAGGCGGGTGCGTACGGCATCCAGGGTCTCGGCGCGCTGCTCGTCGAGCGCGTCGACGGCTCGCATACCAACGTCCAGGGCCTGCCCGTCGAGGTGCTCGCCGATTCTCTTGCGGAGCTCGGCGTCGACCTGTTCGACCTCGTCCCGCCCGGCAGCCTGAGAGCCAACCGGCCATGACCCTCCGCCTCGGCAGGCTCGAACTCAAATCGAACCTCGCCCTCGCCCCGCTCGCCGGCTATGCCGATCTGTCGTTCCGGCGCGTCGTCCGGGCGCTCGGCGGCCTCGGCCTCGCCACGACGGAACTGATCAGCGCGCGCGGCCTGCTCATGGGCACCGGCCGCTCGCGCGAGATCGCCGAGACCGGGCCCGACGACCAGCCGCTCGCCGTCCAACTCTACGGCGTCATCGCGCACGACATGGCGCGTGCCGGACAATGGGCCGCCGAGCACGGCGCCGTCGCAATCGACATCAACATGGGCTGCCCCGTCCGCAAGATCACGCGCCACGGCGCCGGCGCCGCCATACTCAAGGACCCCGACGAGGCGCTGGCTCTTGCCCGGTGCGTCGTCCAAGGCGTTACGGTCCCCGTAACGGTCAAGATGCGGTTGGGGTACTCGCCCAAAGAGTTCGTCGCGCGCGAGCTCGCACCACGCCTGCGCGACGCCGGCGTCGCCGCGCTCACCGTCCACGGCCGCTTCGCCACGGACAAGTACTCGGGCCGCGTCGACCTCGACGCCATCCGCGCCGTCGTCGAGGCCGCCGACGGAATCCCCGTTCTTGGGAACGGCGACGTCCGCACGCCCGACGACGCGGTGCGCATGCTCGACGAGACCGGCTGTGCGGGCGTCGCCATCGGACGCGGCGCGCTCGCCGATCCGTGGATCTTCCGCGACACCCACGCCCTGCTCACGACTGGCCGCCTGCCCGAGCCGCCGACCGACGCCGAACGCGCCGCTTTCATCTGGCGCCACTTCCAGCTCACCGCCGAGGCGCGCGGCGAGCGCCGCGCCTGCTTCCAGTTCCGCAAGTGGCTCCCCCGTTACGCCAAGAACCTCCCCCGCCTCAAAGCCCACCGCCACCTCACCGCCTCGCTCTCGACGGCCGAAGAACTCCGTCAAGCGCTGGGAGCCGAATAAGGCGTTCTCCGTGCCCTCCGTGCCCTCCGTGCTCTCCGTGGTGTTTCTTCTTCTTCAACCACGGAGAGCACGGAGGACACGGAGGTAGGATCAGTGCCGATCTGTGCGATCTGTGGCCAATTCCTACTTCACTTCCACCAGGCGATACCGCTGCGTACCGACGCCGCGGCGCTCGAGGGCGCGAAGCTGCACGAACGGGTCCTTGTGGTGGATGCGCTCGAACAGGTGGCCCTTCGTGCCAAGCTCGCGGCCTTTCGGCAGTGAGTTCGGCAAGACGTCCTTCGCGTCGAGCAGGTCGAGGGAGGCTTTCTCGACCGCCACCATGTCGCGCGAGCCGAGGATGCCCACGTCGGGCACGAGCGGCGGCGTCGAGAAGCCCCAGCAGTCGCACAGGTAGGTGACACTGAGCAGCACGTTGATGTGGAACACCGCGTCGGGCGCGAAGGTATCCAGAACGACCTGCGTCGCGAGCGCCATCCCCTCCTGAAACGTCTTGAACCCGTGCGGATCGACCGTAATCGCGTCCTCGGGGCACGCGGCCACGCAGTGCATGCAGTAGACGCAGTTGTGGTAGAAGACGCGATACTCGCCTTTGTCGTTGAAGCGGTTGGCGCCGTAGTTGCACGCGCGGATGCACGCCTCGCAGTGCGTGCATTTTTCGGGGTCCCACGTCATGCCGCCCTCGAGGGCGTGGATGGCCATCCGCGTCGTGTCGCTGACGCAGCCCATCGCCACGTTCTTGCACGCGCCGCCGAAGCCGCACGCGCCATGGCCCTTCACGTGCGAGAGGTTCACCAGCACGTCGGCGTCGTGGATCTCGCC